>NZ_LMVQ01000564.1 GCF_001545925.1 Mycobacterium sp. NAZ190054 | reverse complement strand
ACCACCAACCTGGCCGTTTCTTCTCGAAACTCAGGTGAGAACTTCTGATATTTCTTCGCCAACCCAGTTCATCCTTTCCAGACCGACCCTATTTGGTCCGCAGTCCGGAGAACAGAGGGCACGCCATATCGACAACACCGCCCTATGGTGGAACGCTCGATCGCCTGGCTAACCCGAGGAAACCGAAAAGTCCGCTACCGCGGCGTCGCCAAGAACGACCAGTGGCTGCACCACCGCGCCGCCGCACTGAACCTGCGCCGACTGATCACGCTCGGCCTGACCAACGCCGGCAAAACCTGGGCCTTGGCCTGACACCCAACATCAGGTCCCGTTCGACACCAACACACCCAAGCTGAAATCTCGCCGCCAACCCCGAGCCGGCATCCAGAGCGCACTAACGGCCACACTCCACACCCCCTTATTCAGCAGAGTCCTAGAGCGGCGTCAGCCGACCTCGAGTGGGACCGGCGTGGTGCGGGCACCGGTGCGCGCGGCGCCGATGCCCGCGGCCACCACGAATCCGATCCCGACCACACCCAGCACGCCGGGCGCCTGATCGAGGATCACGAATCCGAGCCCCATCGCGAAGGCCGGTTCCAGCGCCATCAAGGTGCCGAATGCCGCGGCGGTCAACCTGCGCAGGGCCAGCAGTTCCAGCGCGAACGGCACGACGGGCAGCAGGATCGCCAGACCGACGCCGATCAGCAGAATCTGGGGGGTCATCCGGTCGATGACGGCCGGGCCGACGGTCAACGTGGCGACCAGGCCCGCGACCGGCATCGACACCGCCAGCGCGTCGATGCCGGCGACGTCGTCGCCGACCTTCTGGGTGAGCAGGATGTAACCGGCCCAGCAGACCGACGCCCCGAGCGCGTACCCGACGCCGACCGGGTCCACCGCGCCGCTCCACGGCTGGGTCAGCAGCAGCACACCGAGGGCCGCGAATCCGGGCCAGACCCATCGGCCCTGTCCCCGGCCACGGGCCACCGCCACGCCGAGCGGGCCGAGGAACTCCAGCGCACTCGCGGTGCCCAGCGGGATGCGGGCCACCGCGGCCATGAACAGCAGGGTGATCGCGGCGGTGACGACGCCGAGCAGCACGCACATCAGAAAACTGTTCCGGGTGAACGCTTTCCGCCGCGGGCGGACGATGATCAGAAACAGGACACCGGCCCAGGCCAGCCGCAGCCAGGCGGCTCCGTCGACGCCGATCTCGTCGATCAGCGTGACGGCGATCGCCAGCCCGAGTTGTACACACACCATCGAGCCCATTGCCATGAGGGCACCGGTGCGCGCCTGATCTGTCGCCATGCATCGCATTGAACGGGACCACGACCGTTGCGGTCCACGTGATTTTTCAAGACATACCGTTCATGTATCCCGAACGATCGTGGCCGCCTGGACGTTTGAGATTCGGCTGAGAAGGTACTTGTGCAGGCATGATGAGGAAAACCACGCTTCGCGCACCGCTCCTGATGGCCGCCGCTGCCGCTGCCGCCGTCGTCACCGCACCATCCGGCCTCGCCTCGCCGGGCCTGCTGCCTGCCGGCGGCCCGCCCGGTTGCTATGACCCGTACGGCACGGGCTGCGCCATGGTTCCGCCACCGCCACCGCCACCGGCTCGGCCGAGGGGACTCCTTCGGTGGATGATGTTCGACGATGATCCGCCTTCCCGTTCTGGCCGTCGCAGTCGCGACGCTGATGACGTTGTTCGCACCGGCGGCCGCGGCGCAGCCGCACAGCACCCTGGTCGATCTGGTGGACGCCGCGACCCGGCGCCTCCAGGTCGCCGAGCCCGTGGCGGCCAACAAGTTCCACACCGGCGGGCTGATCGAGGATCCCGCGCGCGAACAGCAGGTGCTCGACGCGGTGTCGGCGGAGGCCACCGCGCTGCAACTGGACCCGGCCTATGTGGCCGACGCCTTCCGCGATCAGATCGACGCCACGGTGGCGATCGAGTACTCGCGGTTGGCCCAGTGGAAATTCGACCCGGCGGCGGCACCCGCGGACGCCCCGGATCTCGCGTCGTCACGCGGAATCATCGACGCGCTGAACCGCGAGATGGTCACGCGCATGGCCGACGAGTGGGGCAAGCTGCACGCACCGGCGTGCCGGGCCGAACTCGACGAGGCCAAGGCCGTCGTCGCCGCGCAGCGCGGGCTCGACCCGCTCTACCGGCAGGCCCTCGATCACGCCACGCGCCGCTACTGCCGCTGAGCGTGCGAGCATGTCCGCTGACATGAGCGACTTTCGGCAACGGCTGCTCGACGCGCTGGAGGCCTCGATCGCCGAGGACGGCTACGCCAGGACGACGGTGGCCGACATCGTGCGGAGGGCCAAGACCTCCCGGCGCACCTTCTACGAGCATTTCGACAGCAGGGAGGCCTGTTTCGTGGCCCTGCTCTCCGACGCCAACGCCGAACAGATCAGGCAGATCTCCGAGGCCGTCGACCCGAGGGCGGCGTGGCAGAAACAGGTCCGGCAGGCGATCGAGGCCTGGATCGCGTCGGCTGAGGCGCGTCCGGCGCTGATGCTGAGTTGGATCCGCGACGTGCCGTCCCTCGGCGCCGCCGCCAGGGGGCTGCAACGTGACGCGATGGATCACTTCGTCGACATGGTCGGCGCGCTCGGCGCCACCGACGAGTTCCGGGCCGCCGGCGTCGGCCCCGTGTCGCGCCGACGCATCATCATGCTGCTCGGCGGACTGCGTGAGCTGACCGCCATCACCGTCGAAGAGGGCGGCCGGATGAGTGACGTCACCGATGAGGCGGTCGAGGCCTCCATCGCGCTGCTCACCCCGACCGGGCATTGAGACAGATGCCGAACACCTTGCCGCTCCGGTGTTTTGGACTCAGACCAGTGCGGTGGCCTTGGCCTGCTCGTAGAGCGCGGTGTCATGCGAGCACAGCATCATCAGGTCGGGATGTCCGCCGCGGTACAGCTCGGTGAGGCGGGCGTGGTTCTGCCGGACCTTCTTGCGGTCCGACGCCACGAGCTTCTCCAGCAGCGCCGTCAACTTCGGCGTCGGCAGGCTGTCGCCGATGGTGCCGGGGTGATAGAAGGAATCGCCGCCGTGCAGCAGCCAACGGTGCCCGGCGTCGACCGCGACACACGCGTGTCCCTCGGTGTGGCCGGGCAACGAGATCAGCACGAAGCCCGGCCCGATCTCGGTGAGTTCCTTGGCGGCCGCGAAGCCGCGCCACGCCTCGCCGTCGACGTCGTGCTCGACGAGCTTCGGCCCGTGCGCCCACTGCTGGGGCCGGAAGCGGATCCGGTTGTGGAACGACGTGGATCGCATGGCTGCGAAGGCTTCTGTGGCGGTGACGTGGACACGTGCGTCGGGAAAATCGGCCAGACCACCGATGTGGTCGGCGTCGAAGTGGGTCACCACGATGTGACGCACATCGGAGCTCTGGAACCCGAGCCGCTCGATCTGCCTGATCGCGGTTTCGTCGTGGTCGAGTCGCGGCCGGATGAGCCGTCGCCTGATGTGCCCGAAACGACCGGGATCGTCACAGTCGCGGGTGCCGAACCCCGTGTCGATGAGCACCAGCCCCGCGTCGGACTCGACGAGCAGGACGTGGCACACCATCGTGCCGACGCCCGGCGGGCGCAGTGTCCCGCAGTTGAGGTGATGAACTTTCACATATACCCCCGGGTAACAAGTGAAGGCCACGGGCGCAGCACCGTCAAGCGGCGCTGCCGCTGCGGTACCTTACCCACCTGATGCGGCGCGCCCGTGCGGCCCGCGCCCGATCCGGGCGGCAGGCGCCGGGGGTATCGGGCGCCATGCCGGTGACCGCCGGCGAGGTGGGGCCTTCCAAGCCCGAAAGACTCTGCGGATCAGCCGATTCCGGCCTACGCACTACCCCACGTGCCGACTGACCGGGCCTGACGTCAGGTCGCGGGCCCGCTCTCGGTGGCTCCGCCCTCGTCCGCCCAGTCCACGCGATCGTCGTCGCCTTTCGATGGATCACTGATCACATCGTCGTCGGCCTCGTCGGGCCCCGCATCGGTTTCGGCGGTTTTCGGCGTTTCTTTCCTCATCGCGCTGGGTTACCCCCGCGGGTGGACGTTCATTCAGCCGTCGGGTCCGATACCCGCCTGCCCGTCCCATGATCCGGTGACCAATCGCGACCGCGGTGGTCTAAGGTCGCGCCATGGCAACCAGGGATTCCCGCGAGGTCGTGATCGAAGCCACCCCCGAGCAGATCCTCGACGTCATCGCCGACGTCGAGGCGACCCCGAGTTGGTCCCCGCAGTACCAGAAGGCCGAAATCCTGGAGCGCCACGACAACGGCAGGCCCAAGCAGGTCAGGATGACCGTGAAGGCCGCCGGTCTGACCGATGAGCAGGTGATCGAATACACCTGGGGTGACAACGAAGTCACGTGGACGCTGGTCTCGGCGGGCCAACTCAAGGCCCAGGATGCCGGGTACCGCCTCACCCCCGACGGCGACAAGACCAAGGTGAGGTTCGACATCGCGATCGACCTGTCGGTCCCGCTGCCCGGCTTCATCCTCAAACGCACGATGAAGGGAGGCGTCGAGACGGCCACCGAGGGTCTGCGCAAACAGGTGCTCAAGGTCGTCAAGGGGTGATCGGCCGGTAGGAGTATTAGCTGCAGATTCCTCTGCGCGAGGCCGATCCCATAGCTAGTATTTGCCAGTATGGCGGTGCGAGCTTCCAGTGAAGTGGTGATCGAGGCCCCGCCGGAGGCGATTCTGGACGCCCTGGCAGATATCGAGGAGATGGCCTCGTGGTCGTCGCTGCACAAAGCGGCCGAGGTCGTGGATCGCCATCCCGACGGCCGTCCGCACCACGTCAGGACGACGGTCAAGATCATGGGATTGTCGGACAAGGAACTTCTGGAGTATCACTGGGGTGACCACTGGGTGGTGTGGGACGCCGAGCGCACGTCGCGGCAGCGCTGCCAGCACGGCGAGTACAACCTCACGCCGGTGGGCGAGCGCCGAACCCGGGTTCGTTTCGATCTGATCCTCGATCTGGCCGCGCCGTATCCGGGTTTCCTCGTCAAACGGGCGAAGAAGATGGTGCTCGACGTCGCACTGGAGAATCTCCGTCAACGCGTGCTTGCCGCACAGTAGGTCGCCTGGGCCCGTACGCGTCACCCGTAGTGGATTGGCGGAGCGCGGAATACGGCACCCGGTGGTCGGGTTGGTCGGCGTATGGCTGCAGGAATGATGCTGTTCGGAAGTGTCGATGCGCAGAACGCCGTCGACGATTACGTCGCGCAGGCCCGTCGGGCGCACCAGCTGGGTGTCCGGCAGGTGTGGTTGGCGCAGCAGTTCGACCACGACGCCATCTCGCTGGCGGGGTTGATCGGTGCCGCGGTCCCGGGACTGGGTGTCGGAACCGCGGTGGTGCCGTTCAATCCGCGGCATCCGCTCACGCTCGCCTCGCAGGCGCAGACCGCCCAGGCCGCCTCGCACGGCAACTTCAGTCTGGGCCTGGGCCTCGGCGCGCACGAGGTGGAGCGGGTCTCGTACGGAACGTCGTGGCCGAACACCATTGCGCGGCTGCGGGAGTACCTGACGGTTCTGCGGTCGGTGTTCGACGCGGGGACGGTCGATCACCACGGTGCGGAGTTCACCGCGGCCCCGACCTGGCCGGTGTCGCTGGCGGGTGGAGCGCCGGTGCCGGTGTACGTGGCCGCGATGGGGCCGAAGGCGCTGCGGGTGACCGGGGAACTCGCCGACGGCACACTGCCGTACCTGGCAGGTCCGCGCACGATCGAGGAGTTCATCGCGCCCACGATCAACGCAGCGGCAGCCGCGGCCGGCAGAACGGCGCCGCGGGTCATCGCGTTCGTGCCGGTGCACCTGAATTCCGATGTGCAGGCGGCGCGTGCACTGGCCGAAGAGCAGCTCGGCTTCTATGCGACGATCCCGTCCTATCAGAAGGTCATCGCCCGCGAGGGGGTGGACAGTCTGGCCGATCTCGCCGCACTCGGGGATGCCCAGTCGATCGGCCGCACGGTCGCACGCTACCGGAACGCCGGAGCCACCGACGTGGTGCTGAGCCCGCTGGACCGTTCCCGGCCCGACGCGGCGGTGTGGGAGCTAGCCGCGACGTTGTAGCGTCCGCAGCCGCCGGATCGCTTCGTCGAGTGTGGCGTCGCGCTTGCAGAACCCGAAGCGCACCAGGTGTTTCCACTCGTCGGCGTGGCCGGCGGCCGGGTCGCAGAACGCCGACATCGGGATGGCCGCCACCCCGACCTTCTCGGGCAGCTCCGCGCAGAACGCGGTGCTGTCCGGATATCCGAGCGGGCGGGGGTCCACGCACAGAAAGTACGTCCCGTGACTGTGGTGGACCTCGAAGCCGATGTCTCTCAACGCCGAACCGAGCCGGTCGCGGCGGTCCTGGAACGTCGTGCACAGCGCGTCGACCCACGCGTCCTCGGTGGCCAGCGCCTGCGCGACGGCCGGCTGGAACGGTGCACCGCCCACGTAGCTGAGGTACTGTTTGGCCGCGCGCAGTCCGGCAATGAGATCAACTGGGCCGCAAGCCCATCCGATCTTCCATCCGGTCACGTTGAACATCTTTCCCGCGCTGGAGATGGTGATCGTGCGGTCGGCCATGCCCGGATAGTTGGCCAGCGGCAGGTGCTGCCTGCCGTCGTAGACGAGATGCTCGTACACCTCGTCGGTGATCACCAGCAGGTCGGCCGCGACCGCGAGCTCGGAAAGCGCCCGCAACTCGTCGTCGGTGGCCACGGAGCCGGTCGGGTTGTGCGGTGAGTTGACGATCAGCGCACGGGTCTTCGGGGTCACCGCGGCGCGCAGTCCCTCGATGTCGATGGCGAAGCCGAGACCGTCCCGGCGCATCGGGACCGCGCGCCGGTGGCAGCCGGCCATCGCGATGACGGGGGAGTAGGAGTCGTAGAACGGTTCGATCAGCAAGACCTCGGAGCCGGGCTCGACGAGACCGAGCACCGCTGACGCGATGGCCTCGGTGGCGCCCACGGTGACCAGCACCTCGGTGTCCGGGTCGTACTCGGTGCCGTAGCGGCGCTTGCGCTGGTCGGCGATGGCCTGGCGCAGTGACGCGACCCCGATGCCGGGCGGGTACTGGTTGACGCCCTCGGCGATCGCGTTCTCCGCGGCCTTGAGCATCGCCGGGGGTCCGTCCTCGTCTGGGAACCCCTGGCCGAGGTTCACCGCGCCGACCCGGGTGGCCAGCGCCGACATCTCGGCGAAGACCGTCACCGCGTAGGGCCGCAGCCGTTGTACCGTCACGCCTCCGAAGCCTAACCTTGTGCGAAGTCGACCGACCGCTAGGTGGTGAACAGCCTGGCGGACCTGGTCTCGTGCCGCATCCCGCTGATCTCCAGGGCCGGCGCGACGCTGTACACATCGTCCACGTCGCGGTGGCAGGCCGCGCGTGCCAGTTCGGCGATCCGGGGCGCGCAGGCGGTCTGGATCTGCTGGCTGTGCAGCGATCCGAGCCGGCCCAACCGCACCGCGGCACTGAGCATCGACGCCAGCATCGAACGCATCGATCCGAGCACCGCGAGGTGCTGCGGAACGCCCAGCCGGGCCTGCAGCGCACCCTCGACCACGGCGCCGTGGCCCGCCGTGGCACCGTCGACCACGGCGGCCAGATATCCGCAGTCCCCGGCCAGTCCGGCGCGTTGTGCGGCCACCGCCAGTTGCGTCCCCGCCGACTCCGACGCGGTCCGCGCGTTGTCGAACAGCTTGTAGGTGCCCGTCAACTCGTCCAGCGCGCAGAGTTCGTGCGGGTCGGGGGCGGCGCGCCAGGCGGCGGCGGTGACGGTGCCGTCCAGCGGTGCGTAGCTGTCGGCCAGGTAGGTCAGCGCGGTGGCGGCGATGCCGTCGTGCCCGACATCGGGGCGGTCGGCCAACCACTGTTCCAGACCCTGACTGTGCACCATGCGCCCGGACGGGAACGCGCTGTCGTGCAACTGCAGCCACAGCGCGAGCGCCACGTCCGGATCAGTGGTGATGGCCGGCATGGGAATCCGAGGACGTTCGTGACCATCCGCCGCGCGCCAACGGCACCGCCGTCACCGCCCCGGCCACCCCGAGACCGGTTAGCAGTTCCCGGGCGGCCTGGGCGCTGGTGAACAGCGGCGCGGCAACCCTGTCCTCGTCGACGTCGATCGGTGCGTGCTGGTTCCCGAGCAGATACCCCAGCAGCATCATGCGCCGCGCTCCGGCCGCTCCGGCGTTGTCGTCGAACCGCACGGTGACCGCGTCCTCGGGAGGCCGGCGGACCACGACGACGTCGACGCCGTCGTCGGCGATCACGGCCCCGGAACGCAGGAAGGTGCCACGCGGCAGGACGATGTGGACGGTCAGACCCGAATCGGTGGTGACCACCTGCCGGTGTTTGGTGGCGTCGCCCCACCCGATGTCGACATGATGGCGTCTGCGCCCGGTGAACACCGGGTCGGTGATGTCACCGAGGATGTTCTGCGCCTTCACTTTCCACCTGCCCGCGACGACAGTTCATGCCGTGCCGCATCGAAGAGGCGCCGCCGGATCCGACGCAACTCCGGTGCGCCGGGCACGGCCACCCGCGCGAACACCCCGGCACCGTGGGGCAACCGTCCCGCGCCGCCGGTGCCGTCGAGGACGAGCCTGAGCCGGTCGAGCAGTGCCACCGTGTCACACCCCGGCGCGACGGCCAGAAAGGTCCCGAGGTAATCGCTGTCGACCAGTGGCCCCGGGTCACCGCCACCGGGACGGATCACCTGCCGGTCCCGCGCCACGGGGCGTCCGTCGACGCGGACGACGAAGGCGTTGTCGTAGCAGGTGTATCCGAACCGCTCGCAGTGGGCGATGCGGCCGGCGGCGACCGCCTCCCAGCCGAGGTAGACGCCGCCGGTGGCGATCCCGACGTCGAGCCGCTGGTGGAATCGCGAATCCCGGTGCGGGATCACGGTTCCGGGGCAGTATTCGAGTACGGCTCCGGCGTCGACGGTGAAATCGAGCCGGTGGCGGGCGCCCATACCGTCGCCGGCGAAGACCTGCGTGGCGGCTTGGGTGGTCAGGTGGAGTTCGCTGCCGGGGCGGCACCGCACCGTCGTGTGCAGCTCGTCGTCGGAGAATGTGCCGCCGCTGGGGCTCTGCACACACAGCGTCGCCGCGCCCGGCCGTCGCGGGTCGCAGTGCAGCGGTGCCGTGACGCGCTGTGGATACCGCTGCCGCAGCCGGGTGGTCCGGGTTCGTCCCGCCGCGTCGGCGACGACCTCCACGCCGAGCTCACCGGGCCGGATGGCCGTGGCCGTCACCGGCGGCTCCCGGTGAGCATCGCGCCGTCGAGCAAGCGCTCGGTGAGCTCGGTCAACCCGCGCCCCGACCGCAGGTCGGTGAACACCGTCGGCTTGACAGGCCGGGCCGCCGCGCAGTCGCGCCGCATCGTGTCGAGGTCGGCGCCGACCAGCGGTGCGAGGTCGATCTTGTTGACCACCAACAGATCCGCCTGCAGCAGACCGATGCCCTTCTTACGGGGGATGTCATCGCCGGCGGCGGTGTCTATGACGAAGATCCAGTAGTCGACCAGATCCGAGGTGAACGTCGCGGCCAGGTTGTCGCCGCCGGACTCGATCAGAACGATGTCGAGGTCGGGAAACGTGCGGTTCAACCGGTGGGCTGCGGCGAGGTTGGCCGACGGGTCCTCGCGGATCGCGGTGTGTGGACAGGCGCCGGTCTCCACCGCGAGGACGCGTTCCGGGGCGATCACCCCGCTGCGCCGCACCCGCTGCGCATCCTCGTCGGTCACCAGGTCGTTGGTGATCACCGCCACGCTGAAGCCGGCGTCGGACAACTTCGGCACCAGCGTCTCGACGAGCCGGGTCTTACCCGACCCGACCGGCCCGCCGATACCGATGCGGACTGCGCCATCAGTCATGCTGCGCTCCTAGCTATTTGAGGGTGTAGCGGCGACCCAACGGCACCTGACTCATCGGTGTGCTCACGCACGGCTCGCCGTCGACGGTGACCCGGTAGGTGTCGGGTTCGATGCTGATGTCGGGCAGGTAGTCGTTGTGCAGCAGGTCGGCCTTGGTCAGCGCCCGCGCCCCGCGGCACGCCACCAGCCGGGTGTCCAGCCCGAGCCGTTCACCGAGCCCGGCCTCGACGGCCGCCCCCGCCACGAAGTTCACCGACACGTCGGCCGGGGTGCGGCCGAATGCCGCCCACTGGGGCCGGTAGCGCAGCGGTTCGCAGGTCATCAACGACGCGTTCGCCTCACCCATCACCGACCAGGCCGGGAACCCGCCCTTGAACACCACCTCCGGCCTGATACCGAAGAACTTCGGCTCCCACAGCACGATGTCGGCCAGTTTGCCCGGCTCCAGCGAACCGACCTCGTGGTCGATGCCGAACAGCTTGGCGGGGTTGATGGTCAGCTTCGCGACGTAACGCAGAATGCGGGCGTTGTCCGCCCCGGTGCCCTCGTCCCCGGACAGCGGACCGCGGGTCGCCCGCATGTGCGAGGCCAGCTGCCATGTCCGCGCGATGGTCTCGCCGATCCGGCCCATGCCCTGGGAGTCCGACCCCATCGCCGAGATCGCGCCCATGTCGTGCAGCACATCCTCGGCGGCGATGGTCTCCCGCCGGATCCGCGACTCGGCGAACGCGACGTCTTCCGGGATGCGCGGGTTGAGATGATGGCACACCATCACCATGTCGAGATGTTCGTCGAACGTGTTGAGCGTGAACGGGTTCGTCGGGTTCGTCGACGACGGCAGGCAGTACGGCTGGCCGACGACGCGCATGATGTCCGGAGCGTGCCCGCCGCCCGCGCCTTCGGCGTGATAGGTGTGGATGGGCCGGCCGCCGATCGCGGCCATCGTGTCCTCGAAGAACCCGGACTCGTTGAGCGTGTCGGTGTGAATCTGCACCTGAAGATCGAGCTCGTCGCCGGCGTCCAGCGACGCCCGGATCGCCGCGGGCGTCGCGCCCCAGTCCTCGTGGATCTTGTAGCCGATCGCCCCGGCCAGACCCTGCTCGATCAACGGGGCGGTACTCGACGCGCTGCCGTTGCCGATGAACCCGAAGTTCATCGGGAATCCCTCGGCCGCGCGCAGCATCCGCGCGAGGTTGTTCGGGCCCGACGACGTGATGCCGACCGTGACGGGGCCCAGGCCTCCGCCGATCATCGTGGTGATGCCGCTGGAGATGGCCTCCTCGACCAGTCCGGCGCTGTCGAAGTGCACGTGCACGTCGATGGCGCCCGCGGTGGCGATCATGCCCTCGCCGGCCCGGATGTCGGTGCTGGCGCCGATGACCAGTTCGGGGTCGACGCCGTCCATCGTCCTCGGGTTGCCGGATTTACCGATGCCGGCGATCCGGCCGTTGCGAATCCCGATGTCGGCCTTGCGGATCCCGAGCACCGCATCGACGATCAGAACGTTGGTGATCACGAAGTCCAGCGCGCCGTCGGCGTTGGTGAGATCGCCGTGCACCGCCATGCCCTCACGCATGGTCTTGCCCCCGCCGAACACCGATTCGTCGCCGTAGACGGTGGCGTCGTGTTCGACTTCGGCCAGCAGTTCGGTGTCGGCCAGCCGCACCCGGTCCCCGGTGGTGGGGCCGTACAATTCCGCGTAATGCCTGCGGGTGATCCGGTGCGCCATGTCAGGCCTCCTGCCCGGTGTCGAGGAACCCCTTGCCGCGCAGACTGTCCATCAACTCGGCGCCGGGAGTCCCGGTGGTGACGGTGTTGGTGACGTCGTTCTGGCCGACCACGGTGCGTTCACCGCCGTAGGCGGTCAGCGAAACATCCTGTGCCTCACCAGGTTCGAAGCGCACCGCGGTGCCCGACGGGATGTCGAGCCGCATGCCGAACGCGGCCGTCCGGTCGAACCGCAGCGCGCGGTTCACCTCGAAGAAGTGGAAGTGCGAGCCCACCTGCACAGGACGGTCGCCGGTGTTCTCGACGGTCACCGTGGCGGTGGGGCGTCCGGCGTTGAGCTCCAATTCCCCGTCGCAGGGCAGGATCTCGCCAGGTACCAGACCGTCCGGCTCCGCCGATCCGCTTCCCGGACCGATCGCGTCGTGCACGGTGACCAGCTTCTGACCGTCGTCGAAGAACGCCTCGACCTGCACCGAACCCAGCAGCGCGGTCACACCGGGCATCACGTCGTCGTCGGTGAGCACCCTGGCGCCGTGCGCCGCCGCCTCGGCGACCGTGGCGCCTGCGCGGGCCGCTTCCACCACCTCATCGGCGATCAGGGCGCGGGCCTCGGCATAACTGAGGGCCAGGCCCGCCGCGCGGTGCTTGCGCGCCAGCTCGGCGGCCAGGAACAGCAACAACCGGTCTTCGTCTTTCGGTGTCAGGTGCATGTCAGCCGGTGATCCCCGCGGCCCACGGGTAGTCGCGCAGGTACGGATCGGGCTCGATCGGCGCCGGTGACTCCCACACCTGGTAGATCAGGCCGTCCTCGGCGACGCGACCGATCCGTGCGGTCTTGGTGACGTGGTGGTTCTCGCCGTCGACCGTCATGGATCCCTCCGGGGCGTTGACCGTGACACCGTCGGCGACGTTCTGGATATCGGGTACCGCGAACGAATTCGCGTTCTCCACCATGGCTTTCCACAGCATCACCGCCGCATACGCCGATTCCATCGGATCCGAGGTGACGCGGTCGGCGCCGAATCGCGCCTTGAAGTTCTCGACGAACGTCGTATTCTGCGGTGAGTCCAACGTCTGGTAGTAGTTCCACGACGACAACTGCCCGACGAGCGTCGGCGCGCCGATGCTGCGCACCTCCTCTTCACCCACGCACATCGACATCACCGGCATCTCCTCGGCTGTCAGGCCGGCGCTGCGGTACTCACGGAAGAAGGCGTTCAACGAGTCGCCCACCACCACGTTGAACACCGCGTCGGCGTCAGCGGTGCGGATCTTGTTCACGATCGTGGAGAAGTCGGTGCTGCCCAGCGGTGTGTAGTCCTCACCCTTGATCTCGATGCCGTTCGCCTGCGCGTAGGCCTTCACGATTGCGTTGGAGGTGCGCGGGAAGACGTAGTCGCTGCCGACCAGGTACAGCGACTTCACGCCCTGCTCTTTGAGGTAGTCCAGCGACGGGATGATCTGCTGGTTGGTGGTGGCGCCGGTGTAGAAGATGTTCGGCGAGCTCTCCAGTCCTTCGTACTGCTGGCCGTAGTACAGCAGTGCGTTGGCGTCCTCGAAGACGGGCAGCATGGCCTTGCGGCTGGCAGAGGTGTATCCGCCGAACACCGCGGCCACACAATCGGATTGCACGAGCTTCTGCGCCTTCTCGGCGAATACGGTCGGTTCGGACGCGCCGTCCTCACCGATGAGCTGAAGTTGCTTGCCGAGTACGCCGCCGGAGGCGTTGACCTCTTCGACGGCCATCACGATCGCGTCCCGGATCACCGATTCGCTGACCGCCAGACCGCCGGACAGGGAGTTGATGGCGCCGACCTTCACAGTGTCGCCGGAGGTGTCGACACAGCTTTCCTGCGCTGTGGCCGCGTTCTCGTCGCCGGCCCGGGTGCCGCAGCCGGCAGCCAGGAGCGCCGTCGCTGCCAGCACCGCGACAGAACAGCGCCTGACCCCGTTCATGGAACGTCTCGATGACCTGAACATCTCATGCCCTTTGCTTCGTGCTGTCGGCTCGGGCACTGCACTGTGCCCCGCGTTGTCGGTGCCCGTCAGCGTAGGAACGGTGCCGGGCGGGTGCCTATGGGAGGAATCTCCCAATTCGGCGAACGCTTTAAGCCACCGAATCGGCGCGGAAACCTCGCCGAAACATGGCATGTCGATGATGTCGGCACAGAGCAGGGGTCAGGCGGAGGAAGAGCGATGTCCGGCATTTACGGTGACGTGCTGAGCAGCAGCGCCAATCTCGAGACCCGCGCCCATGACCTGCTCGACACGTTGTCCGCGCGCGCCGAGTCCTCGGCCTCGGCGATCTGCCTGTGGGATCCGATCCAGCGCAGCCACGTCGGTGTGGCCAACCACGACTATCCCGACGTGGTGATGGACCACTTCAACAGCTGGTTCGTCGAGAACGACCCGTTGTTCGACGCGATGCGGGTGCACGGTCTGGGCGCCCTGCGCTGGCGGGACTTTCCCGAGTACCGCAGCGGCTATTCCGTCAACAACGTGTTCCGCCCCGCCGGATTCGATGAAGGACTGTCGGCGCGGCTGGTCACCAACGACGGAACCTATGTCGGCACGATCCACGTCAACTGCGACGACGCCCGGTATCCGAGTGACGCCGACGTGGCCGAGATCAACGCGCTGCGTCGCCAGATGGCCGAGCAGCTGGACTTCTCGCTGCGGCCGCGGATGGTCGCCGAGCTGGTCGCACCCGACGCCCAGGCCTGGGCCGTCGACGACTTCGGGCGGGCCCACCTGTTGCGGTGCGGCGACACCTTCGACGAGCCGTTGGAGCCGGCGCTGATCGGCGATCTGGCCGCGACGTTCCTGAAGTCGGCGGCCGGCGTCATACCCGAGGTGCTGCGCCACCACGACGGGGTGTCCTGGTTGCATGTGCGGCGGATCGGGACGGCCGCGAGGTACCGCGGGGACAGTCTTGGTGCCGTGCTGCTGGTGACCCGGTGTCCGTTGCCGATGGGGATCACACCGCGCGAGCTGGACGCGCTGACGTTGGCGGTGTGCGGCCTGACCAACGCCGAGATCGCGGCGCGGTTGTTCATCAGCGCGCGGACCGCCGGACACCATCTGGAGAGTGCGTCGGTCAAACTCGGTGCGGTCAACCGGGCGTCGTGTGCCTCGCAGGCGGTGACGCTCGGCCTGCTCTCGGCGCAGGTGCTGTGTGATTTCGGCGGCGGTGTGTCGCTGACAGCGTGAGGGCGCCGAATCCGACTGCGCGCAAGGGCGTCACGTCAGATCGGTGGGTCGCACCCGCAGCTTCGCGGCGATCCGGGCCAGCGCCTTCTTGTCGGTGGCGGTGAGGGGGTCGAGCACGAACTCGTGCACCGCGCGCAGGTGGATCGGTGCGGCTTCCACCACCAGTGCGTAACCGGCGTCGGTGAGACTGGCCAGGGTGTAGCGGCCGTCGGTGGGGTCGGGATAGCGGACCATCCAGCCGCGTCCTTCGAATCGCTTCACGACATTGGACAGCCGCGACAGCGAACCGTTGGTCAGGAAGGCCAGTTCGCTCATTCGGATCCGGCGGTCCGGTGCTTCGGAGACGTGGCTGAGCACGAGGTACTCGAAGAGGGTCAGGTCGACCTGACGCAGCGGTGACTCGAGCTTGCCCGGCAGCAGCATCATCAACGAGACCAGACCTGTCCACGCCTCCTTCTCGTCAGGAGTCAGCCACTGGGGAGTGTCGTCCGAACGTGCCATCTCTGCAGCCTATCGAGTGGCGTTCACTTTACGCGTGAAGTCATCGCGTGCTAGGTTGACTTCATGAATGAAGTCAAGAAGGCATCCGACGTCACGTTCTTCGAAACCCCGGGATATGGCGCGAAGTTGCGGGAACTACTGCACTACAGCCAGGCGGTGCGCATCGGGGACCGGGTGGAGATCTCGGGCCAGGGCGGCTGGGACGACAACCTGAATTTCCCCGCCTCGCTCGAGGACGAGATCGTGCGGGCATTCGACAATGTCGAACGCACCCTCGCGACAGCGGGGGCGACATGGCGTGATGTCGTACACGTGAACTCCTATCACGTGCCCAGCTCGGCCGATTCCATCGGCGAGGCGCACAATGAGGTGATGTCCGACCAGTTGCGTAAGCGGATGCCGGACAAGCCACCGATCTGGACGCAGACCGGCGTCGTCGCGCTGGGCGCCCCGAAGATGCGTGTCGAGATCAGGGTCACCGCTGTCGTCGGCCGTGAGGGGGAATGAACCGGCGTCCCGGGCGCTTGAGTCAAGCATGGCCTTCACGCTCAGTGAGAACTCTGCCCTGCTGACCCCGGTGACTCTGGGGAGCGTCACGGCGACCAACCGAATCTTCATGGCGCCGTTGACGAGAACGCGGGCCGACGCCGATGGCACCCCGTCCGCGTTGGCCACCACCTACTACGGCCAGCGCGCCGGCGCGGGTCTGATCATCAGTGAGGCGACGGCCGTCTCGCGAAAAGCCAACGGCGCGTACGTCAACACCCCCGGCCTGTTCGCCGATCGCCACCAGCAGAGGTGGGCGCAGATCGCCGACGCCGTGCACGCGGAGGGCGGCCGGATGTTCGTCCAGCTGTGGCACGTCGGACGGATGGCTCACCCGGACATCAGCGGGGTGGAGACCGTCGGGCCCTCGCCGATCGCCGCTGACCTGGCGGCGCACACGGCCACCGGTAAGAAGCCGTTGCCCGTACCCCGCGCGCTCGACACCCGCGAAATCGCCGACATCGTGGACGATTTCCGGGCCGCCGCCCGACGGGCCGCGGACGCCGGACTGGACGGGGTCGAGATCCATTCCGCCAACGGCTATCTGCTGCACGAGTTCCTGTCCGACGTCGTCAACCGGCGCACCGACGTCTACGGTGGGTCGGCACCGAACCGCGCCCGGTTGACCGCTGAGGTCGTCGAGGCGGTCGCCGCCGAGATCGGGGCGGACCGGGTCGGGCTGCGCATCTCGCCGGGCAACGGTGCGGGGGACATGCGTGAGGTCGACGAGATCGGTGCCTACGAAGCGTTGCTGTGCCGGATCGCTCCGCTGGGCATCGCCTACCTGCACGTGCTGGCCGACCCGTCCCAGCCGGCGTTCGCCGCGGTGCGCACCCAGTGGGAAGGCAAGCTCGTGCTCAACACCCCGCGCGAGCACGACACCGATTTCGAAGTGCTGGACAACCTCGCCCGATGGGGCGTGATCAGCGCTGCCGCGGTGGGCCGGGCATTCTTGGCCAACCCTGATCTGGTGACACGCCTGGTTGTCGGAGCCGAGTTGAACGAGCCCGACCCGACGACGTTCTACGCATTCGGTGCGGCCGGTTACGTCGACTATCCGACACTGGAGCAGATGGCCGCCGCGCCGCGGTCGGCGTAGGTGTGAACTCGCCGGAGCAGGGAAACACCCCAGACATGGCTACCTACCGAGTTCTGAACCCCAAGGGCGAAGTCGTCGACACCAAGGACATCGAGAGCGCAGACGACGCGCATGCGTGGTTCGTCGATCAGAAGGCCGACAACTCCGAGCTGGGCTGGCGCATGGAGGTCGAACACGACGGCGAGTGGTCCTTCTTCGACGACACCGAGGGCTCGCCCGACTGACCGTTCCTCCGCGAGCAGACACAAACTCGCACGATCCACGCCCGAATCGTGCGAGTTTGTGTCTGCTCGCGGGAAGCCACTCTCCGGGCCGCCCAACCAAGCGGTTGGGCGAGGCTGCTAGCATCGCGCAGGAGGAGCAGCCTCCCCGCGGGTACGGACCCGCGAAACCCCTGAACAGGACCTGGAGAACACATGTCCGAAGAAGCCTTCATCTACGAAGCGATCCGCACGCCGCGCGGTAAGCAGCGCGGCGGTGCGCTCAACGAGATCAAGCCGGTCAACCTGGTCGTCGGCCTGATCGACGAGATCCGCACCCGCTACCCCGACCTGGACGAGACGCTGATCAGCGACCTGATCCTCGGCGTCGTCTCGCCGGTCGGTGACCAGGGCGGCGACATCGCCCGCACCGCCGGTCTGGTGGCCGGTCTGCCCGAGACCACCGGCGGCGTGCAGCTCAACCGGTTCTGTGCCTCGGGCCTCGAGGCCGTCAACATCGGTGCCCAGAAGGTGCGCTCCGGCTGGGATGACCTGGTGCTCGCCGGCGGTGTGGAGTCGATGAGCCGTGTCCCGATGGGCTCCGACGGCGGCGCATGGGCGTCGGACCCGGAGACCAACTACCGGATCGGTTTCGTGCCCCAGGGCATCGGCGCCGATCTGATCGCCACCATCGAGGGTTTCTCCCGCGAGGATGTCGACGCCTACGCGGCGCGGTCCCAGGAGCGCGCGGCCGCGGCGTGGTCGGGTGGCTACTTCGCGAAGTCCGTGGTCCCGGTCAAGGACCAGAACGGGCTGGTCGTGCTGGACCATGACGAGCACATCCGTCCGGGTACCACGGTGGAGAGCCTGGGCAAGCTCAAGACGGCGTTCGACGGTATCGGGCAGATGGGCGGCTTCGACGACGTGGCGCTGCAGAAGTACCACTTCGTCGAGAAGATCAACCACGTCCACACCGGGGGCAACAGCTCGGGCATCGTCGACGGCGCCGCACTGGTGCTGATCGGCTCAGAAAGTGCGGGGAAGGCTCAGGGTCTGACCCCGCGGGCGCGCATCGTGGCCACCGCCACCTCGGGCGCCGATCCGGTCATCATGCTCACCGGTCCCACTCCGGCGACCAAGAAGGTGCTCGACCGCGCCGGCCTGACCGTCGATGACATCGACCTGTTCGAGCTCAACGAGGCGTTCGCCTCGGTGGTGCTGAAGTTCCAGAAGGACCTCAACATCCCGGACGAGAAGCTCAACGTCAACGGTGGCGCCATCGCGATGGGCCACCCGCTGGGCGCCACCGGCGCCATGATCACCGGAACCATGGTCGACGAGCTCGAGCGTCGCGGCGCTCGGCGTGCGCTGATCACGCTGTGCGTGGGCGGCGGCATGGGCGTGGCCACCATCATCGAGCGAGTCTGAGAGGCCTGAGAAAGCATGGCAGAGAACACCATCAAGTGGGACAAGGATGCCGACGGCATCGTCACTCTGACGCTGGACGACCCGACCGGTTCGGCCAACGTGATGAACGAGCATTACCGGGAGTCGATGCACAACGCCGTGGAACGGCTTGCTGCGGAGAAGGATTCGATCACCGGTGTGGTGATCGCCAGCGCGAAGAAGACGTTCTTCGCCGGTGGTGACCTCAAGGGCATGATCAAGGTGGGTCCGGAGGACGCCGCCGACATGTTCGCCGAGGTCGAGGCCATCAAGGCCGACCTGCGCAAGCTGGAGACCCTCGGTGTGCCGGTCGTTGCGGCCATCAACGGCGCCGCGCTCGGTGGTGGCCTGGAGATCGCGCTGGCCACCCATCACCGCATCGCCGCCGACGTGCGCGGTGTGGTGATCGGGCTGCCCGAGGTCACCCTGGGTCTGCTGCCCGGCGGTGGCGGTGTCGCCCGCACCGTGCGCATGTTCGGCATCCAGAAGGCCTTCATGGAGATCCTGAGCCAGGGCACCCGCTTCAAGCCCGGCAAGGCCAAGGAGATCGGTCTGATCGACGAACTGGTCAGCAGCGTCGAGGAGTTGGTGCCCGCCGCCAAGGCATGGATCAAGGCCAATCCCGACGCCCACACCCAGGCGTGGGATCAGAAGGGCTACAAGATGCCCGGCGGCACCCCGTCGAGCCCGGGCCTGGCCTCGATCCTGCCGTCGTTCCCGGCGTTGCTGAAGAAGCAGCTCAAGGGTGCGCCGATGCCCGCCCCGCGGGCCATCCTCGACGCGGCCGTCGAAGGTGCGCAGGTCGATTTCGAGACCGCCACCCGCATCGAGAGCCGGTACTTCGTCGGCCTGGTCACCGGCCAGACCGCGAAGAACATGATCCAGGCGTTCTTCCTTGACCTGCAGGCCATCAACGGCGGAGCGTCGCGGCCGGACGGTATCGCCAAGCAGGAGATCAAGAAGATCGGTGTGCTGGGCGCGGGCATGATGGGCGCCGGCATCGCCTACGTCTCGGCCAAGGCCGGCTACGACGTTGTGCTCAAGGATGTTTCGGTGGAGGCCGCCGAGCGCGGCAAGGGCTACTCGGAGAAGATCGAGGCCAAGGCCCTCGAGCGCGGCAAGACGACCAAGGAGAAGTCCGACGCGCTGCTGGCCCGGATCACCCCGACCGCCGATGCCGCCGACCTCAAGGGTGTCGACTTCGTCATCGAGGCGGTCTTCGAGAACCAGGAACTCAAGCACAAGGTGTTCCAGGAGATCGAGGACATCGTCGAGCCGAACGCGCTGCTGGGCTCCAACACCTCCACGCTGCCGATCACCGGTCTGGCGACCGGCGTGAAGCGCCAGGAGGACTTCATCGGCATCCACTTCTTCAGCCCTGTCGACAAGATGCCGCTGGTGGAGATCATCAAGGGCGAGAAGACCTCCGACGAGGCGTTGGCCCGGGTGTTCGACTACACGCTGGCCATCGGCAAGACCCCGATCGTGGTCAACGACAGCCGCGGCTTCTTCACCAGCCGCGTCATCGGCACCTTCGTAAACGAGGCGCTGGCCATGCTCGGCGAGGGTGTGGAGCCGGCGAGCATCGAGCGGGCCGGCAGCATGGCCGGCTATCCGGCGGCTCCGCTGCAGCTGTCCGACGAGCTGAACCTCGAGCTCATGCAGAAGATCGCGACCGAGACCCGCAAGGCCGCCGAGGCGGCGGGCGCCACCTACGAGCCGCACCCGGCGGAGGCGGTCGTCAACAAGATGATCGAGGTCGGCCGCCCGTCTCGGCTCAAGGGCGCCGGCTTCTACGAGTACGTCGACGGCAAGCGTGTCGGCCTGTGGCCGGGCCTGGGGGAGACGTTCGGCTCCGGCAAAGCGGACATCCCGCTGCAAGACATGATCGACCGGATGCTGTTCGCCGAGGCGATCGAGACACAGAAGTGCCTCGACGAGGGTGTGCTCACGTCCACCGCCGACGCCAACATCGGCTCCATCATGGGCATCGGTTTCCCGCCCTACACCGGTGGCAGCGCGCAGTTCATCGTCGGCTACCAGGGCGAACTCGGTGTCGGCAAGGAAGCGTTCGTGGCCCGCGCCAAGCAGCTGGCGGAGCGCTACGGCGAGCGGTTCAACCCGCCCGCGTCACTCACGTCGTAATTTCTGATGCGAAGCCCCCGCGACCCGGTGTCGCGGGGGCTTCCGCATGTCAGCGATCCGCGCGCTCGAACAGGTAGAACCGAGCCGGGGTCTGACCTGCCCGGTGTTCGGTCTCGACGCCAGAGGACAGCGGCGTCCACCCGTCCGTGAAGCGACGCTGCACCTCCTCGGCGCTGATTCCGGGGACGCCGTACGAGCTACCGGGAGTGAACGCGACGATGAGGAGACGTCCACCGGTGACGGTCACGGCCGACACTTCGCGGACGTACGCGTCGCGGTCGGCGTCGTTCATACCGTGCAGACACCCGCTGTCGACGACGAGGCCGTAGTCGCTGCCGACCTCACTTGAAGTCAGTTGTGTGACATCGGCTTTGACGAACCGCACGTCACGGTCGCCGGCCTTCTCACGGGCGGTCCGCAACGCCTTGTCCACGAAGTCCACGCCGGTCACCCGCCAGCCGTGGTCGGCGAGATAGATCGCGTTGTCACCGGTGCCGCAGCCGAGGTCGAGTGCGGTGGTGGGGGTCAGGGAACCGGATTCGACGAGGGACGTGAGGCTGCCGGCCATGGGGTGCCCGTCCCATGGTGTGAACCCCACCCGATACAAGGTGCGGTAAAGGAGGCGC
>NZ_LMVQ01000563.1 GCF_001545925.1 Mycobacterium sp. NAZ190054 | reverse complement strand
GGGGTGTGCGCCGACGAGGGGGGGCCGGGGCAGACCCGGCGGAGAAGGGGTGACGCGATCGGGTGCGACGAGGACGGGGGCAGCCGGGCAAACCCCACCGCCGAGTCTCTGGCCGGGTTGAAGCCGGCGTTCCGCAAGGACGGCACCATCACCGCCGGCTCGGCGTCGCAGATCTCCGACGGGGCGTGTGCGGTGGTGGTGATGAGCAAGGCCAAGGCCGAGGAGATGGGGCTCGAGTGGTTGTGTGAGATCGGCGCGCACGGTGTGGTCGCCGGCCCGGATTCCACGCTGCAGTCCCAGCCCGCCAACGCGATCAAGAAGGCCGTCGCCAAGGAAGGCATCTCGGTCGACCAGCTCGACGTCATCGAGATCAACGAGGCGTTCGCCGCCGTCGCGCTCGCGTCCACCAGAGAACTCGGGCTGGACGAGGCTACGGCCGCGGAGAAGGTCAACACCAGCGGCGGCGCCATCGCGATCGGACATCCGATCGGGATGTCCGGCGCGCGGATCACGTTGCACGTCGCGCTGGAGCTGGCCCGGCGCGGATCCGGTTACGCGGTGGCCGCGCTGTGCGGAGCCGGCGGCCAGGGCGACGCGCTCATCCTGCGCAGGCCCTGACCTCCCACGGCCGTCAACGACGCGTTGTAGTAGCTGGCCGCGATTTCATGCACAATGACGTTCATGGCCACCTACACAAGCGCTTACGACCTCCGCAGTGCGGCCGGCTGGTTCCGGTTGATCGCGTTCGCCGAGGCGGTCAGCTGGGTCGGACTGCTGCTCGGGATGTACTTCAAGTACCTGGGCTCGCCGCAGACCGAGATCGGGGTGAAAGTGTTCGGCCCCGCGCACGGCGCCGTCTTCATCGCGTTCGTGGCGGCCGCGCTCGTCGTCGGGATCATCAACAAGTGGGGCATCGGGACGTGGTTGCTGGCATTGCTGGGCAGCATCGTGCCGCTGGGGAGTGTGATCTTCCTCATATGGGCTGATCGCAGCGGCCGGATGGGTTCTCAGCCGGTCTCGGCGGAGCTCGGTCGACCGGGGGCGTCGGTACCCGAAACGACGTGACAAACTTGAACACGTGACTCGACCTGGACCCCGAATCTCGTCTGCGCTGGCGGGAGCTGTCGACCTGTCGGCGCTCAAGCAACGCCCCGCCGGCGAAGGTGCGCCGGCAGGAAACCCGGGCGGTGTGGAGATCACCGAAGCCAACCTCGAAGCCGAGGTGCTGCTTCGCTCCACCGAGGTGCCCGTCGTCGTGCTGCTGTGGTCCCCCCGCAGCGACTCCAGTCTCCAACTCGGTCAGGCACTGTCGGCACTGGCCGCCACGGACGGTCCGAAGTGGGCGTTCGCGTCGGTCAACGTCGACACGACACCGCGGGTGGCGCAGATGTTCGGCGTCCAGGCGGTGCCGACCGTGGTGGCACTGGCGGCCGGCAGGCCGTTGTCGAGCTTCGAGGGCATGCAGCCGCCCGAGCAGCTGCGGCGGTGGATCGACTCCCTGCTCGACGCGACGGCCGGGAAACTCTCCGGCGCGGCCGAACAAGAGGGCGCCGAGGCCGTCGACCCCGAGGTGGAGCAGGCGCGCGCCTATCTCGACGCCGGGGACTTCGACGCCGCTCGCCGTGCATACCAGGCGATCCTCGACGCCAACCCGAACCACCCCGAAGCCAAGGGGGCGGTGCGCCAGATCGCCTTCCTGCAGCGCGCGACCACCCACAGCAGCGACGCGGTCGCGGTGGCCGACGCGTCACCGGACGACATCGACGCCGCGTTCGCGGCCGCCGACGTCGAGATCATGCAGCAGGACATCGCCGCCGCCTTCGCGCGGCTGACCGCTCTGGTCAAGCGCACCGCGGACGACGACCGCACCAAGGTCCGCACGCGGCTCATCGAACTGTTCGAGCTGTTCGATCCGGCCGACCCCGAGGTCATCGCCGGTCGGCGCAACCTCGCCAACGCGCTGTACTGAGCCCGGTCACCCGATCCGCCGAAATCGCATTCCAGCAGCGCTTTTGCGAGTAGGCACCTGCTGGAATGCCATTTCGGCGAGAAGAGGGGCTAGGCGGGTTCGAACCACAGCGCGGCCAGCGGCGGCAGCACCATCACCGCCGATGCCGGCCTGCCGTGCCACGGCTCCTCGGTGGCCTCAACGGCGCCGTAGTTGCCGATGCCCGATCCGTGGTAAACGTCGGAGTCGGTGTTGAGCACCTCGCGCCACGTCCCGGCGTGCGGCAGACCCAGCCGGTAACGGGTGTGCTCGGAACCCGAGAAATTGAACACGCACGCCATCGTGGAGCCGTCGTCGCCGAACCGCAGGAAACTCAGCACGTTGTTGGCCGAGTCGTTCGCGTCGATCCAGGAGTAGCCCTCGGGCTGGGTGTCCCGTGACCACAGCGCCCGCCGCGTGCGGTAGAGCTCGTTGGCATCGGAGAGCATGCGCAGGATCCCGTCGGAGAACCCCTGCTCGTCCAACTGGAACCAGTCGACCCCACGCTCCTCGGACCACTCGGCGCGCTGCCCGAACTCCTGTCCCATGAACAGCAGTTGCTTGCCCGGATGCGCCCACTGGTAGGCCAGCAGCCCACGGATGCCCGCCGCCTTCATGTGGTCGTCACCGGGCATCCGTCCCCACAGCGTGCCCTTGCCGTGCACCACCTCGTCGTGGCTGATCGGCAGCACGTAATTCTCACTGAACGCATAGAGCATCGAGAACGTGATCTCGTGGTGGTGATAGCTGCGGTGGATGGGGTCGCGCTTGATGAACTCCAGCGTGTCGTTCATCCAGCCCATGTTCCACTTCATCGAAAAGCCGAGGCCGCCAAGGTTTGTCGGACGTGTGACCCCGGGCCAGGACGTCGACTCCTCGGCGATCGTGACGATGCCGGGGTTGATCTTGTGGACGGTGGCGTTCATCTCCTGCAGGAACTGCACGGCCTCCAGGTTCTCCCGGCCGCCGTAGATGTTGGGCGTCCAACCGCCTTCCGGGCGCGAGTAGTCCAGGTAGAGCATCGACGCGACGGCGTCGACGCGTAGGCCGTCGACGTGGAACTCCTGCAACCAGTACAGCGCGTTGGCCACCAGGAAGTTGCGCACCTCGGCCCGGCCGAAGTCGAATACGTAGGTGCCCCAGTCCAATTGCTCGCCGCGGCGCGGGTCACCGTGTTCGTAGAGGGCGGTCCCGTCGAAGCGGCCCAACGCCCATGCGTCCTTGGGGAAGTGGGCCGGCACCCAGTCGACGATGACGCCGATTCCGGCCCGGTGCAGCGCGTCCACGAGATGGCGGAACTCGTCGGGAGTACCGAACCGCGACGACGGTGCGTAGTACGAGGTGACCTGGTAACCCCAGGAGCCCCCGAACGGATGCTCGGCGACCGGCAGCATCTCGACGTGGGTGAAGCCGTGTTCGACGACGTACTCGGTGAGCTGTTCGGCCAGTTCCGTGTAGCTCAGGCCCGGCCGCCACGAGCCCAGGTGCACCTCGTAGGTGCTCATCGGCTCGAAGACCGGGTTGCGCAACGCGCGCCCGCTCATCCACTCGCCGTCGCCCCACGTGTAATCGCTGTGGAACACCCGCGAGGCGGTCTGCGGTGGCACCTCGGTCGCGAACGCCATCGGGTCGGCGCGGTCGGTGACCGCGCCGTCGGCGCCGTGGACCCGGAACTTGTACAGCCCGTTCTCCGGGAAGTTCGGCCAGAACAGTTCCCACACCCCGGTCGAGCCGAGCACGCGCATCTGCGCCTCGTTGCCCCAGTGGTTGAAGTCCCCGGTCACGCTGACGCCCTTGGCGTTCGGCGCCCAGACCGCAAAAGAGACGCCGTTGACCACGCCGTCGGGGGTGGTGAAACTGCGCGGGTGCGCGCCGAGGATCTCCCACAGCCGCTCGTGGCGCCCCTCGGCGAACAGATGCAGATCGATCTCGCCCAGCGTCGGCAGGAACCGGTAGGCGTCGGCCACGGTGTGCACGAACGCCGACTCGTCCTCGGAGTATCTGATCTCGAACCGGTAGTCGATCAGGTCGACGAACGGCACCGCGACGGCGAACAAACCGGCCTCGATGTGGCGCAACGGATACCGGGTTCCGCCGATGACGGCGACCACTTCGACCGCGTGCGGCCGGTACGCACGGATCACCGTGTGATCGCCGTACTCGTGCGCGCCGAGGATCGAATGCGGATCGTGGTGCTCGCCGGCCAGCAGCCGGTTCAGGTCGGCGGTGTGCGGCCGCAGGTGCGGACTGTCGACCTGGTTCTGAAGATGGGACGCGTTGGTCATGTCGTCACTCCCTACGCAGAAGGTTGGCTCGTCGGTCGGCGGGAACCTGCGGCATGTTGAACACGTGGGCCACGGCCCGGGCCGGTTCCAGGCGCACGTAATTGGCCTGGCCCCACTGGTATTCCTCGCCTGAGATCTCGTCGCGCACCCAGTAGCGGTCCTGCTGGTCCATGCCCAGCGCTTCCATGTCCAGCCACACCGTCCCCTCCTCGGGGCCGAACGGGTTGATGGTGACCACCACTAGGACCTGATCGCCCGAGACGGGGTCGAACTTGCTGTAGGCCAGCAGCGCGTCGTTGTCGACGTGGTGGAACTTGATGGTCCGCATCTGCTGCAGAGCGGGGTGCAGGCGGCGGATCTCGTTGAGCCGGGTGATGAACGGCTCCAGCGATTCACCGTCGGCCAACGCGGCCTCGAAGTCGCGCGGGCGCAACTCGTACTTCTCCGAGTTCAGATACTCCTCACTGCCCTCGCGCACGGCCCGGTGCTCGAACAGCTCGAAGCCCGAGTACATCCCCCACGTGGGGCTCATCGTCGAGGCCAGCACGGCCCGGATCGCGAACATCCCCGGACCGCCGTGCTGCAGGCTTTCGTGCAGGATGTCCGGCGTGTTCACCCACAGGCTCTGCCTGCTGTAATCGGCGTGCTCGGCGATCGACTCGCCGAACTCGGTCAGCTCCCACTTGGCCGTGCGCCAGGTGAAGTACGTGTAGGACTGCGTGTATCCGAGCTTGGCCAGTCCGAACAGCCGGGCCGGCCGGGTGAACGCCTCGGCCAGGAAGAGCACGTCAGGGTCGCTGTTCTTGACCTCGCCGATCAGCCAGGCCCAGAAGTTCGGCGGCTTGGTGTGCGGGTTGTCGACCCGAAAGACCTTGACGCCGTGGGAAACCCAGAACTTCACCACCCGCAGCACTTCTTCGTACAAGCCGGCGGGATCATTGTCGAAGTTCAGCGGATAGATGTCCTGATACTTCTTCGGGGGGTTCTCGGCGTAGGCGATCGTCCCGTCGGGCAACACCGTGAACCACTCGGGGTGTTCGCGAGCCCACGGATGGTCCGGAGCGCACTGCAGCGCGAGGTCCAGCGCCACCTCCAGGCCTTCGTCCCGCGCGGCGCGGACGAAGTCGTCGAAGTCCTCGATGGTGCCGAGGTCCGGATGCACCGCGTCGTGGCCGCCCTCGTCACTGCCGATCGCCCACGGCGACCCGACATCGCCGGGGGCCGCGGTGACGCTGTTGTTGCGTCCCTTGCGGTGCACCTTGCCGATCGGGTGGATCGGAGGAAGGTAGACGATGTCGAAGTTCATCCTGGCCACCCGGGGCAGCGCCTTGGCGGCGGTGGCGAAGGTCCCGTGTACCGGATGACCGGACGCGTCCCATCCACCGGTCGACCGCGGGAAGAACTCATACCAGGAACTGAACCGGGCCAGCGGTCGGTCGACCCAGACGCCGTACTGCTTGCCTCGGGTGACGAGCTCGCGCAGCGGATACTGGTCCAGCAGCGCGGTGAGCTCCGGAGCCAGCGCCGCGCCGGCGCGGTAGTACGGATCGCCCGGTTCGCGCAACCTGGCGGCCGCCTCCGCCAGGGGATAGCGGTCCTGGCGCGGCACGCCGGTCGCGGCACGTTCCAGCAGGCGTGCGCCGACCAGCAGGTCGTTGTTCAGCTCGCCCTCGCTCTGCCCGGCGTCCAGCTTGGCCGTGACGTTCTTGCGCCAGGTCGCGAGCGGATCACCCCAACCGTCCACCCGGAACGTCCACAGGCCCACCTCGTCGGGCGTGAACTGGCCGTGGAACACGTCGGGTGTGCGTCCCAGGGCCATCGGGAGGGCTTGAGGGCGCACCCGCTGGGCGGGGTTGACGACCTCCTGGATGGGCACCGCCTCGGTGGACCGCACCCGGCCCGGCGGCTCCTCGGCCAGCGGGGGATAGGAGGTTCCGTGGTAGCGCACCACCAGGGTCGCGGCCACCGCGTCATGGCCTTCCCGCCAGACAGTCGCCGACACCGGGACCACCTCGCCGACGACCGCTTTGGCCGGGAACCGCCCTTCGGACACCACGGGCTGGACGTCGTCAATCTCGATACGACCGGCGGTCACGCGCTCACTCCCTGGCACTCCCCATCGCTTCGATCAGCACCGCGCGGCACCCACCGCGCGTCGTTGCCTGTCTCGTTCCCGGCCTGGCTATGGCCCTGTCGCGCCTATACCCACCGTAGTGTCCGGCTCAACCTTTCGTCGGGCATCGGTTTGCGGGATACCGAGGCGAGGCCGCCCCCGACGGCCGTCAGCCGCAGTAAGGTGGACTCGCGTGAAAGCTCTCCGCCGGTTCACCGTCCGCGCCCACCTTCCCGCGCCGCTGGCCGCACTCGAGCGGCTCTCCGTCAATCTGCGCTGGTCCTGGGACAAGCCGACCCAGGACCTGTTCGCGGCGATCGATCCCCGGCTGTGGGACCAGGTCGGCGGGGACCCGGTCGCGCTGCTCGGGCAGGTCGGTCCCGCCCGGCTGGAGGAACTGGCCGCCGACCACTCGTTCGTCGGGCGCCTGAACGCGCTGGCCGCGGATCTGGACGACTACCTGAGCAGGCCGTTGTGGTACCAGCAGCAGGGCGCGGACGCCGCCGGCGCGGAACTGCCCAAGGGCATCGCCTATTTCTCGATGGAGTTCGGCGTCGCCGAGGTGCTGCCCAACTACTCGGGCGGCCTCGGGATCCTGGCCGGCGATCATCTGAAATCGGCCTCCGATCTCGGGCTGCCGCTGATCGCCGTCGGGCTGTACTACCGCTCCGGATACTTCCGCCAGTCGCTGAGCGCCGACGGTTGGCAGCACGAGAGCTATCCGTCGCTGGACCCGCAGGGGTTGCCGTTGCGGCTGTTGACCGACGCCCAGGACGCGCCCGTCCTCGTCGAACTCGCCCTGCCCGACGGCGCGCAGCTCTTCGCGCGCATCTGGATCGCGCAGGTCGGCCGGATCCCGTTGTTGCTGTTGGATTCCGACATCCCGGAGAACGAGCACGAGCTGCGCTCGGTCACCGACCGGCTGTACGGCGGGGACCAGGAGCACCGGATCCGGCAGGAGATCCTGGCCGGCATCGGCGGGGTGCGCGCCATCCGCGCGTTCACCGCGCTGGAAGGCCTTGCCGCGCCCGAGGTCTTCCACATGAACGAGGGGCACGCCGGCTTCCTCGGGGCCGAGCGCATCCGCGAGCTGATCGAGGCCGGGCTGGACTTCGACACCGCACTCGCGGTGGTGCGCGCGTCCACGGTGTTCACCACCCACACGCCGGTTGCGGCCGGCATCGACCGGTTCCCGGTCGAGATGGTGGAACGGTACTTCGGGCCGGAGCTCGGCGCCCCTGCCGTCGGCGGCTCCCGGCTGCTGCCCGGGGTGCCGTTGGAGCGCATCCTCGCGTTCGGCACGGAGGACGACCCGACGAAGTTCAACATGGCGCACATGGGTCTGCGTCTGGCGCAGCGCGCCAACGGCGTGTCCATGCTGCACGGGCGCGTCAGCCGGGCGATGTTCAACGAGTTGTGGCAGGGTTTCGACCCCGCCGAGGTGCCCATCGGGTCGATCACCAACGGTGTGCACGCGGCGACGTGGGCCGCGCCGCAGTGGATGGAGCTGGGGCGCGAGCTGCTCGGCAGCGAGGACCTGAGCTCGCTGCGGGACATGGAGTCCTGGTCGCTGCTGCAGCAGGTCGATTCCGGGCATCTGTGGTGGATCCGCTCCCAGCTGCGCGCCGAGCTGATCGACGACGTCCGGGCCAGGGTGCGCCGGTCCTGGTTGGAGCGCGGCGCCTCGGATGCCGAACTCGGCTGGGTGGCAACGGCTTTCGATCCCGGTGTGCTCACCATCGGGTTCGCCCGCCGGGTGCCCACCTACAAGCGGCTGACCCTGATGTTGCGCGACCCCGACCGGCTGGCGCGATTGCTGCTCGACGAGAAGCGCCCGGTCCAGCTGATCGTGGCCGGCAAGTCGCATCCCGCCGACGAAGCCGGCAAGGCGCTGATCCAGCAGATCGTGCGCTTCGCCGACCGCGAAGACGTGCGGCACCGCATCGCGTTCCTGCCCGACTACGACATGTCGATGGCGCGCAAGCTCTATCACGGCTGCGACGTATGGCTGAACAACCCGCTGCGACCGCTGGAGGCGTGCGGCACGTCGGGGATGAAGAGCGCGCTCAACGGCGGGCTGAACCTGTCCATCCGCGACGGCTGGTGGGACGAGTGGTACGACGGCGAGAACGGCTGGGAGATCCCCACCGCGGACGGCCTGGCCGACGAGGGCAGGCGCGACGACCTCGAGGCAGCCGCGCTCTATGACCTGCTCGAGCGCGCCGTCGCACCGAAGTTCTACGACCGCGACGAGAACGGCGTTCCGACCCGGTGGGTGGAGATGGTGCGCCACACGCTGCAGGCGCTGGGACCGAAGGTGCTGGCCTCCCGCATGGTTCGCGACTACACGCAGCAGTACTACCTGCCCGCCGCACAGGCGCTGCGCCAGGTGATCCAGCCCGGGCAGTCCGGTGCGCCGGAGTTCGCCCAGCCCTTCGGCGCCGCCCGCGAGCTCGCGGAGTACCGCAGGCGGGTCGAGCAGGCCTGGCCGAAGATCACGATCACCGACGTGGACAGCTACGGGCTTCCCGACACCCCGCTGCTGGGTTCCGAGCTCACCCTGACCGCGCTGGTGTCGCTCGGTGAGCTGCGTCCCGACGAGGTCGCCGTGCAGGCCGTCCTGGGCCGTGTCGACGCCGCCGACGCGCTGGTCGACCCGACCACCGTGCCCATGGAACACACCGGGACGGCGGAGAACGGCGACGAGATCTTCACCGCGACGACGCCGCTGCCGTTCGCCGGGTCGGTCGGTTACACGGTCCGGGTGCTGCCACACCACCGGCTGTTGGCCGGTGCCAACGAGTTGGGGCTGGTCACGCTGGCGTGACGCGGCTCCGTCGTCCGAGGTGGGCGGGGCTCACGGGAAGCGTTTGAAGCAGCGCTCGGTATCCCCGAGGACGCCGACGCGGAACGCGTCGATGCGGGAGAACCCGGCCGGCACCGACTCGCCGTTGACGTCGCTGGCGACCAGGCCGTTGAGCAGGATGCCCGACACCGCCTCGTCGACGTCGCCCGCGGTGAGCGCGAGGGTGTCGCCGTCGGGTGTGGTCACCTCCTCGGTCATCTTGACCGTCGCGACCCCGGTCAGGCACGCGGTGCGCAGCGCCGCCTCGGCGTTGTCGAGCGCCACCCCGCCGTGTTCCTGCTGGATCGCCAGCATGTAGCGCGACACCAGCACCGAGTAGGCCATGTTGTCGCCGGTGGCGAGGCTGCCGGCGTCGCGCGGATCGGCCTGCGCCCCCATCTCCTCCAGCGCGGGCAGGTCGACGACGATCGTGTTGGTGGACGGGCAGAAGGACGCGGGTGGGCTCGGACGCGCATCCGGACAACTCGGGGCGGCGTCGGCGTCGAAGCTCAGAGCGGGAGGGTTCCTGGGTGAGAACAGGATTCCCATCGCATCGACGATCGACCGGGTCGAGTCCTCGGTGATCGGCAACTCGCCGGTCTGGTCCTCGGGCAGCAGCACGGGCAGATCTCCGCGCCGCTGGTCGATCTCGTCCAGATCGATGCCCGCGCAAGCCGCCGGACCGTCGGTGAAGCCGAACTGGAACGCCGACAGCCGCTCGAAAGCCGAACCGTGCTCGTCGAAGCCCGCCTCGGGATCGCCTTCGGTCATCAGCGGATCGCGGAACGAGATCACGCCGGCGAGCACGTTGTTGAGGCCCTCACCGGTGCTGAGTGTGAAACGCGGCGACGAGTCCTCGGCGACCCAGCGCATGTAGGCGCCGGAGAAGCAGTCGGACTGTTGCTCGGCGACCAGCGTCGGGGTGTTTTTCTTGGCCAGCCCGGACAAGCGTGACACGGCGTGCCCGTACTCGTGGGCGAGCACCATCACCACACCCATGTCGCCGTGCGCGCGTTGCAGTCCGGGCAGCAGCTCGCCGCGGTCCCAGCCGATGGTCCGGTCGGTGTAGCAGTAGCCCGCGTTGACCAGCCCGTAGGTGTCCTCGCCGCAGAACTCGCCGTCGAATCCGTTGGCGTCCCAGGAGATCAGTTCGGCGACGGGTCTGAACCTCTCGCCGAAGGTCTCCTCATAGGCTGTCGCCCAGTAATCCTCGATGTCGCTGATCGCGCTCGCGGCGAGTTCGTCGATTGCGCTTCCGTCGGTGCCCTCGACGTCACGGGCGGGGCCCTCGGCGCCGGGACGCAGGCCGGTCGGGCCGTCGGTGGCGGGCATCCCGGCCACCCGGAACGGATCGTCGAACACCGAAACGGCGTTGCCCTGCAACGTGGTCGAGCACGCGGTGGCGACCAGCACCGAGCACACGGTGACGGTGGCGCCGAACAGCCGGCTCGGCTTCCTCGACGGGCTCATGGACGCCGCCTTTCGGTAGTGGCCGCTGCGGCGTGACGGCCGCCGACCGAACATTCCGCCAGGATAGTGAATTCGCGCCGCGGACTGCGGATGCAGCGCGAGCCGAAATCAACGCATCCCGCGCAGCCGCCGCAGCGCCGCACGGACCGCCGCGCCGTCGGTCGTCGCCCAGAACGGCGGCAGTGACGCACGCAGGAATCCGCTGTAGCGGGCGGTGGCCATCCGGGAATCGAGCACGGCCACCACGCCGCGGTCGTCGACGCGCCGCAACAGCCTGCCTGCGCCCTGTGCGAGCAGCAGCGCCGCGTGGCTGGCCGCGACCGCCATGAACCCGTTGCCACCGCGCGCGGCCACCGCGCGCTGTCTGGCGGTGAGCAGCGGATCGTCGGGCCGGGGGAACGGGATCCGGTCGATCAGCACCAGCGACAGCGAGGGCCCGGGTACGTCGACGCCCTGCCACAGCGACAACGTGCCGAACAACGAGGTCTGCTCGTCGTCGGCGAAACGCTGTACGAGCGCCGAGGTGTTGTCGTCACCCTGGCACAGCACGGGCGTGCCGAGGCGTTCGCGCATCACCTCGGCGGCGGCCTTGGCGGCCCGCATCGACGAGAACAGCCCGAGCGTGCGGCCGTCCGCGGCCTCGATCAGCGCGCAGATCTCGTCGAGTTGCTCGGCGGAGCCTGCGCCGTCGCGGCCGGGCGGCGGCAGGTGCGCGGCGACGTAGAGGATTCCCGATTTCGTGTGGTCGAACGGCGACCCGACGTCCAGACCCCGCCAGCCCGCGGAGCCACCGGTCTGATCCTGCTCGCGGCCGGCGCCGCCGGAGAGGCCCCAGGCCGAGGCCATCGCGTCGAAACTGCCCCCGATGGTCAGCGTCGCCGAGGTCAACACCGCCGTCGAGCGCCCGAACAGCCTGCTGCGCAACAGACCGGACACGGACAGCGGTGCGACGCGCAGCACCGCGCGACTGCCCGACCTGGCGTCGTCGATGTGGTCGAGCCAGACGACGTCGACGCGGTCGGGGATGGCGGGGACGAACGAGTCGAGGATCCGCGCGGCGGTGTCGCCGACGTCGGACAGCGCGGTGGCCGCTTCGGCCCGGGCCGAGGTCGTCTTCGGATCGTTGGGTGCGGTGTCCACCGCGGTGCGTGCCGCGTGCGCGGCGTCGCGCAGCGCGGCCAGACATGTGCCCAACTCTTCGTCGAGTACGTCGATCCGGCCGGGACGGGCGTCGAACATCGCCGACGAGAACGTCGCCGACGCCGCCTCCAGTCGCTCGGCGAGTTCGGGAGCGACCACACGTGCGGCCCGCCGGTGCGCGATGCCCAACGACGTCGCCGACAGTTCAGCGGTCGCGACCCCGGTCACCCGGTCGACCAGCTCGTGCGCCTCGTCGACGACGAGCAGTTCGTGTTCGGGCAGCACGTTGGCGTCGCCGATGGCGTCGATGGCCAGCAGCGCATGGTTGGTGACGACGACGTCGGCCTCGCCGGCCCGGCCGCGTGCGCGTTCGGCGAAACACTCCGTGCCGAACGGGCAGCGCGACATCCCGATGCACTCGCGCGCCGACACGCTGACCTGCGACCAGGACCGGTCCGGAACACCGGGCTTGAGCTCGTCGCGGTCACCGGTGTCGGTGGTCTCCGACCACGCGGTGAGCCGCTGGACATCACGGCCGAGTGCGCTGCTCGCGACCGGTGAGAACAGTTCCTCCTGCGGCAGGTCGTCCGGTTCACCGCCGGCGGATCCGTTGTGGATCTTGTTCAGGCACAGATAGTTTCCCCGGCCCTTCAGCAGCGCGAAGGTCGGGCGTCGGGGCAGCACCCCGGCCAGCGAGTCGGCGAGCCGGGGCAGGTCGCGGTCGACGAGCTGCCGTTGCAGCGCGATGGTGGCGGTCGAGACCACGACGGGACGGTTCTCCGACACCGAGTGCGCGATCGCCGGCACCAGATACGCCAGCGATTTGCCGGTACCGGTGCCGGCCTGGACGGCGAGGTGCTCACCGGTGTCGAACGCGCGGGCGACCGCCTCGGCCATCGCGATCTGGCCGTCGCGAGTGGCCCCGCCCAGCGCGGCGACCGCCGTGGCCAACAGCTCGGTGACCTCCACCGACGTCTACTTCCGTCCGCGCACGGGCGCGATCATCCGGGTCGGGACGGCGGGGTCGCCCCTGGACAGGCTCAGACCGTCCCAGGGGAGGCTGAGCAGGCCCTCGCCGACGAGCGCGCGGGCGCGGTCCAGTCCGAGGTCGGCGACCGGCTCGCCGTCGCGCATCAGCGGGACGGTCAGCTCCCGCATGTGCAGACCGGCCGGGTCCGGTGGCGGGCCGGCTGCGGGGTAGACCAGTTCTTCGACGATGGTGCCCGAACTCTTGGCGAGCCGGGACGCCCGCTTGTGCCCGCCGTGAGACTGCTTGTGGCTGCTGCGCTTCTCGACCGGGATCCCGTCGACCTCGACGAGTTTGTAGACCATGCCCGCCGTCGGCGCGCCGGATCCGGTGACCACCGAGGTGCCCACCCCGTAGAAGTCGACGGGCTCGGCGCGCAGCGCCGCGATCGCGAACTCGTCGAGATCGCCCGACACCACGATGCGGGTCCCGGTCGCTCCGAGGCCGTCCAGTTGTTCGCGGACCTGACGGGCCAGCACGCCGAGGTCGCCGGAGTCGATGCGCACCGCTTCCAGCCGCGTGCCCGCGACCTCGATCGCGTGGGCGACCCCGGCGGTGATGTCGTAGGTGTCGACGAGCAGGGTGGTGCCGACGCCCAGCGCGTCGATCTGCGCCCGGAACGCGGCCTTCTCCCAGTCCGCCGGGGTTCCGTCCGCGGTGGTGTGCAGCAGCGTGAACGCGTGTGCGCTGGTGCCGAGCGCGGGCACGCCGTGGCGGCGCTGCGCCTCAAGGTTGGACGAACCCGCGAATCCCGCGAGATAGGCCGCGCGCGCCGCCGCGACGGCGGCCTGCTCGTGGGTGCGCCGCGAACCCATCTCGATCAGCGGGCGCCCGGCCGAGACGCTGACCATGCGCGCCGCCGCCGATGCGACGGCCGAGTCGTGGTTGAGGACCGACAGCGCCAGGGTCTCCAGGACCACGCATTCCCCGAAGGTGCCGTGCACGGACAGCACGGGGGAGCCGGGGAAGTACAGCTCGCCCTCCGCGTAACCGTCCACGTCTCCGGTGAAGCGGTAGTCGGCCAGGTAGTCCAGCGTGGCTCTGTCGAGGAAGTCCTCAAGACTGCTCAGCGCCGCGGCGTCGAACCTGAACGCCCGCAACGCATTCACGAACCGTGCGGTACCGGCGGTCACGCCGTACCGCCTGCCGTCGGGAAGGCGGCGTGCGAAGACCTCGAAGGTGCAGCGCCGGCCCGCGGTGCCGTCGCGCAACGCGGCCGCGAGCATCGTCAGCTCGTACTTGTCGGTGAGCAGCGCCATGGACGTGTCCGGCAGGTCCGTGGACGGGAGGGTCACAGGCTCACCGTATCGGTTCGAGGCCCGTCGGGGGCCCCGGTATCCTGGCCCCATGGTGACGCCGGCGAAGGCCCGACCGGGTACACGCGAAGACCGCGATGCGCGGTTGGACCAGGAAACGGATGAAGCCACCGACGCGCCGTGGGTGACCATCGTCTGGGACGACCCGGTGAACCTGATGACCTACGTGACCTACGTCTTCCAGAAACTCTTCGGCTACAGCGAACCGCACGCCACCAAGTTGATGCTCCAGGTGCACAACGAGGGCAGGGCCGTGGTGTCGGCGGGCAGCCGGGAATCCATGGAGACAGACGTGACCAGGCTCCACGCCGCAGGGTTGTGGGCGACGCTGCAACAGGACCGCTGAAGACACTGTGCGTAAATGGAAACGGGTCGAGGGCCCCGACGGCCCGCGATTTCGGTCGGCGCTGGCGGCGCACGAAGCCGAGCTGCTGAGCAGCCTGGTCGCCTCGCTGATGGACATGCTCGATTCGCGGGAGGGCTCCGCCCCGGTGGACGAGCTCGCCGAGATCACCGGGATGCGGACCGGTAATTCGGTTCCGCCGCAAGACGATACGCTCAAGCGGCTGCTTCCCGACTTCTACCGGCCCGCCACCGATCATCCCGCCGGCACCGGCGCCGCGGAAAGCCTCAACAGCGCACTGCGCAGCCTGCACGAGCCCGAGATCATCGATGCCAAACGTGAAGCGGCGCAACGCCTGTTGGACACGGTGCCGGCCGGGGGCGGCAAGTTCGAACTGTCGGAGGACGATGCGCAGGCGTGGGCGTCGGCGGTCAACGATGTTCGCCTCGCGCTGGGCACGATGCTCGACGTCGGGTCCGACATCCCCGACCGGTTGCCCGCCGACCACCCCATGGCGGGACACCTCGACGTGTACCAGTGGTTGACGGTGTTGCAGGAGTACCTGGTGATCTGCCTGATGGATCGCGGACGATGAGCTGGTCCCGGTGAGCGGATCGATCAGCGATGTCGGCGGAATCCGCGTCGGGCACCACCACCGCATCGACGATGACGCGGAACCGGGTTCGGGCTGGGCCACCGGTACCACCGTCGTGCTGACGCCGCCGGGCACCGTCGGCGCGGTCGACGGCCGGGGTGGCGCGCCGGGCACCCGTGAGACCGATCTGCTGGACCCGAGCAACTCGGTGCGTCACGTCGACGCGGTGGTGCTCACCGGCGGCAGCGCGTACGGCCTGGCCGCCGCCGACGGCGTCATGACGTGGCTGGAGGAGCAGAACCGCGGTGTCGCGCTGGACGGGGGCGTGGTGCCCATCGTGCCCTCGGCGGTGATCTTCGACCTTCCGGTCGGCGGGTGGCAGTGCCGCCCGGACGCCGACTTCGGGTACCGGGCCGCCGCCGGTGCGGGCACCGACGTGGGAATCGGCACGGTGGGAGCGGGGGTCGGTGCGCGCGCCGGCGTGCTCAAGGGCGGTGTCGGGACCGCGTCGGTCACGTTGGATTCCGGTGTCACCGTCGGCGCGCTCGTCGTCGTCAACTCCGCCGGCGACGTCGTCGACCCCGCCACCGGGCTGCCGTGGCTGGCCTCCCACGCCGAGGAGTTCGGCCTCGTCCGCCCGCCCGCGGACCAACTCGCCGCCTACGCCGACCGGCACGGCGAACTCAGCCCGCTCAACACCACGATCGCGGTGGTGGCCACCGACGCGGCGCTGAGCAAGGCCGCCTGCCGCCGGGTTGCGGTGGCGGCGCAGGACGGATTGGCCCGCACCATCAACCCGTGCCACACCCCGCTCGACGGCGACACGGTGTTCGCGCTGGCCACAGGCGCGGTGGAGGTGAACCCCGACCCGACGACGCCGGCGTCGATGACGCCGGAACTGCCGTTGGTCACCGCGGTCGGCGCCGCGGCGGCGGAGGTGCTGGCACGCGCCGTGCTGGTCGGAGTGCTGGCCGCCGGCACGGTCGCCGGAATACCGACATACCGTGGTCTGTTGCCGGGAGCGTTCGAATGAGAGGAATGCAGCGTGCTGACGATCCGTGCTGACCTGGTCGACGCCATGGTCAGCCATGCCCGCGCCGACCATCCCGACGAGGCGTGCGGAATCATCGCGGGCCCGGACGGCTCCGACCGCCCCGAGCGGTTCATCGCGATGGTCAACGCGGAGCGTTCGCCGACGTTCTACCGGTTCGACTCGGGTGAGCAGCTGAAGGTGTGGCGGGAGATGGACGACGCCGACGAGGTGCCCGTGGTCATCTACCACTCGCACACCGCCACCGAGGCCTACCCGAGCCGCACCGACATCTCGTACGCGTCCGAACCCGACGCCCACTACGTCCTGGTGTCCACCCGTGACCCCGACCGGCACGAACTGCGCAGCTACCGCATCGTGGACGGTGTCGTCACGGAGGAACCCGTCACCATCGTCGAGCAGTACTAAGACAGCCAACCGAAGGAGTCAGTCACATGGCTATCTCTGTGTCCATCCCCACGATCCTGCGCACCCACACCGGCGGTGAGAAGCGCGTGACGGCCACCGGGGACACCCTGCAGGCGGTGATCGCCGATCTGGAGGCCAACTACTCGGGCATCTCGGAGCGGCTCGTGGATAACGGCAAGCTGCACCGCTTCGTCAACATCTACGTCAACGACGAGGACGTGCGGTTCTCCGGCGGGCTGGACACCGCGATCTCCGACGGGGACTCGGTGACCATCCTGCCCGCCGTCGCCGGAGGCTGAGCGGATCCGATGACCCGATACGACTCGCTGCTCGAAGCGCTGGGCAACACGCCGCTGGTCGGGCTGCAGCGGCTCTCCCCGGCCTGGGACGGGTCGCCGCACGTCCGGTTGTGGGCCAAGCTCGAGGACCGCAACCCGACCGGTTCCATCAAGGACCGGCCGGCCCTGCGGATGATCGAGGACGCCGAACGCGAAGGGCGGCTGCATCCCGGCGCGACCATCCTGGAACCGACGAGCGGCAACACCGGCATCTCGCTGGCGATGGCGGCCCTGCTCAAGGGCTACCAGATGATCTGCGTGATGCCGGAGAACACCTCGACCGAGCGGCGTCAGCTTCTCGAACTCTACGGTGCGCGCATCATCTACTCGCCCGCCGAGGGCGGCTCCAACACCGCGGTGGCGCACGCCAAAGAGCTTGCCGCCGAACACCCTTCGTGGGTGATGCTGTACCAGTACGGCAACCCGTCGAACGCGGCCGCGCACTACGACGGCACCGGACCGGAGTTGCTGGCCGATCTCCCCGAGATCACCCACTTCGTCGGGGGTCTGGGCACCACGGGCACGCTGATGGGCACCGGACGGTTCCTGCGCGAGCACGTCCCGGGGGTCCAGATCGTGGCCGCCGAGCCACGCTACGGCGAGGGCGTGTACGCGCTGCGCAACATCGACGAGGGCTTCATCCCCGAGCTGTACGACCCCGACGTGCTGACCACACGTTTCGCGGTGGGCTCCTATGACGCGGTGCGACGCACGCGCGAGCTGGTGCAGATGGAGGGCATCTTCGCCGGCATCTCCACCGGCGCGATCCTGCACGCCGCGCTCGGCATGGCCGCCAAAGCGGTCAAGGCCGGCGAACGCGCCGACATCGCGTTCACCGTGTGCGACGCGGGGTGGAAGTATCTGTCGACCGGCGCGTACGCCGGTAGCCTGGACGACGCGGAGGACGCGTTGGAAGGGCAGCTTTGGGCGTGACGGGAACCGGTGGACACCCCGCTTTCCCCGCGGAGCCGAAAAAGCGGCCCGCGTGGGTGGTCGGTGGCCTCACCATCCTGTCGTTCGTCGTGCTGCTCTGGGTCATCGAGCTGTTCGACTCGCTGACCGGCCATCGCCTGGACAGCAACGGGATTCGCCCGATGGAGACCGACGGGCTGAGCGGCATCCTGTTCGCGCCGCTGCTGCACTCCAACTGGGAACACCTGATGGCCAACACCGGGCCGGCGCTGGTGCTCGGTTTCCTGATGACGCTGGCCGGGCTGTCGCGGTTTTTGTACGCGACCGCGATCGTCTGGATCGTCGGCGGCCTCGGCACCTGGCTGATCGGCAACGTCGGGGCGCCCACCTATCAGGGGATGGTCGTGGAGACCAACCACATCGGGGCCTCCGGGCTGATCTTCGGCTGGCTCACGTTCCTGATCGTGTTCGGCTTCTTCACCCGCAAGGTGTGGGAGATCGTCGTCGGGGTGGTGGTGTTGTTCATCTACGGCAGCATCCTGCTCGGCGTGCTGCCCGGCACCTTCGGCGTCTCCTGGCAGGGCCATCTGTGCGGTGCGGCCGCCGGTGTGCTGGCCGCGTACCTGCTGTCCAGTCCGGAACGCAGGGCACGAGAGTCCCGCCGGGGCGCCACGAGTCCGCTGTACCCGACCCGATGACGTCACCGCAGGCGCCGATCGGGATCTTCGATTCCGGGGTGGGCGGGCTCACGGTGGCACGCGCGGTGATCGATCAACTCCCCGACGAGGACATCATCTACATCGGCGACACCGGCAACGGGCCGTACGGCCCGCTGACCATCCCGCAGATCCGTGCGCACGCGCTGGCGATCGGTGACGACCTGGCAGGCCGTGGCATCAAGGCGCTGGTGATCGCCTGCAATTCGGCGTCCTCGGCGTGCCTGCGCGACGCGCGGGAACGCTACGCGCCGATCCCGGTGGTCGAGGTGATCCTGCCCGCGGTGCGGCGCGCGGTCGCCACCACGCGCAACGGACGGATCGGTGTCATCGGCACCGCCGCGACGATCGCGTCGGGCGCGTATCAGGACGCGTTCGCCGCGGCCCGTGACGTCGAGGTGTTCGGGGTGGCGTGTCCCCGCTTCGTCGACTTCGTCGAACGCGGAGTGACCAGCGGGCGTCAGGTGCTCGGCCTGGCGGAGGGCTATCTGGAGCCACTGCAGCGGGCACAGGTCGACACGTTGGTGCTCGGGTGTACCCACTATCCGATGCTGTCCGGTCTGATCCAGCTGGCGATGGGCGACCAGGTCACGCTGGTGTCCAGCGCCGAGGAGACCGCCAAGGATCTGCTCCGCGTGCTGACCGAGCGGGAGTTGCTGAAACCGCATCCGGCGGATCCGGTGGCGCCGCCGCGACGGCAGTTCGAGGCGACCGGGGACCCGGAGGCGTTCACGGCTTTGGCGGCGCGCTTCCTCGGACCCACCCTTGACGGAGTCCGGTCTGTTCAGCGTCACGCCGGTGCCCGAACATGACGTTCGTCGCCCAATGCGCCGATGTTTTCGTCATCGCGATACCGGGCATGGCAAGCTAGTGAGCGTGCGAATCACCGTACTCGGTTGCTCCGGCAGTGTGGTCGGTCCTGATTCGCCCGCGTCGGGATATCTCGTCACCGCGCCCGACACTCCGCCGCTGGTACTCGATTTCGGCGGCGGCGTGCTGGGGGCGCTTCAGCGTCATGCGGATCCGAATTCCGTTCACGTGTTGTTGTCGCATCTGCACGCCGACCACTGTCTGGATTTGCCCGGACTGTTCGTCTGGCGGCGCTACCACCCGACGCCGGCACAGGAGCGCGGCTTCGTCTACGGCCCCGCCAACACGTGGGCCCGGCTGGGCGCGGCGTCCTCGCCGGAGGGTGGCGAGATCGACGACATCACCGACATCTTCGAGATCCGGCACTGGGTCGACAACCAGGCCGTGGACATCGGCGCGCTGACGGTGCTGCCGCGCCTGGTGTGCCACCCGACGGAGTCCTACGGGATGCGGATCACCGACCCGTCGGGAGCCACCCTGGTCTACAGCGGGGACACCGGTTACTGCGACGCGTTGATCGACCTGGCCCGCGGTGCCGACGTGTTCCTGTGCGAGGCCTCCTGGACGGATTCCCCGGAACGTCCTCCGCGTCTGCACCTGTCCGGTACCGAAGCCGGCCGGGCGGCCGCCCACGCCGGGGTGTCCGAACTTCTGCTCACCCACATTCCGCCGTGGACGTCGCGCGAGGACGTGATCAGCGAGGCGAAGGCCGAGTTCGACGGTCCGGTGCACGCGGTCGTCTGCAACGAGACCTTCGAGGTCGCGCGGTCCTGAAGGCTCCATCCGTCGACCGGCGTGCCCGGTCGACGGGCTAGGGTTGGCCCCGTGTCCAGACGAGAAGACGGTCGACTCGACGACGAATTGCGCCCGGTCACCATCACCCGGGGTTTCACCACCCATCCCGCCGGTTCGGTGCTGGTGGAGTTCGGGCAGACCAGGGTGATGTGCACGGCGAGCGTCACCGAAGGTGTGCCCCGCTGGCGCAAGGGGTCCGGGCAGGGCTGGCTGACCGCCGAGTACGCGATGCTGCCCGCCGCGACCCATGAGCGCTCCGACCGTGAGTCGGTCAAAGGACGCGTGGGCGGTCGCACCCAGGAGATCAGCCGTCTGGTCGGCAGGTCCCTGCGCGCCTGTATCGACCTCGCGGCGCTGGGGGAGAACACCATCGCGATCGACTGCGACGTGCTGCAGGCCGACGGCGGCACCCGCACGGCGGCCATCACGGGCGCCTATGTGGCTCTGTCGGACGCCGTCACCTACCTGTCCGCCGCCGGCAAGCTGTCGGACCCGCGGCCGCTGTCATGCGCGATCGCCGCGGTCAGCGTCGGGGTGGTGGACGGCCGCATCCGCGTCGACCTGCCCTACACCGAGGACTCGCGCGCCGAGGTCGACATGAACGTCGTCGCCACCGACACCGGCACGCTCGTGGAAATCCAGGGCACCGGCGAAGGCGCGACGTTCCCGCGGTCCACCCTGGACAAGATGCTCGACGCCGCGATGGCGGCGTGTGACCAGCTGTTCGCGATCCAGCGCAGCGCGCTCGAGAAGCCGTACCCGGGGGCGCTGCCGGAGTCCGGCGAGCCCGCGAAGAAGGCGTTCGGAAGCTGACCCGGATGTCCCGGGTACTCGTCGCTTCGCGCAACCGCAAGAAGCTGGCCGAACTGCGCCGCGTGCTCGACCACGCGGGACTGTCGGAGCTGACGCTGCTGTCGCTCGACGACGTCCCGCCGTTCGACGAGGCGCCCGAGACCGGCGCGACGTTCGAGGAGAACGCGGTCGCCAAGGCGCGCGACGCGTTCACCGCGACCGGCATACCTGCCGTCGCAGACGATTCCGGCCTCGAGGTCGACGCCCTCAACGGCATGCCCGGTGTGCTGAGCGCGCGCTGGTCGGGGCGGCACGGCGACGACGCGGCGAACACCGCGCTCCTGCTGGGGCAGCTCGCCGACGTGCCGGACGGCCGCCGCGGTGCCGCGTTCGTGTCGATCGTGCTCACGCTGGCCATCGTCAGGAACACCCCGGACGGTTCGGCGGCGACGTCGGAGACGATGTCGGTGCGCGAGACGCTGCACAGCGTCAAGACGGTGTGGCTGCGCCCCGGCACTCG
>NZ_LMVQ01000562.1 GCF_001545925.1 Mycobacterium sp. NAZ190054 | reverse complement strand
TAAGGCACGATGGGCAGTGAGGTGGAAGCCCGCATTGAACGCGTTCGCGATCACCTTCAACGGCCGGATCACTCCGACTGGCAACTAACCGATGCCAAGTCAGATCCACCGTTTATCTGACAGTCCCTTCGACGGCGTGACGGTCACTGACCAGCAGGCAGTTGCCAGTCAGTCGTGATGATGGTCGGACGGGAATACCGTACGTTTCGAATACTGCACCTCCGCCAGTTAGATGGGAGTAGTCGGCGACAGTGCACCAATGTCATTCAGGTCGGGTTGCGGCCGGCTCGAAACCGTCGAGTGAGTAGGTCAGCGCGTCGAGAAGTGCGTCGCGGAACAGGGTCAGGGCCGGGTTGGTCGCTCCATGGCGCGTGAGCAACACGATGCCCGCCCGCTCGCCCGCCAACGGAACGAACCGCACACCGCCGGCGCGCAGGCTTCGTGACGATGCGGCCAGACGCGTGATGCCCACACCCGCGGCTACCAGAGCCAGCAGCCCCTGAGGCGAGGTGCTGCGGCGCTGGACGCGCGGACGGTACCCGGCAGCGGCGAAATCGCGGTCGTACTGGCGGTGCCACGGTGGCCACGACGATCGAGGCGTCATCACCCACAGCTCGTCGGCCAGATCGGTCATCCGCAGCGTGCGCTTGCGGGCCAGCGGATGTGCTGTCGGCAGGGCGATCATCACGCCTTCGGATCCGAGGAGGTCGCTGTGCAGATCGTCGACCAGCGGCGGCCGGCTGACTGCCGCGTCCAGCGCGCCGCTGCGCACGCCGGCAACCAGGTCGGCGATCCCGAGGTCGGCGGTGTGCAGGTCGACGCTCGGATTCGCTTTCGTGAACAGGCTGACCACCGGCGGCATGACCTCGTTGGCCAACGAGGAGAGAAACCCGACCCGCAGATCGAGGCCCTGCCCGCGCGCGCTGCGGGTGACCGCGTCCATGGCTCGTTCTGCGGAGCCGAGAAGTGGCACCGCTTCGCGCAGCAGGACCTCGCCCACGGCGGTCAGCGTGACGCCGTGGCTGGAGCGCACCAATAACGCAGCGCCGACGCGTGATTCGAGGGCGCGCACCCGGACCGACAGGGACTGCTGGCTGATGTTCAAGCGGGCCGCGGCGCGGGTGATGCTGCCTTCCCGCGCGATCACCACAAAAGCGTGCAGCGCGCGGAGGTCAGGTGGTTCGGCCATGGTCAGCCACAGTCTAAAGCTGTGACTGTCGCGGGAACATTTGTTTCCGCGGCGCGAAATCCGCGCCTACCTTCATGACCATGAAGCGAACGTGGTTCATCACCGGCTGCTCCTCAGGTTTCGGAGCGGCCCTGGCCTCGGCTGCGCTCGGAGCCGGGGACAACGTGGTCGCGACCGCGCGGCGCGCTGAAGTGTTGTCCCCGTTGGTCGAAACCGCGCCCGACCGGGTACTGGCGCTGGCTCTGGACGTCACCGACGAGCGGCGGATCGACACTGCGGTGGCGGCGGCCACCGACCGCTTCGGGGGCGTCGACGTATTGGTCAACAACGCCGGGCTGGCGTCGGTCGGCGCGGTGGAGGAGCTCGAAGGTCCGGCGTTGCGGGAGCTCATGGCCGTCATGTTCTTCGCACCGGTCGCACTGGTGCAGGCGGTGCTGCCCGGAATGCGGCAGCGGCGACGCGGCACCATCGTGCAGATGTCGTCGATGGGGGGACAGGTGTCGATGCCGGGGTTCGGCGCCTACTGTGCCGCGAAGTTCGCACTCGAAGGACTGTCCGAGGCGCTGGCGGCGGAAGTCGCTCCCCACGGAATCAGGGTCTTGATCGTCGAGCCCGGCGCGTTCGCCACCAGCTTCGGTGCCGGGCGGTCTCAGGTCTCGCCGGACTCCGGACACTACGACGACACGGTCGGACCGCAGCGGCGCGCCGTCGACGCCATGGACGGTTCGCAACCGGGTGATCCGGCCGAGGCCGCCCGCGCGATCCTGGAAGCCCTCGACTCGCCCGACCCGCCTCTGCGGCTGGCGCTCGGTGCCGATGCCGTCGACTACATCGGCGCCGCGCTGGACGCCCGCCGGGCCGAGTTGGATCAATGGGCGCCACTGAGCCGCTCGACCGCACGGGCGACGACACTCGACTCGTGAGGACGGTCATCGTCGTCGGCGGCGCAGGCACCATTGGCCGCCGATTGATCCCGGCGTTGAGGTCGAACGGGAGCCGAGTGATATCGGCGGGACGCACATCTGGTGACATCCACGTCGACCTGGGTTCACACAGCAGCATCGAGAACATGTACCGGCAGGTCGACGGAGTCGACGAAGTGGTCTGTGTCGCCGCGCACGGCGCCCTGGACGACTTCGCCACCCTGACCGTGGAAGCGCTCCACGACAACATGGCCGCCAAGTTCTACGGTCAAGCCGACCTCGTCCTCACCGGCCAACACCACTGCAACAGCGGCGCATCGTTCACGTTGACGTCCGGAATCTTCGCCGACCGGCCCTGGCCGGGGGTTACCGGCGGCGGGGTGATCAGCGGCGCACTCCACAGTTTCGTCTTGTCAGCCGCCATCGAGCTGCCCCGCGGGATGCGCGTCAACGTCGTCAGCCCGACCAAGGTCGGGGATTCGGTCGGCGACTTCGACGATCGGTTCGCCGACCTGCGCCCGGTGCCGATGGACGAACTCGTCGAGCACTACCTGGGGTGCATCTACGGCGACGACACGGGCCGTGTCATCCGCGCCTACGGGTGACGGCGGCACACTTCAGATGCGAATGGCGGCGGCCTCCAACGCTTCCTGCAGACCCCGCGTCGCCAACCGGTCGGCCAACTCGTTGTCGGCGACACCGGAATGCCCCTTCACCCAGAACCATTCGACGCGGTGCCGCGCGCAGGCGGCCTGCAGCCGCTGCCACAGGTCGACGTTCTTCACCGGCTGCTTCGCGGCGGTCAGCCAGCCGTTGCGCTCCCAGCCCAACACCCACTTGGTGATGCCGTTGCGGACATAGGTGCTGTCGGTGTGGAGGTGCACCACCACGGGCCGGGTCAGCGCCTCCAACGCCATGATCGGCGCCATCAGCTCCATCCGGTTGTTGCTCGTCGCACCCGGCTCGCCGCCGCACATCTCGCGGACGTGATCACGCTGGCGCAGCACCGCACCCCAGCCACCGGGGCCGGGGTTGGGGCGGCAGCCGCCGTCGGTGTGGATGACGACGGGGGCCTCGAGGGACGCGCTCATGAGCTCCGAGGATAAGGGGCCGAGATCAGCGCCGTCCGGACCGACATCCCGAACTCGAGGTTCCGCAGCGTCGTGATCCGGCGGCCCGGTTGCACCGCGGGCTTCACCGGCCCGGTGCGCTCCCCGAAGAACGCGGCGGTCGCGTCGATGTCCGTGACGACGTAGGTGATGCCCCACAGGGTGGACGGTCCCTCACCCGTCGCGCCGGGCGACCCGACGGCCTCGAGGATCACCTCGCCCATCCGGAAGAAGATCTGACGGATGGGCCGTCCGCCGAGTTCGGCGTCCCGCTCGCGACGTCGATGCACGCCGACCGCGGCCAGCGAGGCGACCGTCCGGTCCAGGTCGGGCGACATCAACACGACGTGGTCGATCGCGGTCACCCCGTTCGGGTGCGTGGCGGGCTCCGCGGGAGCTGTGTCCGACCGTGCCGTCGGCACGCCGTCGAGGGCGTCGAGATCCGGTGGCAGCCCCCGCAGCGACCACCCGACGATGCCGGCGCCGCGACCGCGGCCCACCAGCCGCAGGCGTACCCCGCCGACGCGGCAGACACCGTCGGGGTCGACGCTGAATCCCGCCCTGGTCCAGGCGTCGGCAGGATCGGCGACGTCGAACTCGTCGACGCTGACAGGCATGGCGTGGGTCATGGGTGCGCTCAGCGTACTTCGGATCCGGACCGGCGCTGAGCCACTCGCCACGCCGCCGGCGACCCGCGGTCGGTGCCGTGCGGGTCAGTCGTCCTTGTCGTCTTTGCCTTTGTCGTCCTTGTCGGGTTCGTCTCCGGACTTGGATTCGTCCTTCGACTTGGATTCGTCGGGCTCGTCGTCGTCGTCGGAGTCGTCGCCTTCGCGCGACTGGCCGACGAATTCGAGGACGGCCCAGTGACTGGGTGAGAGCAGAACCGACCACTGGCCCTTCTTGCGGCCGAGCTTGAGCACGCCGTCGTCGATCTCCCATACGGTGTCGTCGCCGTGCTGGGATTCTTGACCATCGGAGTAGGTGAGTTTGAACGCCATGGTGTCGGATGCCCGGAAGGCGCGACCGTTAATCCCGCTGTAACGGAAGGGAGGCCAGAGTGAGGTCTGCTCGGCGCGACGGCTAGCCTGCCGCGGCGCGAGGCGCCCTGCCGAGGAACGTGTGCACGATGTCGCGCTGCCAGCCGGGCACCGTCATGCTCTGCACGTCGACGAACCCGTTGCGCCGCAGTCGATCACGGAACGCTGCTGCTCCGTCGAACTCATTGACACTGCGCCGCAGATACCGGTACAGGCCGGCGTCGCCGGAACGCAGCCGCCCCGCCGGGATGATGATCGCGGTGCTGACCGCGTTCCACACAGCGGTGGCCCGCCGGGAGTCGCGCACCGAGTACTCGTGCACCGCCAGCACCGCCCCGGGCTTCAGGAGGTCCCTGATCGATCCCAGGACGAGGTCCTTGTCGTCGACGTTGCGGACCAGATAGGCGGCGAGGATGCCGTCGAACCGGCCGGTCACCCCGGCGTCGGGCAGGGTTTCGGCGCGACCGTGCACGAACGTCACCGACGACGGCCACGGCTTGGCTCGTGCCTGAGCCAGCATCCCCGTGGATCCGTCCACCCCGACGATCTCGGCGTCCGGCGCGACGCCGAGCAGGGCGGCCGTGGACAGCCCTGTGCCGCAACCGATGTCGAGTAGTCGCAAGCCGCGGCCCCGGTCCGGTAACTGCATGCGCCGCGCCGAGAGTCGAAGATGCGCGTGATAGCCCGGGTTGGCACCGACCAGCCCGTCGTAGGCTTGCGCCCCGGCGTCGAAAGCGTCGGGAACGTCGTAGTGCCCGGCGGTCACACGATCTTCCCTTCCCGTCATTGCCGCGAAGTGTAAACCTCCGCGGCGACACCGGCGCCGCTGATCGTCAAGCCGGTTGCCGGCGGTGCCGCGCCCGCACCGCACGGACGAGGCCGATCGAGGCCACCTGCAACCGGCGCGACGGCGACACCGTGGCCCTGCGGGTGAACACGGCGAAGTCGATCGCCTCGATGCAGTCCAGTATCTCCGAGTACAGCGTCAGCGCGGCCCGCACGCACGGACGTGACCGGGGGTGCAACATCGCGATGCCGTGTTCGGCGTGGCGGTAGACGCGCCGGGTCAGGGCGTGCTGTTCGACCAGTGCGGCACGCAATCGCGGATCGGTGCTGCGCTGCTGCTGACACCAGGTCAGCACGTCCCGGTCGACGCCATGTGCGGCCAGTTCGTCGGCGGGAAGATAAACCCTTCCGCGCGTCAGATCCTCGTCGATGTCGCGCAGGAAGTTGGTCAGCTGGAACGCCTTTCCCAACGCGGCCGCATACGGGGCGGCTTCCTCGCGCGGCGTCACGGTGCCCAGCACCGGCAACATCTGCAGACCGATCACCTCCGCAGACCCGTGCATGTAGCGGTCCAGCGCTGTCCGGTCCGGATAATCGGTGACCGTCAGGTCCATCCGCATGGAGGCCAGAAAGTCGTCGAACAGTTGCCATTCCAGACCGTAGTTGCGGGCGGTGTCGACGACGGCGTCGAGCACGGGATCGTCGCCGCTGGGCCTGTTCTCCACCAGGCGGGCGAACAGCGATGTCGACAGCTGCTGTAGTTCCTCCGCGCGCTGGACGGGGCCGCGTTCGTCGAGATCGTCGAGAACGTCGTCGGCGCGCCGGGCGAACCCGTACAACGCATGCACGGCCGGACGCTGCGCCGGCGACAACAACCGGGTTGCGAGGAAGAAGGTGCGGCCGTGTTCGGCGTTGATGCTGCGGCATCGCCGATAGGCCTGGCGCAGCGCCTGATCCCGAACCCCGGCCGCATCCAGTTCTGAGCCGATCATCGTTGTGCCCCGATCATTGCGTCACTGTCCATGGGGGAGACCGGCCCCGGACGCCTGCGCATCAGGCCACCCGTTCGGTGCAGGCGCTCGCCATGCCGCGAAGTGCCGATCTGACGTCGCCGGCCAGCGGCGCGGTGTCGAGGCGGGTCAGCGCCCACGACACTCGTCGCTCGATCAGCCCCTCGATCCACTCGACCGTCCCGATCTCGTCGATCAGGGCCCGCCACGCGGTGAGGTCGGCCGCGCTGAGGCTCTCGGCCGTCATCAACCGGCCAAGCTGTCTGCGCTGCGCACCGTCGGCGAGCTGGTGGGCGGCCACGACCACCGTGGTGGCCTTGCGCGACGCGAGGTCCGTCGCGGCGGGCTTGCCGGTCGTGTCGGGCGCACCGAACACGCCGAGCAGGTCGTCGCGCAGCTGGAACGCCTCACCGACGGCGCCGCCGTAGTCACCGAGGGCGTTGAGCACACCGTCGTCACAACCGGCCAGCGCCGCGCCGATCTCCAGCGGGCGCCGCACCGTGTAGGAGCCGGACTTGCGCCGGGCCACGTCCAGCACGTGCTCCAACGACGGGAACGCCGCGGCGTCGTTGACCAGATCGGCGAACTGACCGACCGCCAACTCGGTGCGCATCGTGTCGTACCTCGGCCACGCCCGGGCCAGTGCCGCCTGGGACAACCCGCTCTCGCGAAACATCTGTTCGGACCACACCAGGCACAGGTCACCGAGCAGCACGGCGGCCGATTCCCCGAATCTGGTCGGGGAGCCGGGCAATCGGCGCTCGCGATGCCACCGCTCGAACGCCCGGTGGGCACTGGGCCGGCCGCGCCGCATCGGCGACTCGTCCATCACGTCGTCCTGCATGAGCGCGAACGCGTGGAGGAACTCCAGGCTCGCCGCGGCGCGAACCGCGGCCGTATCGGGGCCCGCACCGCAGCGCCAGCCCAGGTACAGGAAGGCCGATCGCAGACATTTGCCGTCGGTGAGCAGATCACGCACCACGCTGTCGGCGATGTCCACGCCGACACCGGCGAGGGCCGGAGCGCAGCGGGAGTCGAGGAACTCGGCCACGGCGCCGAGCACCGACGCCCGGACGTCCGCCCGCCACCGCGACGCCGACGGGTCCGCGGCGCCGGTTCGTGCCGTCTGCGTGGAAGCACCGTTGTTGCCCACCCCTGCTCCACCGCAGTCGGTCATGGGTCCCGCGCCGGATGTCATCGCGGCAGGTCATACCCGAATTTCGTGGCACTTATGCACGCGACCCGGTTCAGCGGCGCCACCTCAGGTACTCGCACCCGACGCCGCGGCAGGCGATTCCGACTGCTTTCAGACCTTGGCGATGACGTTCTCGGCGAACATCTCCAGGTTGCGGATCTTCGCGTCCAGCGGTTCGGTGTCCTGGCCCATGATGTAGGGAATGCGGAAACCGACGATCACGTCGGTGACACCCTTGTCCTCCAGCCGCTTGATGCCGTCGGCGGTGTAGGCGTCGAGCGAGATCACATGGATCTGGTAGTCGTCGTTGTCGGCCGTCCCCGCCTCGTCGCGGAACTTGGTGAGCTTGGCCAGCAGCGCGTCGAGTTCGTCGGGATCACCGCCGCCGTGCATCCAGCCGTCGTTGCGCGCGGCGCGGCGCAGCGCAGCGTCGGCGTGCCCACCGATGAGGATGGGCACCGGCTCGGACGGTGCCGGGGTCATCTTCGTCTTCGGGATGTCGTAGAACTCGCCGTGGAACTCGAAGTAGTCACCCGATGTCAGGCCCCTGATGATGTCGATGCACTCGTCCATCCGCTTGCCGCGCCTGGCGAACGGGACGTTCATCAGCTCGTAGTCCTCGGGCCACGGGCTGGTGCCGACGCCGAGTCCGAGCCGGTTGCCGAACAGCGCCGCCAGCGAGCCGGCCTGCTTGGCCACCAGCGCCGGCGGGCGGATCGGCAGCTTGAGGACGAAATGGTTGAAGTGCAGCTTCGTGGTGACCGCGCACAGTGCCGCGGTCAGCACGAACGACTCGATGAAGGCCTTACCGTCGAGGAACTCCCGGTTGCCGTCGGGGGTGTAGGGATACTTCGAGTCCGATTCGAACGGGTACGCCAGGCTGTCGGGGATGGTCATCGCGTGGTAGCCGGCGGCTTCGGCGGCCTGTGCCAACGGGATGTAGAACGTCGGGTCGGTCATTGCTTCCGCATAGGTGAACCGCATGACGGCAATACTAGAACGCGTTCTAGTTCTTTCCCCGGGGAATCCCGAAGTTTCCTGCTCGCCGCGGGCGGCGTCAGTCCAGGGGGAAGGGCGGCTCCCCGGCGCCTGCCACGGTGTAGCTGCCCCACGGGGTCCGCTCCACCACCCGGGCCTGGGCCCGGCGCGGACCGATCGTCACGGTCACCTCGCGGGTGCCGGAGAGCAGGTCCGCGGGCAGATCGCCGCTGACGATGCCGCGCCAGTGGAAGTGCCCGTCGATCGCTGCGAGGTGCCCGGACAACCGGCCCCGCGCGGCGATCTCCCGGTCGGCGACCGTGACCCGCACGGGCCCGTCGTAGACGTCCTCGTCGGACGGCACGGAGCGGTTCAGGTAGAAACTGGAGGCCACCGACCGTGGTCGCCACCTGCTCAGCCTGATGCGGGATTTCGCCTCCATCCGGGTACTGCCGGATCGGTCCAGCAGGTCCAGGCAGCGCGCCACGAATCGGGTCTGGCGGGCCACGTCGGGGCCGGGGGTGCGGAAGTAATTCGGCCGACCGTGGGCCGCTACGGTGCTGTCAGGCGAGCTTCGCGTGTCGATCACCGTGCGCGCGGTCACCTCGCGGCCGTCGGGAGTCCTCACCGTCCACATCTCGGTCGCGCTGTCAAAGGCGAGGTCGTCGGCAGCGGCGACGACGGTGCCGGAGAACGCACCGGCGGCGCCGATCACGATGCGGCTCACAGGAATCCGGCCCGGCGCCACAACCGCCGACCGAGCCGGCCCATCAAGCCGATCTCCTCGAAGAACGCCGCCAGCGACACGAACGACGACCTGCACATGGCATGGAAATGCGGATTGGCCCGCGCCACCCGCCGCATGGCGCGGCCGTCGAGCCCCGCGCGGTTGTACTGGACCGGCACGGTGAACAGCATGCGGTAGAACGGGCCGCCGACACCGTTCAGATTGGCCAGGTAGGCCTTGCGGTACCACGGCATGGTCGGCACCGACTTACGCAGACCGTCCCGGGCGAACTGGATGTGGCGCGCCTCCTCCGTCACGTGGATACGCATCAGCCGCTGCACGATCGGCTGCAGGTCGGGGTCCTCCATGATCTGGCGCTGCAACGCGTCGAAGATCTCCTCACCCACCAGCGCGGCACCCCACAGCACGCTGCCGCGGAACAGGAAGGGCAGCGAGTTGATGATGATGCGATAGAGCAGTTTGGGACGGACCGGGACACCGCCGATATGGGCGATGGTGCGGCCGAACATCACCATGTGCCGGGTCTCGTCGCCGAGCTCGGTCAGCGCGTAGTGGGTGCTCGCGGCGGTCGGGTTCTTGTGCATCAGGTCGCGCAGCAGGGCCTGGTTGAGAATGTTCTCGAACCAGATGCCGGCCGAGAGGATGTTGATCAGCTCCTGCCGGCTCAGCTCGATCTGCTGCGCGCGGCTCATCGCGTCCCATTCCGGGGTGCCGTAGATCGTGACGACCTGCGGCGGAAGGAAGAACTTGTCGGGGTCCAGCGGCGCGTTCCAGTCGATGTCGACGACCGGGGCGTAGGACTTCTTCACCGAACCCTTCAGCAGGCGTTCGGCAAATTCTTCGCGTGTCGTCTTCGGAGGGGCCGTCATGGTTCGACCGTAGAAAGCCGGCCTACACAAAGTCAATACCCCGGGTACCGGATACCTCGGGTAGCGTCGCGCCGGCCCGGCGGTCGGGGATCATGAAACCCATGGGTTTCCTGTTGCGGGCGGCGCTGACCGGTGTGGCGCTGTGGCTGGTGACGCTGCTGGTTCCGGGCGTCGAATTCGTCGGCGGCGACACCGCGGTGGCGCGCGTCGGCGTCATCTTCGTCGTCGCGGTCATCTTCGGGCTGGTCAACGCGGTGATCAAACCCGTCGTGCAGATCATCTCGATACCGCTGTACATCCTCACGCTGGGCCTGATCCACATCGTGATCAATGCGTTCATGCTGTGGATCACGTCGTGGATCACCGAGCACACCACGCATTGGGGACTGGCGATCGACCAGTTCTGGTGGACCGCGATCTGGGCGGCCATCGTGCTGTCGATCGTGAGTTGGGTGCTGTCGTTGTTCGTCAAGGCAGACTGAGTGTCATGCCCGAGCTGCCCGAGATCGAAGCCCTGGCCGATCATCTGCGCCGTCATGCGGTCGGCCTGACCGTGGGCCGGGTGGACGTCTCGGCCCTGTCGGTGCTCAAGACGTTCGATCCACCTCTGGCGGCGCTGCACGGCCGGGAGGTGACCGGCGCCCACCGCTGGGGCAAGTACCTCGGGTTGCAGGCCGGTGAGCTGTACCTGATCACTCATCTGTCCCGGGCCGGCTGGCTGCGCTGGTCGGACAAGCTCGCCGCCGCGCCGTTGAAGCCCGGTAAGGGGCCGATCGCGCTGCGGGTCCATCTTGGTGAACCGGGCTCGGGGCCGGGCTTCGATCTGACCGAGGCGGGAACGCAGAAGCGGCTGGCGGTGTGGCTCGTCGCCGACCCGATGGCCGTCCCGCAGATCGCCGCGCTGGGGCCGGACGCGCTGTCCCTCGGTGTGGAGGCGCTCGGCGACGTGCTGAAGGGGCAGTCAGGACGGATCAAGACCGTCATCACCGACCAGAAGGTGATCGCCGGCATCGGCAACGCCTACAGCGACGAGATCCTGCACGTCGCCAAGCTCTCGCCGTTCGCCACCGCGAACAAGCTGACCGATGCGCAGCTCGCGACGCTGCACGACGCGATGATCTCGGTGCTCAGCGATGCCGTGACCAGGTCCGTCGGGCAGCAGGCGGCCACCCTGAAGGGCGAGAAGCGTTCCGGGCTGCGAGTGCACGCCCGCACCGGGCTGCCGTGTCCGGTCTGCGGGGACACCGTCCGCGAGGTCTCGTTCGCCGACAAGTCGTTCCAGTACTGCCCGACGTGCCAGACCGGAGGCAAGGTGCTCGCCGACCGTCGCATGTCGCGGCTGCTGAAGTAGCGCCGGCGCCTGCCTGAGTCTGCGTTTCGCCGAACCGTCGGCGCGGCGGCACAGGTTTTCCTACCCTCGAAACATGTCGGATCAGCTGGATCAGCGGCGCGACGAGCACAGCTTCCACTTCGACCGCCACACCCCGCAGTACCGCGACCGGTTCCAGGAGATCACCGCCGAGATGCAGGCGCGGTGCCCGCTGGCGTGGAGTGACACCTACGGCGGGCACTGGGTCGCCGCCGGCAACCGGGAAGTGTTCGAACTGGCGCGGTGTCCGCATGTGTCCAACGACAACGACGTCTCAGGACAACGCAAGGGCTACACCGGAATCAACATTCCGCGCGGCGAGTACAGCGTCGCGTTCCGGGGCGGCATGCTGGAGATGGACGACCCCGAGCATCGCGAGTATCGGACGCCGCTGAACGGGTACCTGTCGCCCGCCGCGGTGCAGCGCTGGGCGCCGGTCGTGGACGAGATCGTCCGGGCCTGCCTCGACGAGAAGATCGAACAAGGCCGTATCGACTTCGTCGACGGCCTGGCCAACATCGTGCCGGCGGTGCTGACACTCGGATTGCTCGGGGTGCCGCTCAAGGACTGGGAGATCTACTGCGAACCGGCCCATGCCTCGGTGTACACGCCCGCGGACTCACCGGACTTCCCGCGGGTGGCGGAGCTGGCGATCGCGTCGGCGATGGGCATGATGCGTCACGTCGCCGAGATCCGGGAAACGCCGCGTCCCGGGCTGATCGACGCACTGGTGCGCGCCGAGATCGACGGCGCGCCGGCGCCGGACACCGAGATCCTGGGCATGCTGATGCTGTTGATCGGGGGCGGGTTCGACACCACCACCGCGCTGACCGCGCATGCACTGGAATGGCTTTCGCAGCATCCGGACCAGCGTGAACGGCTCAGCCGGGAACGGGACACGCTGATGAACCCGGCGACCGAGGAATTCCTGCGCTACTTCACCCCCGCGCCGGGTGACGGCCGCACCGTCGCCGAGGACATCGAGATCGACGGTGTGGTGCTCAAAGAGGGTGAACGGCTCTGGCTCTCGTGGGCGATGGCCAACCGGGATCCGGAGCTCTTCGAGAACCCCGACGAGGTCGTCCTGGACCGTAAAGGCAACCGGCACTTCAGCTTCGGTCTCGGAGTGCACCGCTGCATCGGGTCGAACGTCGCACGCATGGTCTTCAAGTCGATGCTGACCGCGGTGCTGGACAGAATGCCCGATTTCTCCTGCGATCCGGCGGGCACGGTGCACTACGAGACGATCGGCGTGATCCAGGGCATGCAGCACCTGCCGGCCACGTTCACGCCCGGCCCGCGGCTGGGCCCCGGGCTGGACGCCACTCTGGAGAAGCTGCAGCGCATCTGCGACGAGCAGCGGTTGGCGGCGCCGATCACGGAGCACCGCGCGGCCGCGGTCATCGAGTGAATTGGGCGCGCTCGAGCACCCCAGGTGGCGCGAAACGCGCCGAAATCTCTCAGGCGGAGCGGCCGCGCTCGGAACGGTAGCGGCGCACCAGTGCGTCGGTCGACGAATCCGATTGCGTGGCAGGCGATGCGGCGTCGGTGAGCACCGGCAGCAGCGCCTTGGCCTGGGTCTTGCCCAGCTCCACCCCCCACTGATCGAACGAGTCGATACCCCAGATCACGCCCTCGACGAAGACCTGATGCTCGTAGAGCGCGATCAACTGACCGACCACCGACGGTGTCAGCTTCGCGGCCAGGATCGACGTGCTCGGCCGGTTGCCCGGCATCACCTTGTGCGGCACCACATCTGACGGCGTACCCTCGGCAGCTATCTCCTCGGCCGTCTTACCGAACGCCAGCACCTGCGTCTGCGCGAAGAAATTGCTCATCAGCAGGTCGTGCATGCTGCCGGTGCCGTCGGCGGTAGGCAGGTCGTCGGTCGGCTCGCTGAACCCGATGAAATCCGCTGGGACCAGACGGGTGCCCTGATGCAGCAACTGATAGAACGCATGCTGACCGTTGGTGCCCGGTTCGCCCCAGAAGATCTCACCGGTGCCGGTCGTCACCGGTGAGCCGTCGGCGCGCACCGACTTGCCGTTGGACTCCATCGTCAACTGCTGCAGGTAGGCGGCGAAACGCGCCAGATCGTTCGAATAGGGAAGCACCGCACGGGTTTCCGCGCCGAAGAAGTTGTTGTACCAGAGCCCGATCAAGCCGAGCAGCACCGGCGCGTTGGCCTCCAGCGGTGCGGTCCGGAAGTGCTCGTCGACCAGATGGAAACCGGCGAGGAACTCGGCGAAGCGCTCGCGGCCGATCACTGCCATCACCGACAGCCCGATCGCCGAGTCCACCGAATACCGGCCGCCGACCCAGTCCCAGAAGCCGAACATGTTGTCGGTGTCGATGCCGAAGTCGGCCACGAGTTCGGCGTTCGTCGAGACCGCGACGAAGTGTTTGGACACCGCGTCATCGCCGAGCGCCTCGGTGAGCCAGCGCCGCGCCGCGGTCGCGTTCGTCAGCGTCTCCAGCGTCGTGAACGTCTTCGATGCGATGATGAAAAGCGTTGTGGCGGGGTTGAGTCCGTCGAGTTTGGCGACCAGGTCGGCAGGGTCGACGTTGGAGACGAAACGCGCGGACACGCCCCCGTCGGCGTAGTGCCGCAACGCCTGGTCGACCATCACCGGTCCGAGGTCGGAACCGCCGATCCCGATGTTGACCACCGTTGTGATGCGCTCACCGGTCGCCCCGCGCCACTGACCGCTGCGTAGCCGGTCGGTGAAATCACCCATCCGGTCCAGCACCTGGTGCACGTCGCCGACCACGTCCTGTCCGTCGACGGTCAACGACGCGTCCCGCGGCAGCCGCAGCGCGGTGTGCAGCACCGCCCGGTCCTCGGAGGTGTTGATGTGCACGCCGGAGAACATCGCGTCCCGTTTCGCCGGCAGCCCGGCGGCGTGGGCGAGATCCACCAGCAGGCGCAGCGTCTCCCGGGTGACGCGGTGCTTGCTGTAGTCGACGTAGAGGTCACCGACGGTCAGCGCCAACTCGGTTCCTCGCGCCGGGTCGTCGGCGAAGAGTCCGCGCAGATCCTTCGTGGCGATCTCGTCGTGATGACGCGACAGCGCCTGCCATGCCGGTGTGCCGGTGATGTCAGAACCCATGTGCAAGACCCTAGTGCGGTCGCCGCGACGAAGGGGTAAATGATGGAGGTATGGATACTTCGGCGCTTCTGGCATCGGTACCGACGGGTCTGTGGATCGGCGGTGAGGAACGCGAGGGCAAGTCGACCTTCAACGTGCTGGATCCCAGCGACGACGAAGTGCTCACCACGGTCGCCGACGCCACTGCCGACGACGCCCGCGACGCGCTGGACGCGGCGTGCGCGGTGCAGGGGGAGTGGGCGGCGACCGCGCCGCGCAAACGCGGAGAGATCCTCCGGTCGGTCTTCGAGACGATCACCGCGCGCGCCGACGACATCGCGGCGTTGATGACGCTGGAGATGGGCAAGGTCGTCGCCGAGAGCAAGGGTGAGGTGACCTACGGCGCGGAGTTCTTCCGCTGGTTCGCCGAGGAGGCGGTGCGTATCGAGGGGCGGTTCACGCCGAGCCCGGCCGGCACCGGCCGGATCCTGGTGACCAAACAGGCCGTCGGCCCCTGCTACGCGATCACCCCGTGGAACTTCCCGCTGGCGATGGGCACCCGCAAGATGGGCCCGGCGTTCGCCGCGGGCTGCACGATGATCGTCAAGCCCGCGCAGGAGACCCCGTTGACGATGCTGCTGCTGGCCAAGCTGATGGCCGAGGCGGGGCTGCCCAAGGGCGTGCTGTCGGTGCTGCCGACCAGCAACCCGGGCGGGGTCACCGAGGCACTGATCAACGACGGCCGGTTGCGGAAGCTGACGTTCACCGGATCGACCGGGGTCGGCAAGGCGCTGGTGAAGCAGTCGGCGGACAAGCTGCTGCGCACGTCGATGGAGCTCGGCGGCAACGCCCCGTTCATCGTGTTCGACGACGCCGACGTCGACGCCGCGGTGGACGGCGCGGTCCTGGCCAAGATGCGCAACGGTGGTGAGGCCTGCACCGCGGCCAACCGGTTCCATGTGGCCAACGCGGTGCGTGAGGAGTTCACCGAGAAGTTCGTCAAGCGGATGAGCGAGTTCACCCTCGGCAAGGGGCTCGATGAGAAGTCGACGCTGGGCCCGCTGATCAACGCCAAGCAGGTCGCCACCGTCACCGAGCTGGTGTCGGATGCGGTGTCGCGCGGCGCGACGGTCGCCGTCGGGGGCGTCGCGCCGGGCGGACCGGGCAACTTCTACCCGGCCACCGTGCTGACCGACGTCCCCGACGACGCGCGGATCCTCAGAGAGGAGGTGTTCGGTCCCGTCGCGCCGATCGCCGGGTTCGACACCGAGGACGAGGGCGTCGCCGCGGCCAACGCCACCGAGTACGGGCTGGCCGCCTACGTCTACACGCAGTCGCTGGACCGCGCGCTGCGCGTGGCCGAGGGCATCGAGTCCGGCATGGTCGGGGTCAACCGCGGGGTGATCTCCGATGCCGCGGCGCCGTTCGGCGGGATCAAGGAATCCGGCTTCGGCCGCGAGGGCGGCACCGAGGGCATCGAGGAGTACCTCGACACGAAATACATTGCGCTGACGAAGTAGTCAGCAGCTAGCACCGCGAGCAGACACAAAACTGCACATTTTCGCGTCGCAGCGTGCACGTTTGTGTCTGCTCGCGGAAGGTGCCCGCGCGCCTGCCGGGTTCGTCGCCCGCCCGCCCATAGACTTCCTTGCTCGGAGTAGGCGAGGAAGGGGCCGCGAGGTGACCGACGGCGGAGCCGTCAAGTTCGGCACAGCCGTGAGCGCGGCGCCGATCCGTGTGGGCCCGCGCCGGTATGTCGGGCCGGGTCAGGCGATTCCGGCTCTCGACGGGCTCAGGGCGATCGCCGTCGCGCTGGTGCTCGCCGACCACGGCGGCATCCCGGGCCTGTCGGGCGGCTTCCTCGGCGTCGACGTCTTCTTCGTCCTCAGCGGGTTCCTGATCACCTCGCTGTTGCTCGACGAGGTGGGACGGACCGGGCGGGTAGGGCTGAAGGGTTTCTGGATCCGGCGCGCCCGCAGACTGCTGCCCGCGCTGCTGGTGATGGTGCTCGCGGTGGTCGCGCTGCGCGAACTGTTCTCCGAGGAATCCACCGCGAATCTGCGCGACGACGCCGTCGCCGCGTTCTTCTGGATGTCGAACTGGGTGTTCGTCGCGCAGGACACCGACTACTTCTCCCAGGGCGCGCCGCCCTCACCGCTGCAACACACCTGGTCGTTGGCCGTCGAGGAGCAGTACTACGTGCTCTGGCCGCTGCTGATCGCCGGCGTCGTCGCCGCGCTGGCGGCGCTGGCGTACCGGCGCGGCGTGCCGCTGTCGCAGCGCGTCGTCCGCACCGCGGTGTTCGTCCTCGCCGCCGGCGGTGTCGCGGCGTCGGCGGCGGCCACGACGGCCCTCAGTTCGGAGGCGACGCTGAACCGCGTCTACTTCGGCACCGACACCCGGGTGCAGGCACTGCTCGTCGGGGCGGCCGCCGCCGCGCTGCTGGTGCGGGACTGGCGTGGGCTGACCGCCGGTCTGGTGATCTTCCGGTCGCGCTGGGCCCGCTGGGTGGCGTGGTGGCTGCCGGCGGTCGGGCTGGTGGTGCTGTTCAGCGCCGCGCGGATGGCGACGGGCAGCGCCGCGGAGTTCCGCAGCGGACTGCTGATCGTGGTCGCGCTGGCGGCGGTGCTGGTCATCGCGCCGGTGGCGCTCGCCCAGGACGGGCCCGTCGCGCGGCTGCTCTCGGCCGGCCCGCTCGTCGGGCTCGGGGCGATCTCCTACGGCGTGTACCTGTGGCACTGGCCGATCTTCCTGGTGATCAACGGTGAACGCACCGGGACGTCGGGCTGGGAGCTGTTCGCGCTGCGCTGCGCCGCGACGGTGGCGGTCGCGGCGGTGTCGTGGTGGCTGATCGAACAACCGATCCGGGAGTGGCGCCCGGCGTTCGTGCCGATGCTGCCGCTGGCGGCGGCGACGGCAGCGACGGCTGCGGTGGTGACGATGACGGTGCTGCCCGTGCGGGTCGACCCGGTGACCCCGGAACCGGGGCCCGAGGTCGACATCGCCGCGCTGGTGGGCGCCGAGGTGCCGGTCGAGGTGACCACACCGCCGAGGCCGCATGCTCCCGGCGACCTGCGGGTGGCGGTGTTCGGTGACTCGATCGCATGGACGCTGATGCGGTATCTGCCCGAGACGCCGGGCGTGGACTTCGCCGACCACACCACGATCGGGTGCGGCATCGCGCGCGGCGGGCCGTACGAATACGTCGGGCAGGAACTGCCGCAGAAGCCGGAGTGCGACACGTGGCCGGCGCGCTGGACGCAGCGCATCGGACACGAGAAGCCCGACGTGGTGCTGTTGATCGTCGGCCGCTGGGAGGTCGTCGACCGCATGAACGAGGGCCGGTGGACCCACATCGGCGAGCCGGCTTACGACGCGTACCTGCGCGGGGAGCTCAACCGTGCGCTGGACATCCTGAGCTCGACGGGCGCGCGGGTGGTGGTGACGACCGAGCCGTACAACCGGCGCGCCGAGAAGCCGGACGGCAGCCTTTATCCCGAGGATCAGCCCAAGCGTGTCGAGCAGTGGAACGAGTTGCTGCGCGGCGTGGTCGACGAGCGGCCGAACGCCACGGTGCTGGACCTGAACAAGAAGCTCAGCCCGAACGGCTACTACCAGACCAGGGTGGACGGCATCCGGGTGCGCAGTGACGGCGTGCACCCGACGCCCGAGGCGGTGGAGTGGCTGACGCCGTGGCTGGTCGAGGCGCTCACGTCCGGGTGATCTCGGCGCGCAATGCGACCCCCAGGGTGCTCAGGAGCGCCGGATTCGCCGGGGGTCAGTGGCCGAGGCGGCCGCGGCCGAGGCGCAGCAGCAGCATGGCGAGGTTCTTGCCCTCTTCGCCGAGCACGCTGTAGCGCTCGATGACCTTCATCTCGCGGCTGTGCACCAGACGGGTGCCGCCCGAGGCCATCCGTGCCTTGCCGATCATCTGCGACACCTCGGTGCGGCGCCGAACAGCCTCGAGGATCGCGGCGTCCAGGCGGTCGATCTCCTCGCGCAACTCGTCGATATCAGGCACTTGGGCGGATTCCGTCGTCGTCATGTCATTCTCCGGGTTCTCGTCGTGGGAGGGTCTGGTCCGATCGGTTTCGGGCCTCACACAAGAGACGAGCCCCGGATCGCCGATGCGGACCGCGGGGCTTGGCAGAAGCTGCTAGGCCACGGGCACCGCTGGCCGGTACCCGTAGAAAAATCGGCGATGAGCCCTTCGGGCGAAGAGCATATTGCCGAGCTGCACGTTGAGCACCCAACGAGTGTGCCACCGCCTGCCGTGGCTGCGCAAAGAGTGTCCCTGCACAGCGGTAAGTTTGGGATCGATATGACTTCGCTTTTCTCCGAGACCGGCACCGACGAGCTGCTCGACGGGCTCAATCCCCAGCAGCGCCAGGCGGTGCTGCACGAAGGCACCCCTCTGCTGATCGTCGCGGGCGCCGGCTCGGGCAAGACCGCGGTGCTGACCCGCCGCATCGCCTACCTGCTGGCCGCCCGTGACGTCGGTGTGGGGCAGGTGCTGGCCATCACGTTCACCAACAAGGCCGCCGCAGAGATGCGTGAGCGGGTGGCCGGGATCGTGGGCCCCAGAGCCAGGAACATGTGGATTTCCACCTTCCATTCGTCGTGTGTGCGGATCCTGCGCAACCAGGCCTCACTGCTGCCCGGCCTCAACTCGAACTTCTCGATCTACGACGCCGACGACTCCCGGCGCCTGCTGCTGATGATCGGCAAGGACATGGGGCTCGACACCAAGAAGTACTCGCCGCGGCTGCTGGCCAACGGCATCTCGAACCTGAAGAACGAGCTGATCGGCCCGGAGCAGGCCGCCGCCGAGGCCTCCGAGGCCGCCGACGACCTCGCGCGCGTCATCGCCGAGGTGTACGCCGAGTACCAGCGCAGGTTGCGCGCGGCCAACGCGCTGGACTTCGACGACCTGATCGGGGAGACGGTGGCGGTGCTGCAGGCGTTCCCGCAGATCGCCCAGTACTACCGGCGCCGCTTCCGGCACATCCTGGTCGACGAGTACCAGGACACCAACCACGCGCAGTACGTGCTGGTCCGTGAACTGGTGGGGACCGAAACCGTGGACGGGGTCGCGCCCGCCGAGCTGTGTGTCGTCGGCGACGCCGACCAGTCCATCTACGCGTTCCGCGGCGCCACGATCCGCAACATCGAGGACTTCGAGCGCGACTTCCCGAACGCCACGACGATCCTGCTGGAACAGAACTACCGCTCCACCCAGACGATCCTGAACGCGGCGAACTCGGTGATCGCCCGCAACGTCGGCAGGCGCGAGAAGCGGTTGTGGACCGACGCCGGCGAGGGCGACCTGATCGTCGGGTATGTCGCCGACAACGAGCACGACGAGGCCCGCTTCGTCGCCCAGGAGATCGACGCGCTGGCCGATTCCGTGCCCGGCTTCTCCTACAACGACGTCGCGGTGTTCTACCGCACCAACAATTCCTCGCGCGCGATCGAGGAGGTCTTCATCCGGGCCGGCATCCCGTACAAGGTGGTCGGCGGAGTGCGCTTCTACGAGCGCAAGGAGATCCGCGACATCGTCGCCTACCTACGGGTGCTCGACAACCCGGGCGACGCGGTGAGCATGCGGCGCATCCTCAACACCCCGCGCCGCGGCATCGGCGACCGTGCCGAGGCATGCGTCGCGGTGTACGCCGAGACCACCGGCGCCAACTTCAACGACGCGCTCGCGGCGGCGGCCGAGGGCAAGGTGCCCATGCTCAACACCCGGTCGGAGAAGGCCGTCAAAGGGTTCGTCGACCTGCTCGATGACCTCCGCGGCGGACTCGACGGGGAGCTCGGCGACCTCGTCGAGGCCGTGGTGGACCGCACCGGCTACCGCGCCGAGCTGGAGGCCTCCAGCGATCCGCAGGACCTGGCCCGCCTCGACAACCTGAACGAACTGGTCAGCGTCGCACACGAGTTCAGCACCGACCTGGCCAACGCCCGCGCACTGGCCGAGGAGGAGGCGCAGGACGAGGACGTCCCCGACACCGGGGTGCTGGCCGCGTTCCTGGAGCGGGTGTCGCTGGTCGCCGACGCCGACGACATCCCCGAGCACGGCTCCGGTGTCGTCACGATGATGACGTTGCACACCGCCAAGGGGCTTGAGTTCCCGGTCGTCTTCGTCACCGGCTGGGAAGACGGCATGTTCCCGCACATGCGCGCGCTCGGGGACCCCACCGAACTGTCCGAGGAGCGCCGGCTGGCCTATGTCGGCATCACCCGGGCCCGGCAGCGGCTGTACCTCAGCCGCGCCAAGGTGCGGTCGTCGTGGGGGCAGCCGATGCTGAACCCGGAGTCCCGGTTCCTGCGGGAGATCCCGCAGGAACTCATCGACTGGCGCCGCACCGAGCAGCCGTCGTCGTTCTCGGCGCCGGTCGGCAACGCCGGACGGTACGGCACCCCGCGCCCGTCGCCGACCCGGTCCGCCGGAGGCAAGCGCCCACTGATCGTCCTCGAACCCGGTGACCGCGTCACCCACGACAAGTACGGGCTCGGCCGGGTCGAGGAGGTCTCCGGCGCCGGCGAATCGGCGATGTCGCTGATCGACTTCGGCAGCGCCGGGCGCGTGAAGCTGATGCACAACCACGCGCCGATCAGCAAGCTCTAGCCGCCCCGGCTCCACCGGGCGGTGGCCGGCAGCCCCACCAGCACGATCGCCGCCAGCGGCAGCACCGGCATCGCGTAGACCAGTGTGGGAAGTTTCGCGCCGGCGACGAACAGGCTGGCGAAGATCAGTATCGCGATCACGGCGCCGACCACGATCAGCAGCCGGGCGTTGGGGCGACGCAGCAGCAGCGCGATCACCCCGCTGATGGACGCCGCGGCAGTCACCGCGCCCAGGAATCCCATCGCCACACAGAACAACGGGTCCGTCGCCCACCACCCGGCGATGAGGTCGGTGGCGATGACGCCGGTGGCCCATCCCGACACGATCGTCAGCACCGCGGTGGCGATGGCGGGCCTGGCGTCGGCGCGGGGCGGGCGCGGCGGCCCGACCGCGACGGGTTTGGCGCGCGGGACGTACTGGGTAACCGGGTCGGCGACGGACGCGACAGGCTGCTCGCCGGTCGGGTGGCGGCGCAGGATGCCAGTCGGCGGCTCAGAGGAGGACTCAGGGGCAGACAGGGCGGGCTGGGAGCCGGTCAGCGGAGCGCGCCGGAGGATCCGGGTCTCGTCGGAGGGATCAGAGGACTCGTCGGCCACT
>NZ_LMVQ01000561.1 GCF_001545925.1 Mycobacterium sp. NAZ190054 | reverse complement strand
TGTCGGCACGACACTGGCGGCCACCATCACCCGCAGCAATCCGCGGGTCCGCAGCACAGCCATCGGTACAAACCCGGTGGGGCGCACTCGAACACGGGCGACCAGGCTTGGCACGCCGACCAGCAGCAGCGCCAGCCCGACGAGGCACAGCACCAGCCCGGACGCCGGCGACTGGATGGTGAGGATCGCGCCTGCGGCGGTCACCACCACCAGGAATCCGCCGAGCAGATCCATGCTCCCCCGGACTCGGTCGGTCGGGGTCACCCGCCACAGCGCCAGCACCAACAACGGGCCCAGCGCGGGAAGGCACATCACGACGCGCCAGCCGGCGGCCGACTCGAGCAAGCCGGCGAGCAGTGGGCCCGAGGCGCCGACGGTGATGGCCGTGCCGATGAGCCGGGACAGCCCCACACCGCGAAGCGGACCGTCGAACCGGGCGCTGATCAGCGCGACCACCAGAACGGGTACCGACGACGCCCCGGCGCCCTGGATGAGGCGGGCGCACAACAGCATCGGGTAGGACGGCGACACCGCTGCCAGCACGGCCCCGAGCGCCATCAGGCTGACGCCGACCGCAAGCGCGCGCCGGATGCCGTAGGCGTCGGCGGCCCGCCCGTACACGGCGGCAGCGACTCCGAGCGTGATCGCGTAGGTGGTCAGGATCCACGACCCGTGGGAGACGGAGACACCGAACGACTCGGCGACGACGGGCACGGTCACCGCCACGCCGGCACTGCCCAACCCGGTCAACCCGAACAGGATCCCGGCGATGGTGGCGACGCGTACGGCATCAGTCGGCCGACCCTGCGCCGCGTCACCCACGGTGTCAGCCCTGGTAGCGCACGAGACTCAGCGCGTACCCGACGTAACACCGCGCGATCTGTTCGGCCGTGGCCGGCCCCGACGGCGAGTACCACTGCGCGAGTCCGGTGCACATTGTCACCACCGCTCGCGCCGCCAGGTGCGGGGCGTCGACGGCGAACAGGCCTTCCTCGTGTCCGCGCTCGACCTCGGTGTCCACCATGTGTTGAATCTCGTTACGCATGGCGACGATCCGGGAACGGCCGGGTTCCTCCAGGCTGCGCATCTCGCTGGCGCCGATGAAGCCCAGTTCTCGTCGATGCGTGTGGTACAACGCCAGGTTCTCGATCATCAGGCTGAACCGGTCGACGGTGGTATCGGCCTCGGCGAGGACCAACTCGCAGCGGCGCATGAGGTCGGCCATGGTGATGTCGAGGATCTTGAGCAACATCTCCTGTTTGCTCGCGTAGTGGTGGTAGATCCCCGGCACCGACAGTTCGGCCCGCCGTGCGATGTCGCGCACCGTGGACCCGTGGTATCCCACCTCGAGGAAGGCCTCCAGCGCGGCCATCAGCGGGGCGTCGAGCTTCAGCGGGTCATAGCGACGCCAGTCGGAGGTGGTGTCGGCGACGCCGGAATCGTCGGGTGCGCGATCCTGCATCGGGACGGGCGAGAGCAATTCGTCGGTGGACACCTCGAGCAGGCGGGCGATCTCGGTCAGGCGGAGTGCGCTGACACCGGTGCGGCCGTGCTCGACGGCGCTCATGGTGGCCGGACTGACACCGAGTTGGGCGGCGAGTTCGCGCAAGGTCAGGCCGCGCGTCGCCCGGGCCTCGCGGATCCGCGCGCCCAGGGCCGTCGCCAGGTCGCCCTCGCCGGCGCGCACGGGGCTTTGCGACATCGAGCCTCCTAGCATGTTCGGTAAAGATGAACACCTTAGCGCACATCTCGCTCGGGATGTTTCCTTTGCCCGGGAACCATCAACAGCACGGCAGCCCACTGCAGTGCCACAATTGCCCACGTCTCGTGATTGACACCACACTATCCCGTCTGACAGGGTCAGGATAACTAACCAGCTCCCGAGCGATCGTTACGTCGGAAGGAGACGAATCGGTGACCGAGTCCGCGACGGCCGACGTCAGCGCCTCACTTCCCGGCGAGCGCCCGAACACACGGGAGGTGCGTCTGCAGCGGGTGGCCCGGGTCCTCGACGTCATCAGCACGTCGATCGCGCTGGTCTGCGGGTGGACGATCGCGATGATGCTGCTGGCGATGCTGGTCGCCGCCACACTCCAGGTGGCGTCGCGGTACTGGCTGAACTTCCTCGTCGGCGGAACCGAAGAGCTGGCGCGGCTGTCCATGGTCACGATGGTCTTTCTCGGGCTGCCCGTGTTGGCGCGGTACTCCGACCACATCAAGCTCGACGTGGCCAACGAGTTCATCCACAACGCCCGTGCCCGGGAGTGGTTGGCGCGTTTCGCCCTGTTCATGGAGCTGGTCTTCCTGGCGGTGCTGGCGGTGCTGGCCTACGAATTCGTTGCCGGACTGTGGCATTCGCAGCAACAGTCACCGGCACTCGGGCTGCGGATCTTCTGGTCGCGAGTCCCGATCTTCATCGGTGCCGCACTCGCTGTCCTGGTCTGTGCGTGCGTTCTCCTGCGCCGGATCATCACCACCCCCGAGGACTCGCCGGAGAGTCTCACCGCACCGGCGACCTGAACCCCGCCACGCCGCGCATACCGACGCCCTGAGCTCGAAAGACCGGGAAGGAACACCTGACGGTAACCATGGTCATCGCCGTACCGATTCTTCTTGCTGTTCTGTTGCTGCTGTCCGGCGTGGCGGTGTTCGCCGCGTTCGGTCTGGCCTCCGTCCTCGGGCTCGATTCACTCGGTCAGAGTCTGCAGTCGGTGCCCGCCATCATGTTCGCGGGCATGGACTCCTTCCCACTGATGGCCGTGCCCTTCTTCCTGCTGGCCGGTGTCCTGATGAAGCACACCGGTGTGTCGACCCGCTTGGTGCGGTTCGTCGGCTCGTTCACCGGCTGGATCAAGGGCGGCGCCGGGCTCACGATGATCTATGCCAGCGCCGTGTTCGGCGCCATCTCCGGCTCGTCGGTCGCCACCGTCTCCGCGATGGGTTCCATCCTGTCCCCCGAGATGCGCCGCGACGGATATCCCACGCAGTACATCGGTGCACTGACGGCGGTGTCGGGAACGCTGGGAATCCTGTTGCCGCCCAGTATTCCGATGGTCGTCTACGGAATCGCGACCGGCACGTCCATCGGGGATCTGTTCCTTGCGGGCATCAGCGCCGGCGTGCTGCTGATCGTGACCCTGACAGTCGTGCATCTGGTCATCGCGCGACGGATGCCGAACCTGCTGCGCGACAACCAGTTGGACGCGACCGAACGCGCGCAACGTCGGCTTCGCCGCACCTTCCCGCCGGCCGTCCCCGCCCTGCTGCTGCCCGTCCTGGTGCTCGGCGGTATCTACGGCGGCGTCTTCACACCGACCGAAGCGGGCGCAATCTCCTGCGTCGCGGCGCTTCTGCTCGGTTTCGTCGTCTACCGCTCGCTGACGGTGCCGCAGTTCGCCCGCACCCTGCGCGAGGCGGCCGTCACCACCGCCGGGCTGCTGATCATCCTGGCGGCGGGCACCCTGTTCTCCCGCTGGCTCACGCTGTCACGGGTCAACGCCACGCTGGCAGAGTGGGTGGCCGAACACGCCTCCAACACATTGGTATTCCTGGTGTTGGCGAACATCGTGATCGCCGCGGTCGCGCTGTTCGTCGAGGAGAACACCACCATCATCATCCTGGCGCCGCTGCTGGTGCCGATCGCCGTGCAACTCGGGATCGACCCCGTCCACTTCGGCGTCATCATGGTCGTCAACATGGGCATCTCGCTGTCGACCCCGCCGATGGCGCCCAACCTCTTCGTCGCCGCCAAGGTGTGTTCGGCGTCGTTCTCGCGGATGACCAAACCGACCGTCGTCTTCCTGGCACTGGCGGCGGTGCCGGTCCTCATCCTCGTCAACCTGTTCCCCGACATGGTCCTGTTCTTCCGCTGACCCCAGCCAGACCCACCCGCCCGGATCGAATCATCAGAGGAGATGACACATGAACATCACCGGAGCGCGCCGCACGGCGGCACTTCTCGCCACCGCGAGCCTGGTGCTCGCCGCCTGCGGAGGGGGCGGGGGTGGTGGCGACGCCGGTGGCGCTGCCGCCGGACCTCCGGTCACCATGAACCTCGGCCACGTGTTCCCGGACGGGTCCGAGATCGACAACGCGGCAGACGCCTTCGCCGAGGCGGTCGGCGAGCGTACCGGCGGCTCGGTCACCGTCAACGTGTTCCCGGGTGGTCAGATCGGCAGCGACGAGGAGATGGCGACCGCGCTGAACAGTGGCAGCCAGGAAGCGGCCATCCTGAGCCAGGGGTCGAGCGGGTTCGGCACCCGGGTCCAACTCGGTAACCTGCCCTACCTGGTCAGCAACGAGGAGGAAGCCGACGCGCTGTTCTACGGTGACGGCTTCATCGCCCAGTTCGACAAGGAGACGCTGGCGCAGAACGGCATCCACGGCCTGGAGTTCGTCGAGAACGGGTTCCGCGCGCTGAGCAACAGCGTCCGGCCGGTCCGCTCACCCGCCGACGTCGCGGGCCTCAAAGTCCGGGTGCCCAGCTCCGACCTTCTGATCGACATCTTCGACACCTGGGGCGCGCAAGCAACAGCCATCCCCTTCCCCGAGCTCTACACGGCGCTGGAGCAGGGGACGGTGGACGGCCAGGAGAACGGTGTGATCCTCTTCCGGGACTCCAACTTCGCCGAAGTCCAGCCGTACTTCACCGACACCCGCTACACCTACGCGACTGCCGTGTTCTGCGTCTCCCAACTCACGTGGGACACGCTGTCGGCGGAGCAGCAGACGGTCCTGCAGGAAGAGGCCGAGGCCGCCAGCCTGGACCAGCGGGCCGCGTCGCGAGCCAGCACCCAGGCGGCGCTCGACGAGATCGCCCAGTCCATCGAGGTCATCACGCCGACCGACGAAGAGTTCGACGTGTGGCGCGACAGTGTGCAGCCGGTCTACGACCAGGCCCGCGACACGTTCGGGCCCGACGTGATCGACAACCTGCTCGCCGCCGTCGAGGAAGCCCGCCCCTGACCACACCGCGGCATCGGAAGGAGCCGATCGTGAACCTGCGCACGGTTTCACTGATCGAGGCGCTCGAACACCGCGCCCGACACGACGCAGACCGGCCGTTCCTGCAGTGGACCGACCAGGAAGCGCTGTCCTACGGTCAGGTCCACGACGAGGTACGACGGTGGGCCGGGGGCCTCACCGCGATCGGTGTCGAGCCCGGCGACACCGTGCTCGTCATGCTGCCCAACGGCCTGGACCTGGTCCGGACCTGGTTCGCGTGCAATGCGATCGGCGCGCTGGAAGTACCGGTCAACACTTTCCTGCGCGGTGAGTTCCTGCGCCACGTCCTCGCCGACGCGCGTGCACGCGTCCTCGTCGTCGATGGCCGGTACCTGAAACACCTGGCGGCCGTGGACCTTCCGGAGGTACTGGAGACGGTCGTCGTCGTCGGCACCGACGATTGCGACGGGGCGGCGCTCCCGGCCGGCGTCCGGACCGTCGCGGCGGCCGAGGTGGCCGCGGGCCGGCCGATCGAACGGATGCGACCGGCCGGCCTCGGTGACCTCAGCGCGGTGTTCTACACGTCGGGCACCACCGGGCCGGCCAAGGGCATCATGTTCACCTACGGCCAGGGGTGCGTGACCGCCCGCAACTACGTCGACGCGACCGGCGCCACCGGCGCCGACGTCTTCTTCTGCTGTATGCCGCTGTTTCACAGCAACGCACAGGTTCTGCAGGTCGTCGCTCCGCTGATGGTGGGTGGCCGGGTGTCGATCTGGCCGGAGTTCAGCGCCTCCAGGTGGCTCGACCAGGTGCGCTCGGTCGGCGCGACGATCACCAACACCCTGGGGGTCATGACGGAGTTCCTCCACCGGCAGCCGGCCCGCCCCGATGACGCCGACAACCCGCTGCGGATCGTCCAGACGATTCCGGCGCCGGCCGCCATCGTGCGGGACTTCGAACGCCGTTTCGGGGTCACCTGCATCGACGGCTACGGCCTCACCGACGTGGGGATGGTCGCGTTCCGGCGTCACGACGAGCCGGTCGTCCCCGGCAGCAGCGGCCGGCCGGTGCCGGACTTCGAGGTGATCATCGCCGACCCCGAGACCGACGAACCACTGCCGCCGGGCGAGGTCGGCGAGATCCTGATCCGGCCCCGGGTGCCGAACGGGTTCATGCGCGGCTACTGGCACCGCCCGGAGTCGACGGTTGCGGCGTGGCGAAACCTGTGGTTTCACACCGGCGATGCCGGATCGCTCGACGCGACGGGCCATTTGCATTTCGCCGACCGGATGGGCGACTCGATCCGGGTGCGCGGCGAGAACATCTCCTCGGCCGAGATCGAGGCCGCCGTGAGCGACCATCCCGACGTCCAGCAGTGTGCTGCGGTGGCCGTGCCGTCCGACGTCGGCGACTACGACGTGCTCCTGGCGGTCGTGCCCGCGCCGGGCAAGGCCCCCGATCCGGCCGACCTGTTGCGGTACTGCGAGGGCCGCATGCCGTACTTCGCGGTCCCCCGGTACGTCGACCTGTTGGAGGAACTGCCCATGACCCCGACCCAGAAGGTGCGCAAAGTGGAACTGCGGCGACGAGGCGTGCAGCCGGCGACCTGGGACCGGCAGGCCGCCGGTTTCGTGGTGGCCCGATGAACGGGTCCACCGCCGGGTGGGAGTTGCGCATCCACCGCACCGACCCGACCCGGACCCGCCTGCACGAGGCTGCGGTGCCGGAACCGGGCGACGGTGAAGCGGTGCTGCGCACCAGCCTGGTCGCCATCACCGCGAACACCACGGCGTACGCCGAGTTGGGCGAAACCCTGCGCTACTGGGACTTTTTTCCGTGCGAGGAACCCGGGTGGGGCCTGTCGCCGATGTGGGGGTTCGCCGATGTCGTCGCCAGCCGGGCCGACGGCGTCGCGCCTGGAAGCCGGTGGTACGGGTTCGTGCCGTCGGCCGGGCATGCGGTGGTGCGGCCGGAAATGGTCGCCGAGGGGCGGTTCCGTGATGTGCGCGGCGCCCGCGGTGAGCTCCCGCCGTCCTACAGCAACTACCTCGCCACCACCCACGACCCCGGGTGGTATCCACCCGATCGCGAGGACCTCCAAACCGTGTTCCGCCCGTTGTTCATCACGTCGTGGGCGCTCGCGGACTGGCTCGGTTCGGGTGACGCGCTGGCCGTGGACCGGGTACTGATGTCGTCGGCGTCGAGCAAGACCGCCTACGGTGCGGCGCTGCTGCTGTCGGGCCGACAGGGTGGGCCCCGGGTGGTGGGGCTGACGTCGAAGGCCAACCGCGACTACGTCACCGGCCTGGGCGTGTACGACGAGGTGATCTCCTACGACGACCTGGACGCGCTGACGCCGGTCGGCACCAGCCTCTACGTCGACCTCGCCGGCAGTTCGGACCTGCGCGCCACGCTGCGCGCCGGCCTGGGCTCCTCGCTGCTGCGCGAGGTGGTGGTGGGCCTGACGCACCACGAGGGCATTCCACCCAACGGTGCCGCCGGCGCGCCCGAGTTCTGGTTCGCGCCAGAGCATTTGAAGGTCCGCGGCAAGCAGTGGGGCCCCGGCGTGCTGCACGAGAAGTTCACCTCCGACTACCGGTCCGCGCTGCCCACCCTGGCGGCGTCCGTCCGCATCGAACGCAGCGCCGGTCCCGCGGCGCTGCAGCGCGGCTGGCACGCGGTACTGGACAACCGCGTCGCCGCCGGTGCCGTACGGGTCGTCGACCTCTGAGCAGAGAGCAGGAGCAGCGATGCGCACGAAACTGTCCCCCAACCGTGTCCGCGCGGCGCTGGCCGGCGGCCGGCCCGCCTGGGGCACCTGGGTCCAGACCCGCAGCGCCGAAGCGGGTGAGGCCGCGGCGGCGACCGGCTACGACTTCGTGGTCATCGACATGCAGCACGGGTCCCACTCGGTCGCCGAGGCCGCGACACTGATCCGCGCGATCGGGGCCCACGACGCATCGCCGGTGGTGCGCCTCCCCGGCCCGTCGCCGCAACTGGTCGGCCATCTGCTGGACGCCGGTGCCCACGGCGTCCTGGTGCCCGATCTGCGCACCGCCGACGACGCACGGCGGGTGGTGCAGGCGGCCCGGTACGCGCCGCGGGGAACGCGCGGTGCATGCCCCACGGTGCCGGCGACCGGGCACGGCGCCATCCCCTGGCCCGACTATCGGGCGTGGGCCGAGGAGCAGGTGATGGTGTGGGGACTGATCGAGACCCCCGAGGCGGTCGACAACATCGACGACATCGTCGCCACCGGACTGCATGCCGTGGTGCTGGGGCCGTTCGACCTGGCCGTCGCGATGGGCCTCGACGGCGACGTCACCCACCCCGACGTCGTCGCCGCGCTGGCGCGGGTGACGGCCGCCGCCACCGCCGCCGGTGCGGAGACGGTGGCGGTGTTGTTCGACGACGTGGCCGGAATCGCCGACGGGGCACGGCGGTGGCTCGACAGCGGCTGCCGCATCATCACCGCGTCGTCGGACCGGTGGTGCCTCACCCGGGGCTGGGCGGCCTCCTTGGCCGGCCTGCGCTCGTTGACCTGAAACCGAGTGCGGCGTCTACAGATCCAGCACCAGGCGGTCGGTGCACGACCGGCTGATGCAGATCATCATGTAGTCGCCCGCCGCGCGCTCCTCGGGATCGAGCACCGAGTCCCGGTGGTCCGGGACACCGTCGAGCACCGCCGTCTCACACGTACCGCAGGTGCCCTCCTGGCATGCCGACAGCGTGGGGACACCGGCATTCGCGACGGCCTCGAGGATGCTCGTCCCGGGTTCGACGGTGATCGTCTGACCCGACCGGCGCAGCTCGACCTCGAAAGCTGTGTCGCGGAGAGGACCCTCCAGTTCGCGGGGTGTGAACCGCTCGACCCGTAGCGCGCCGGCGGGCCAGGCCCCGCTGCCTGCTTCGACCGCCCTCAGCAGCGGTTCGGGTCCGCAGCAATAGATCAGCGTGTCGTCGGCCGGTTCGGCGAGCACGGTTTCGACCGGCAGGAGACCCACCTCGTCCTGCGGCAGCACCCGCACCCGGTCGCCGTAGACCACCAGTTCGTCGAGAAACGCCATCGAGGCGCGGGAGCGGCCACCGTAGTGCAGTGTCCATTCGGCGCCCGCGGCCTCGGCCGCCGCGAGCATCGGCAGCAGCGGCGTGATGCCGATACCACCGGCGATGAAGATGTAGCGCCGGGCCGGTCGGAACGCGAAGTTCGACCGTGGACCCCGCATCCGCCACCGCGAGCCCACCACCGCCTCGCGGTGGATGAGCCGCGAGAAACCCCGACCCTTCGGCTCCTCGAGCACCGCGATGCGGTACACCGCCGATTCGCCGGTCCCGCACAGGGAGTACTGCCGGCACTCCCCCTCAGCGCTGACGATGTCGACGTGCGCGCCGGGCTCCCAGGGCGGCAGGTCACCGTTGTCCGGGGCGAGTTGCAGCACGACCACACCGGCGGCGGGTTCCTCGCGGGCGACGACCCGAACCGGGAGTTCTGTGACCTCCATCCGGGCCTCAGACCGCCATCAGGTAGCCACCGTCGACGCGGATGGCGTCGGCGGTGTGGAAATCCGAGGCGGACGACGCGAGATACAGGCAGACACCGGCGATCTCGTCGGGCTGTGCGTGCCGGCGCGCGATGCTGCGTTCCATCAGACGCGGCCGGATCTCGTCGTTGCCCAACTCGGGCACGGTCATCTCGGTCTCCACCCAGCCCGGCAGCACGGCGTTGCACTGCACGTTGTAGCGGGCCAGCGCCGCCGCCGTGCTGCGCGACAATCCCAGCAGGCCGGTCTTGGCCGCGGAATACGCCGGGGCGCGTGACATCCCGGCGACCGCGCCGAGCGACGAGACGATGATGATCTTGCCGTGTCGTTGTTCTTTGAACCCCGGTATGCAGGCTTGGATGCACCGCCACGTTCCGGTCAGGTTCGTGTTGATCACGTCGTCCCAGACCGCCTCCTCGACGTCCTCGTACCGGACGCTCTCACCGGGCCGGCCCGCGTTGGCGACGAGTACGTCGATGCCACCGAGCTGTTCGTAGGTTTGGGCGGCGGCGGCCCGCACCGACTCGGTCGAGGTGACGTCACAGGTGACGGCGATCCCGCCGACTTCGGCGGCCATCTTCTCCAGTGCCACGCGGTCGCGGCCCCAGACGGCCACCTGCGCACCGGCCGCGGCGTACTGGCGGCTGATCGCGGCACCGATCCCCTTGGCGCCTCCGGTGACCACGGCACGCCGACCGTCCAACCGGATCCCGCCGGGCGCGGCATTGCCGTTCGACGCGCTCACAGGACGCCCTCCACCAACCGGAACTCCGAGCGCTGTCCGGCCCACGGGGGTGCGGCAGCACCTTGGGTGGCCAGCAGGACGAATCGAGAGCCCAACTCGTCGAGGGTGATTCCCGCGTCGGGCCGGTACCACAGCAGGGTGTGGTTGCATGCACCCAGCAGGAACAGGCGCAGCAACGGGTCGTCGGACAACAGGCCCGCCTCGACCCCCTCGTCGATCACGCTCTGCCACAACTTCTCGTAGGTGTCGCGGACGCGGACCACGCGCTTGCGCTCCACGTCGTCGAGGAGGTGGAACTCGTGCAGCGCCACCCGGGTGAAGGCGCTGAACTCGCCGTGCAGCGCCTCCAGGTGGGCCACCACCAGGTTGCGCAGCCGCTCCAGCGGATCGGTGACGCCCTCGAGCCGGGCGCGCACCAACGCATCGGCCCCCAGCGTGCCCTCCGCGACCGCGGCGACCAGCAGCTCACGTTTGCTCGCGAAGCGGTTGAACAGGCTGCCCGTGGACATGCCGCACCGCTCGGCGATGCGCCGCACCGTGGCCGCCGAGTATCCCGATTCGGCGAACTCGACGGCCGCGGCGATCAGCACGCGGTCCTGGGTCGGGTCACTCATGACTGCTCCTCTGCGTAGAAGCCGCCGCCGGACTTGCGGCCGTACCGGCCGTCGGCGACGAGCTTGGCCAGGATCGGCGGCGGCGCGAAGCGGTCGCCCCCGTAGTGCTCGGTGAGTGCGGTGGCCACCTTCAGCGCCGTGTCGAGACCGGCGAGGTCCAGCGTGGTGATGGGCCCCATCTTGTGGCCGTACATGAGTCGTGCGACGGCGTCGATCTCAGCCGGGGTCGCGATGCCCTCGTCGACGAGCCGGGCCGCCTCCATGAACAGCGCGGTGCTCATCCGGTTGGAGATGAAACCGGGTACGTCCTTGCGGCACACCACGTATTGCCGGTCGTTGGCGGTCAGGTAGCGCTGGGTGGCGTCCAGGGTGGACTGCGACGTGCCGGCCGCCAGGATGATCTCGACGAGCATCATCAGTGGCGGCGGGTTCGACCAGTGCACGCCGATGACCCGCTCGGGGTTGCGGCATTTGGCGCCGACGCTCTCGATGCGGAACTGCGAGGTGTTGGTGCCGAGCACGACGTCGGGGTCGCACCAGTCACCGAGCCGGGCGAACAGCTCCTGCTTGGGTGCGAGCTCCTCGACGATCGCCTCGACCACCAGGTCCGCGCCGCGCGCCGCGCTTTCGAGATCGGTGCCGAGTGACACCCGGGCACGGGTCCGTGTGGCGTCGTGCTCGGAGAGCCTTCCGGACCGGACGAAGCGGGTCAGGCTGTCGGCGATCCGGGCTTCACCGGCGGCGAGCGCGGCGTCGGAGGTGTCGACGAGATCGACGTCGAAGCCGGCCTGCGCACCGACCTGCGCGATCCCGCTGCCCATCAGGCCGGCGCCCACCACGAGGACTCGGCGGACCTCGCGCATCGGGACGCCGGGCGGACGTTCGGTCATCGGCTGGCTCCCGCGGGCGTCGAGGCGGCAGGCTCGTCGTCGAGAGTAGCCCCGAAAATCGAGATGAACGAGATGAACTCACCGGGCAGGCCACCCATGTTGTGCGCCAGCCCGAGCCGGGGATTGTCGAGTTGGCGGCGTCCCGCCTCGCCGCGGAACTGCAGCCACAGCTCGTACATCATTCGCAGACCGCTCGCCCCGACCGGGTGACCGAAGGACTTCAACCCGCCGTCCGGGTTGACCGGCAGTTCACCGGTGAGGTCGTAGCGGCCGGACAGCACGTCCTTCCACGCCTCACCCCGGCGGGAGAAACCGAGGTCCTCCATCAGGATCATCTCTGTGGGCGTGAAGCAGTCGTGGACCTCGGCCATCGAGATCTGCCTCGCCGGGTCGGTGACGCCGGCCTGCCCGTAGGCCTCTGCGGCACAGGCGATCACCTCGGGGAAGCTGATGTGCTGGTGCCCGGCGGTGGCCATCCCCTCGCTGCTGCCCGCGTGCAGGGACATTCCCTTCAGGAACATCGGGCGGTCGGTGTACTTGTAGGCGTCCTCGGCGCGCACGATGATCGCCGCTGCGGCACCGTCGGCGACGCCCGAGCAGTCGAACACGCTCAGCTCGCCGGCGACCCGGGGCGCCTTGTCGATCTTCTCCTTCGGCACCACCGAGGTGTACTGCGCCAGCTCGTTGAGCGCACCGTTGCTGTGGTTCTTCCAGGCGATGTGGGTCAGCGCGTCGCGCAGTTGGCCCCGGTCGACGCCGTAATGCTGCGCGTAGGCGTCGGGCAGCATTGCGTACGCCGCCGGGTTGCTGACCTCCGCGGCCGTGTTGTCGCCGGGCGCCTCGGCGAGTGTGAGGCCGGAAAAGCCGCTGTCCTTGAGCTTTTCGACACCGACGGCCATCGCGACGTCGTACACCCCCGCCGCGACGGCGAATGCCGCGTTGCGGAACGCCTCCGACCCGCTCGCGCAGAAGTTCTCCACCCGGGTCACCGGCGCCTCCACCTTCAACGCCTTGGCCAGGGGCAGACCGGAGTGGTACGAGGCCAGGGTGGAGAACCAGAACGCCTGGATGTCGGACTTCGTCAGGCCGTCCACCGACGCGAGTGCGCCGTGGGCGGCGTCGATCACCATGTCGTCGGCGGAGGCGTCCCAGTTCTCGCCGAACTTGGTGCACCCCATCCCGACGATCGCGATCCTGTCCCGCAGGCTGCCGCTCATCGTGCCGATCCTTTCTCGGTGGTGTGCCGGCCGGTGGCCGGACGCGCCTTCCAGAAGTAGTTGGGTGTCCCGCGGACCTGGTAGGTGCGCCGGAATGTCAACTCGACGCGGTCGCCGAGCGCGAGGTCGTCGGCCGTCGCGTCGGCGACCTCCATCAGGACCCGGCCGCCACCGTCGAAGTCGACGACGGCCGCCAAGGCCGGCGGAGCCGGGCTGTCGGAGACCGAATCGGTGCTCAACGCGGCGACCGTGCCGGTCAGATCCGCGACCGGGTAGGGCTCGGTGTCGTCGAGCGAACCGCAATTGCCGCACACGCGGTGGGCGGGCAGGTACACCTTTCCGCACGATCGGCACCGGCTGCCCTCGAGCCCGAATTTCCAGCCGGCGTTGCGGTACGCGGGAGGGGCGGCGACACCGGGGCGTTCGGGTCTGCGGGTGGGTTCGCGCTCGAGCAGCCCGCGCCAGGTCAGGAAGCTCGGATAGCTGATGTCGCGCCGCCCGTCGAGCGAACGCGTTCCGGGGCCGTCGACCAGCGCACGCACCAGCATCGCGTCCACGCCGCCGGTGGCGCTCAGCACCAGGATCACGTCGCCGGCCTTGGCGCAGTCGAGCGCGGCCGCGAGCAGCAGCCCGATGTCGGCGGCACCGCAGTATCCGATCGCGTCGCGGTGGCTGGTGTGCACGTCGCTCCCGCCGGTCGATCCGACCGAGGCGGCGGTGCCGGCGGCGAACCGCCGATTCGGGGTGCCCACCACCGTTGTCGTCGGGGCGTCGGTGTACCCGCTGTCCTTGCCGACTTCGGCGACGGCCTGCCGCACGGCCTCGCTCAGCACGTGCTGAGAGAAGCGCTCCTCCCAGGTCTGGGCGTGCGCCGCGCCGGGGATGCGCCACACGTCCATCAGCTCGAGCGAAACCGATGCGGTGCCGATGATTTCGGCGACGGCTCCGTCGGGATCGGTGCCGAACGCAAAGGCCGCGGCGCCGTCACCGCCGTCGACCTCGTCCGAGGAACCGGCCCGTCCCGAACGCTGGTCACCCATCACGGCCAGTCCTCCGGTCGCGGCGGCGGTGGTGAGTGCGGCGAAGCCGCCGCGCAGGCCGCCGAGATCCACCGTGAGGTCCCATTCGTCACCGCCGCTGGCCGTGTGCACCACGGTCGCGTTCGATTTGTCGAGGAACGGCGGCGACGACGTCGCGAAGTACAGCGGCCCGGTGCGGACCGCGGACGGCAGTCGGCGCACGGCGGCCACCGCCATCGTGATCGGGTCCTCGTCGTAGCCGGCGACGGCGCGGGCTCCCCGTCCGCCGCCGTTGGTGCCCAATGCGGCTGCGACCGTTGACCGTTGCAGCACATTCGCCGGCACGTACGACGCATAGCCGGTGATGCGGTTCGGGAAGGTCACCATCGTCATGCTCCTTCGTTCGTGGTCCGTGCCAGCACCCGGATGGCGCTCACCGGACAGCTCTCCTCGGCTTCCCGCAGCTCGTCGAGGCTGGCGTCCTCGACGCGGGCCACATGCGCCTTACCGTCATCGCCCATGACGAATGCCCGCGCGGCGATGGTCGTGCACCAGGTGGATCCGACGCAGGTCGACGTGTCGACCTCGACCTCGGGCAGGTCACCGTCCGCGGTCACGATCCCGCCTTCCGCACCGGTAGCCGGTCCAGCCCGTGCAGGATCAACATGCGATGCCAGCTCAGATCCCCTTCCGGCACCGCCAGTTCCGGCCGCTCGATGGTCCGCGTGAGCGTCGTCAGCCCCGCCACCAACTCCATCCGCGCCAGTGAGGCGCCCAGGCAGAAGTGGATGCCCTGACCGAACATCAGGTGCGGGTTCTCGCGGCGGTCGATGCGGAACCTCTGAGCATCCTCGAAGCGCCGCGGATCGCGGTTGGCGGCGCCGGTCAGCAGGTAGACCCGGCTGCCCTGCTCGATCACCTGATCACCGAGCGCGATGTCGGCTGCGGCGCGCCGCACGATCACGTTGCCGGGGCCCAGGAAACGCAGACACTCCTCCACCGCGGGTACCGCCACGGCGGGATCGGAACCCATCCGCGCCCAGTCGTCCGGTGCGGACCTCAGCTGGTAGATGGCGTTGGCCATCGCGTTCTGGATCGTCTTGTAGCCGGCGTCGAGAATCAGCATGCACGTCGCGATGAGTTCGATCTCCGACAGTGTTCCGTCGTCGTCGTTGGCTTCGACCAGACCCGACAGGATGTTGTCGGCGGGCTCGCGACGGTAGAGGGCCACCAGGTCGAGCAGGTACCGCTCGAACTCGGCCATCGCCACGGCGACACGTTCGTTGCGTTCGGGGTCGGCGAGCGACCCGTTGATGAACAGGCCGAGCTCCTCGGCCCATGCCTTGAGCCGGACGCCGTCCTCGACCGGCACGCCGAACATCTCCGCGATCATCTGACCGGGCAGGGGCACGCAGAAGTCCGCCATCAGGTCGACCGTCTGGCCCGCGTCCAACCGGCGTTTGACGTCGTCGGCGAGTCCCTGTGCGAGCGATTCCGCCTTGCCCTGAAGTGCGCGCACCCGGCGCGGGGTGAAGGATTTGTGGACGAGACCGCGAAGACGCGTGTGGTCGGGCGGGCTCAGGAAGACCATCCACCGTCCGAGGATGTCGAACATCCGCTCGAATCGTTCGCGGTCCCCGGGTGAGACCCGGGTGGCGAGGTAGGGACCGATGCGGTCGGACCCGAACGTCTGGTCCCGCAGCGCCGCGCTGACGTCGTCGTAGCGAGAGAGCAACCACGCCTTCATCCGCCTGTTCCACAGCACGGGGGCGTGCTCGACGAGCAACTCGAAGTACGGAAACGGATTCGCAGCGAGCTCAGGGGCCACGAGGTTGACCTGGTCGAGCTCGTCCCGCAGTTGCGGGGCGCCGGTCTGCGTCATGTGAAGTCTCCGGGTAGGGGTTTCTGGCGAACGTTGTCCAAGCACCGCCATCAAAACACCCGAACGCACGCTCGGTCAACCACTGAAACTGTTACTAATCCAAGCGTTGACCGAGCGTGCGTTCGTGCATAGAGTGGCGTGACCGCAGTGACAGCCTGGTCGAAATTCCGAAGGGGCTCACACATGGACAGACCTCAGACAGCCCGTCAGTCGCGCGTCACGGTGATCGGCGCCGGGGTGGCCGGTGTCCGGACCGCCGTCGCGCTGCGGCGTCGCGGATTCCGCGGTGAGGTGGTGCTGCTCGGTGAGGAGACCGACCTCCCCTACGACCGTCCGCCGCTGACCAAGCAGATCCTGACCGGAACGTGGCAGCCCGCCCGGGCCACGCTGGTGCAGCCGGAGAAACTCGCCGCCTTGGACATCGAGCTGCGACCTGGTTGCCGCGCAACGGGTCTCAGTCCGAACGGCGTGCGGCTGTCCGACGGGCAGAGCGTCGAGGCGGATTTCGTCGTGCTCGCCACCGGATCGCGTCCGCACCACCTGAGCGACGAACCGCACGATCCGCGCGTGCACACGGTCGGCACCCTCGGTGATGCCCTGCGCCTGCGCACCGCGCTCACCACCGCATCCTCACTGCTGATCGTCGGTGCGGGGCTGATCGGGGGGGAGGTCGCCACCGCCGCCCGCGATGCCGGACTCGACGTCGACGTGGTCGAGGCCGGTCCGCAGGCGTTCATGCGCGCACTCGGGCCGGTCGGCGGAGCGCTGCTCACCGCCCGCCACCGCGAACGCGGTGTGCGCATCCACACCGGCCGGTGGGTGGAGTCCTGGCACACCGGTGCCGACGGGATCGAACTGGAACTCGACGACGGCAGCCGGGTGTCGGCCGACCACGCCCTGGTCGCGATCGGCGCGCGGCCGGCCCTCGACTGGCTGCTCGACGCCGACGACGCCGCGCGCCCGCTCCTGCAGGTCAACCTCGAGCAGGGCCTCGCCTGCGACAGCGACGGCCGGGTGATCGGCACCTCGACGGTCTACGCCGTGGGCGACAGCGCCGCATGGACGGATCTGGGCACCGGCGTGCGCTCACGCTGTCAGCACTGGACCCGTGCGATCGAGCAGGCCGAAGTCGTCGCGGCGGTCATCGCGGCCCGAGTCGACGACCCCAGCCCAGACGACCACGCGCCGGAAGACCAGGCGACCGAGTTCCCGACCATCGGCCCGCCATACGTGTGGACCGATCAGGCCGGTACTCGAATTCAGGTGATCGGTGACCCGCACGTCGGCGGACACCACCTGACGTTGGACGCGGTGGACGCCGGCACGGTCGTGATCACCGCCGATCGTGGGCACGTCGCCGCGGTCACGCTGCTGGGCACACCCCGTGCCCTCGCGCCTTCGCGCGCCGCGGTGATCGACGCACTCCCGGTGGCCGAGGCCGTCGAACGAATCGGGGCGCACGTCGAACTCGCGCCCACCCCCGTCGCCACGCTCCTGGCGAGCAGCTGAGAAGGGACATCGTGTACCCCGGACACCACGCGGCCCTGCGCCCCGACCACCCGGCCATCGTGATGAACGGTTCGGGTGCGGTGACGACCTACGCCGAACTCGAACGCGAATCGGCGCGGCTGGCCCGCTTTCTGCACCAACAGGGACTGCGGAAGGGCGACGGCATCGTCCTGGTGTCACCGAACGACCCGATGTGCCTGATCGCGTACTGGGCGGCGGTGCGCAGCGGCCTGTACATCACGGCGCTGAACTACCACCTGTGCCCGGACGAGGCGCTCGCGGTGCTGCGGAACTGCCGGCCGAGCGCACTCATCGCCTCGGCCGCGTGCGGGTCGTTGGCCGCGGCACTGGCCGCCGGAACGCCGACGCTGGAGATCTGTCTGGCGTTCGGCGGCCCGGTACCGGGATGCGCCGACTACGACGAGGCGTTGACCGGTGTCTCGACCGAACCGTTGGAAAGCCAGCCACGCGGCGCCGACATGCTCTACTCGTCGGGCACGACCGGCGGGATTCCCAAAGGCATCCGGCCCCCGCTGCCCGACCGCGAGGTGCACGAGCCGGGTGACCCGATGGTCGCCACCTTCGGCCCGCACTACGGCTTCGACGAGCACACCGTCTACCTGTCCCCCGCTCCGCTCTACCACGGCGGGCCCCTGCGGTTCGCGATCGTGGTGCTGTCTCTCGGCGGCACCGTGGTGGTGCTCGAACGTTTCGACGCCGAGACCGCCCTTGCGGCCATCGATCGTCACCGGTGCACACACAGTCAATGGGTGCCGACGATGTTCGTGCGGATGCTCAAGCTGCCGTCGGCGGTCCGGGAACGCTACGACGTCTCCTCGATGCGGTGCGCCGTGCATGCGTCGGCGCCATGCCCGGTGGAAGTCAAGCGCGCGATGATGGACTGGTGGGGGCCCGTGCTCGAGGAGTACTACGCCTCGCAGGAGGCCGCCGGGGTGACGATGATCTCCAGCGCCGAGTGGTGCGCGCACCCGGGTTCGGTGGGCCGCGCCGTGCTGGGCGAGATCAAGATCTGCGACGACAGCGGCGCAGAACTTCCCCCGGGCGCCACCGGCACCGTGTACTTCGCGCGGGACGAGGTGCCGTTCGTCTACCACGACGACCCGGTCCGGACGAAAAAGGCACAGCATCCCCTGCATCCGAGCTGGACCACGCCGGGTGACATCGGCTACGTCGACGAGGACGGGTACCTCTACCTCACCGACCGCGCCGCGTTCATGATCATCTCCGGCGGGGTGAACATCTACCCGCAGGAGATCGAGGACGAACTGGCCCTGCATCCGGCCGTCGACGACGTCGCGGTCATCGGGCTACCCGACGACGACCTCGGCGAGCGGGTGACGGCCTTCGTCATCCCCGCGCCGGGTCACCAGCCGGGAGATGAACTGGCACAACGAATCATCGACCACCTCGCCACCCGGCTGGCGCGGTACAAGGTGCCGCGCCAGGTGGAGTTCGTCGACGAGTTGCCGCGTACACCCACCGGGAAGCTCGCCAAGGCCGGACTCATCGCGCACTACCGGGCAGCGGCGGCCCCGACGCGCAGCCAGCCGGTCTGAGCTCGACCCAGAGCCCGTTCACGTCCGTCAGAAGCTCACCGTCACGGGTGAGCTCACCTTCCAGGAACCTCTTGCGGCCGGTGATCTGCGCGATGCGACAGCTGAAGGTCAATGGCGTGCCCCACGGCACCGGTGCGCGAAAGTTCACGTGCAAGTACGCCGTTCGGGCCATGGGTCGACCCGCCGAGTTCGCCAGGCGACCGAGGAGGTCGTCGAACAGCATCGCGATCGCCCCGCCGTGCACCGCGCCCACCCCGTCGAAGTGCCGCTCGACGGTCGTCGAGCCGACCAACCGCCATCCGTCGTCGACGTGCACCTCGTGTCGGGGCACCAGGCCACGACTGCGGACGCCGTATCGCGGGTCCGGGTTGTGCGTTGCGAGGACGTCCTGGGCCCCCGGCGCGATCGCCGCCTGCCGCAGCGTGTCCGCCACCTCGTCGAGGCGGCGCGCACATGCCGTCATCGTCTCGACGTCGCCGCCGACGGTGACCAGCGCGTCACGCACCCGACCCGACGCGGCGACCAGGTGTGCGAAGGCGTCGAGCACGGCGCGGTCGGCGGTCATCCGAACCGCTCAGGCAACCACAGACTGAAGGCCGGCCACAGCGTCGTCAGCGTCAACACCGCAAGGCACGCAACGTAATACGGCAGCAGTGGTCTGATCACCTGATCGAGCCGCACCCCTGCCAGCCGGCAGGACAGGAAGAGATTGCCGGCGAACGGCGGCGTGATCATCCCGATCTCCAGGTTCAGCAACATGATCGCGGCGAAATGCAGCGGCTCGACGCCCATCGCGGCCGCCACCGTGGCGAAGATCGGGGTGAGCACGAGGATGCTCGTGTTGGTCTCGAGCAACATGCCGACGAACAGCAGGATCACGTTGGTGATCAACAGGAACATCAGCGTGCTGCCGATGTGTGCCGACACGAACTCGCTGAGCGACGCCGGGATCTGCAGGTTGGTCACCATCCTGCCGGCGATGCTCGCGAACGCGATCAGCACCGACAGGATCGCGCTGACCAGTGCCGAGCTGCGGAAGACACCCCACAGTCCGCGGGCCTTGATGCCGCGGTAGACGAACACCGACACCACCAACCCGTACAGCGCGGTGACCCCGGCCGCCTCGGTCGGGGTGAAGATGCCCCCGTAGATGCCGCCGAAGATCAGCACCGGCATGACCATTGCCGGCAACACCCGCCACGTCGCCTGACCGATGCCGGCGACATAGGCGCTCAGCGCCGGGCGCGCGGCGCGGTCCTGACCTCGCCGGCTCTGAAAGTAGTTGAGCGTGCAGAACACAACGACCAGCAGAAGCGCCGGTGCGACGGTCGACATCCAGACGTCGGCGATCGACAGACCGGCGGTGACCGCGTAGAGGATGCCGGGCACGCTCGGCGGGATGAGGATCCCGATGAAGCCGGCCGCTCCGATGAGCGCCGCGCTGTAGCGGCGTTCGTAACCCGCCCGGTCCATCTCGGGCATCATGAACCCGCCCACCGCCGCGATCGTGGCGATCGAGGACCCGCAGACCGTTCCGAACAACGCCGAGGCGGTGACGGCGATGGCCCCGATGCTGCCGCGCACGTGCCCCACGAACGCGGCCGCGAACCGCACGATGGCCTCCGAGACCCCGCCGCGCGCCATCAGCGTCCCGGCCAGGACGAAACCCGGAATCGCCAGCAGCGGAAAGGAGTCCAGCGCCGATGTCGCGACCTGGGGTGTCTCGCGAATGTCGGCGCCCGCGATCAACAGCGTCGTCACCGCCGCACCGCCGATCGCGATGCCGATCGGGACCTTCAGCGCCAACCCCACCATCAGCAGGAACACGAAGAACACCAGCAGCAGGATCGGGCTCATGGCGCCACCGTTTCGGCGGTGGCGGTGGTGGTGCCACCGTCGTCGTCGGTCTTGCCGAGAAGCTCGTCGGCGAGCGGCTCGTTGAGCAGGACGGCGACGTAGTGGAACGCACCGGTGGCACAGGAGACCAGCAGCGCGGCAGCCACCGTCCACATCGGCACGCCCATCACCAGTGACCGGCTCTCGATCTCCTGCAAGAACGCGACCTGCTGGTAGCACAGCACCGCGAAATAGGTGAGGAAGCAGGCGCCGACGAACGCGGACACCCGCTGCACCTGCAGAACGACCGCCGAAACCCGTTGCGGCGCCACGAACCGCTCGACCAGCGGTGTCATGACGTCGACACGGATCTCCTCCTTCCAGTGCACCGCCGCCGCACCTCCCAGGAAGGAGGACCAGATGAACAGGTACCGGCTGGCCTCACCCGGCCAGGCCAACCCGAGGTCGAGCCCGACCCGGGCACCGGCCTGCAGCAGCACCAACACCACGAGCGCCATCAGGCCCAACGTCGCCAGTCCGAGCTCGACGCGCGCGACCGCCTCGCTGACCCGCCATACCGAGCCGCGCAGACCACCTTTGGACGCAGCGGTCCGCACCGCCGCTGTCGTCACTGCGCGCCCAGGGTCGACCGGATCTGCTCCATGATCTGCGGGTCGAAGTCGTCGGCGTACTGCTCCCAGATCCGTTGGGCCTGCGCCTGCAGCTCCCTGACCGCTGCGGGGGTCAGTTCACTGAACACCACGCCGCCGTCCTCGAGCTTGGCACGGTTGGTCTCGACGTCCTTGATGTTCTGCTCGACCTCGAACTCCGCTGCCGCCGTGGCGGCCTCCTGG
>NZ_LMVQ01000560.1 GCF_001545925.1 Mycobacterium sp. NAZ190054 | reverse complement strand
GGCCATCTCCCGCGGCGGCCGCTACACGATCGACAACGTGGTGCCGGCCTGCGCGGCGTGCAATGCGAGCAAGTGCAACGACGAGGTCACCGGCTGGCTGCGGCGCAAACGCCTCGATGAACGCCGGTTCCTCGAACGCTACGTCCGGATCCGCGCCGAACTGACTGCGAACGTGCACTCACGGTAACGACTGCCGGGCACGGCTACCGGGAATGCACGTTCGCGGAGACGTCAGCGGGGCGAGACCCCGGCCGAGAGCACCCGGACACCGCTGATCAGGCCGTCGATCAGGTTGCCCTCCTTGAACGACGCCGCCGCCGCGGACACGCCGAGCGGAGCGGCCTCCTCGATGCCGCGGCCCCTGACCTCGGATCCGTACACGACCTCGATCGCGCGCTGGTCCGGCGAGACGGCGAGCAGCACCGCATTGTTCGGGGTGGGCACCTTCGCCAGGATCTCGCGGGCCGTGGCGGCGGTGTCGGCGCCCAGGTCACCGATGTACACGGCGAAACGCGCCTTGGCCGCGCGTGACCCGAACTTCAACGCGTTGTCGAGGACCACCAGGTCCTTGATCGGGAACGGGTACTGCACCGACAGCACGCCGGGCTCGGTGACCGCCGAGATCCGTCCGCTGGCGGTGATCGCCGACCCGTAGGGAAGTTCCGCTACGTCGAGCGCGCCTGCCCTGGTCACTTCACCACTTACCACTTGCGCCACCTCCGATCGTCAGGTGCGAACCGTGACCGCCGTGGCCGTGGTCCTTCGGCTCATCGGCCGCCCACAAGATGGGCTCGTGCGTCCACTTCTCGGACATGTCGAATGTCTCGGGATGCGGGCCCTTCTTGGTGAAGATGAACAGCGACAGAAGCCCGGCCAGCGCCAGCGGGACCACTACGAAACTTGCATGCGCAAGAGCTGTTGAGTTCACGCGCAAACCGTATCCCACCGCCGGGTCAGGCCGCTCCCTCACCCAGGTATCGCACCCAGGCCGGGTCGAGTTCCTTGACGCTGGACAGCAGCCGCCAGTGCTGCCCCTTCGGCGGTAGCGGCGTCGTGTGCAGGGCCCAGCCCAGCTCGCTGAGCAGGCGGTCGGCTTTCCGGTGGTTGCACGACGAGCAGGCCGCCACGCAGTTCTCCCAGGAGTGCGCACCGCCGCGGCTGCGCGGGACGACGTGGTCGACGGTGTCGGCCTTCCCCCCGCAGTATGCGCAGCGGAAACGGTCCCGGTGCATCAGCGCCGCGCGGGTCATCGGGATGCGGGCCCGGTAGGGCACCCGGACGTAGGTGCGCAACCGGATCACCGTCGGGACGACGATCGAGCGGGTCGCCGAGTGGATCACCGGCCCGACCGGGTCGTCGTGGACGACGTCGGCCTTGCCACACATCAGCATGATCACCGCGCGGCGCATCGGCAGCGCCGTGAGAGGTTCGAACGTCGAGTTCAGCAGAAGCACACGCCTGCGGCCCCAGATCGACGCGTCGTGGGAGGCCGGAGGTGCGGTGTCGGTGGTGGGGGTGACGCTGTGCAGGGCGCGCGACGCCGAGACCGATGCCGGCCCGGATGAGCCCGCCGCGGCCCGGTGATGCCGGTGGCCGCGTCCGTTCTTACGCTGCGCCATACGTCCTCCGACGGACAGTCCACCATGGATTCTGATCGATCGCACGGCAATTCTGCAGGTGTTCGCTGGTCAGTCCGATGAACATCGCGTGACCGGCCGCCTGCCGGACCGGCTGAGGCGGCCTGATCCGGCGATGGCCCACAATGGAGGCGATGGACGCGCAGAACAAGCAGCAGTCGTTCTACGACGCGGTGGGCGGGCACGACACCTTCCGCACCCTGGTGTCGCGGTTCTACCAGCTCGTGCGGGAGGACGAGATCCTGCGGCCGCTCTACCCGGAGGACGACCTCGACGGCGCCGAGGAGCGGCTGCGCATGTTCCTCGAGCAGTATTGGGGTGGTCCGCGCACGTATTCCGATCTGCGCGGTCACCCGCGGCTGCGGATGCGCCACGCGCCTTTCCGGATCGGGTACCTCGAACGGGACGCCTGGTTGCGCTGCATGCACACAGCGGTGGCCGAGATCGACGCCGAGACCCTCGACGACCTGCACCGCCAGGAACTGATCGCCTATCTGGAGATGGCCGCCCAGTCGATGGTCAATTCGGCGTTCTGACCGGGGCTCAGCGCAGCACCACCGCAGGATCACCGCGGCGGCGGTACACACTGCCGAACCGGGCGTCGACGCGCAGCCAGGCCGACGTCGTCCGCACCCGCACCACCTCGTCGGCGCCGACCGACTCCGGCGCGAACCGGTCCCCGGCCGGCGACTGCGGGAGGAACCCCATCGCCGTCAGCGCGAACACGCAACGCATCGGCACGCCGACGTTGTCCTGCGGCGAGGTGACGGCGACGACCTCCTGATCGAGCAGCGACGCCGGCGGGCCGTGGCCCCCGGAGTGCTCCTTGACCAGGCTGGTGCCGCGCTGCGCCAGGTCGAGCACGACACGGGCCGGGACGTCGTCGAGGTGGACGAAACCGGTGTCGGGTGGCAGCGCGCCACGCCAGGCCGAATCCATCGCGAAGCCCGGGTCGACGTATCCGTCGGCCGCGACGTCGCCCAACCCGCACAACAGCGCGTCCGCGCCGGCACACAGATCGGCCGGCGCGATCCGGCCCGTCACCACCCGGCTGGCGAGCACATCGAACCCCGTAGCCGCCCAGGCCACCACCGAGTGGTCGTCGCGACGGCGCAGGCGCACGATGCCGGCCTCGTCGAGGCGCAGCACGCGCTCGGCGAACCTGGTCAGATCTTCCTGCTGCGCGGTGCGCGACCCCGGCCCGAGCCACAACCCGCGGTCGGTGTTCATCGCATCCAGCGCTGCAGATACTCGCGCTGCGCCTCCGACAGCCGTTGCAGCCGCTGCTCTTCGATGTGCACCGCGGCAAGCTGGGTGTCGGCGGTCACCGCGGGACGCGAGTCCGGCGCTGCGCCGACGGAGCGCACCTCATAGCCCACCGTGAAGTCGACCGCGCGCACCCGCTTGGCGAACATCGTCACCTGCAGCGGCGAATCGATGAGCCTCAGCTGGGCCTTGTAGGAGATGTTCACCTCGGCGATCAACAGACCGATCGTCGTGATCTCGTCGCCGAAAGGCTCACGCAGGAACGGGATCCTGGCCTCTTCGAGGATCGTGACCATGGTGGCGTGGTTGATGTGCTGGTACATGTCGATGTCCGACCACCGCACGTGCACCGGCGCGGTGAACCCTTGTTGACCCGTCACCCGTTCGATCCCGTTCCACTGGTTCTCGTCATGCTCCGGATCTGGCGGGCCGCCACCGACAGGGTGGCCAGATCGTGCTCCCCGCTCTCGTACAACTCGGTCAGGGTGCGCCGCGCCCGGCTGATCCGGGAGCTGTTGGTCATCTCCCACTCGGCGATCTTCTCGACGCCGTTCTCGTCGGGCTCCCCCACGGCCAGCACGTCGAAACACAGCGCTCGCAGCGACCCGTAGATGTCGTCGCGAATCGCCAAGCGCGCCAACGAGTGCCACCGGTCGTTGCGTGACAGTCGGGACACCGCGGTCAGCAGTCCGTCGGTGCCGAGGTGATCCATCAACGCGAAGTACGCGTCGGCGACCTCGGCCGGATCGCGGTCGACGATGTCGGCGATGTCGATCACGTCGAGCAGGCTGAACTGGTACAGCCCGGAGGCCACCTTGTACGCGACGTCGTCAGGCACGCCGTGGGAGCTGAACTCACCGGCCTCCTTGGCGACGATCGCCTTGTCGTCACCGCGCAGCCACTCCGGCATGGACGGTGCCAACGCCGCCACCTTCTCGGCGAACCGGTTGATCTCGGCGCCGACCGCCAACGGCTGCGGGCGGTAGTTCAGCAGCCACCGCGCGGCCCGGTCGATCAGCCGCCTCAGGTCGAGCGTCATCCGGTCGGTGACCGCCACCGGCGCCCCGTTGAGGCCCGCCTGCCGGATCTGGCGCCACACCCGTCCCACGCCGAAGATGGCGTCGACGGCGACGAAGCTGCGGATCGCGTCGACGGGCCCGACCCCGACGTCCTCGGTGACGCGGTAGGCATACGAGATGCCCGCCGTGTCGACGACGTCGTTGACCAGCATCGTGGTGACGATCTCGCGGCGCAGCTGATGCGCCCGGATGTCGGGTCCGAACTGCTCGCGCAGAGTGGCGGGAAAATACGACGGCAGCCGGGAGGCGAACACCTCCTGGTCGGGCAGGTCGCCGTCGAGCAGGTCGGCCTTCAGCGCCAGCTTGACGTGGGCCATCAGCGTGGCGAGCTCCGGTGAGGTCAACCCCAGCCCGGCGTCGGTGCGGCGCCGGATCTCCTTCTCCGAGGGCAGCGCCTCCAGCTCCCGGTTGAGCCCCCGTTCGGCGACGAGGTCCTTGATCATCCGGGCGTGCACGTTCAGCAGGCTGGCCGCGTTGGCCCGACTGGTGCCCATCAGATCGTTCTGGCTCTCGTTGTCGGCCAACACCAGCCGGCCCACCTCGTCGGTCATCGACAGCAGCAGGTCGGTGCGGTCCTCGGCCGCCACCTTGCCGGCGGTGACCAGGGAGTCGATCAGGATCTTGATGTTGACCTCGTGGTCGGAGCAGTCCACCCCGGCCGAGTTGTCGAGTGCATCGGTGTTGATGCGACCGCCGCACAAGTCGAACTCGATGCGCCCCAACGAGGTCACGCCGAGGTTGCCGCCCTCGCCGATCACCTTGGCGCGCACCTGATTTCCATTGACGCGCACCGCGTCGTTGGCGCGGTCACCGACGTCGATGTCGGCTTCGGTCTCGGCCTTGACGTAGGTGCCGATGCCGCCGTTCCACAGCAGATCGGCGGGCGCCTTGAGGATCGCTTTCATCAGCGCCGGCGGCGTCAGCTCGGTGACGGCGTCGTCGAGGCCGAGAGCCGCCCGCGCCTCCGGGCTGACCGTGATCGACTTCTGCTGCCGGCTGTACACTCCCCCGCCCGCGCTGATCAGCGACTTGTCGTAGTCGTCCCAGCTGGAGCGCGGCAGGTCGAACAGCCGCTTGCGTTCCTCCCAGGACGTCGCGGCGTCGGGGTTCGGGTCGATGAAGATGTGCCGGTGGTCGAACGCGGCGAGCAGCCGGATGTGCTTGGAGAGCAGCATGCCGTTGCCGAACACGTCCCCGCTCATGTCGCCGACCCCGACGACGGTGAAGTCCTCGGTCTGGGTGTCCACACCCATCTCGCGGAAATGCCTCCTCACCGATTCCCACGCGCCCTTGGCGGTGATCCCCATCGCCTTGTGGTCGTAACCCACCGATCCACCGGAGGCGAACGCGTCCCCCAGCCAGAACCCGTAGGACTTCGCGACATCGTTGGCGATGTCGGAGAACGTCGCGGTCCCCTTGTCGGCGGCGACCACCAGATACGCGTCGTCACCGTCGCGGCGGACGACCTCGGCCGGGGTGACGACATCACCGCTGACCTTGTCGACGTTGTCGGTGACGTCCAGCAGGCCGGAGATGAACAACCGGTAGCAGGCCACGCCCTCCTCGCGGGTGGCGTCGCGGTCGGCGGCGGCGTCACCCGTGGGCGCCGGCGGGTTCTTCACCACGAAGCCGCCCTTGGCGCCGACCGGCACGATGACCGCGTTCTTCACCGCCTGGGCCTTGACCAGCCCCAGGATCTCGGTGCGGAAGTCCTCGCGGCGGTCCGACCAGCGCAGCCCGCCCCTGGCGACGAAGCCGAACCGCAGGTGCACCCCCTCCACGCGGGGCGAGTACACGAAGATCTCGAACTTCGGCCGCGGCAACGGGAGCTCGTCGATGTGTTCGGGATCCAGCTTGAACGACAACACGTTCCGCGCCCGCGCCGAGTCCGGGCGGGTGACGAAGTAGTTCGTGCGCAGGGTGGCCTGGATCATCGACGCGAACGCCCGCAGCACCCGGTCGGTATCGAGGCTGACCAGCGCGTCGATGTCGGCGGCGACCGCGGCGGCGGCGGCCTGCGCGTCGCGGTTGGCGCCGCCGGCGTTCTGCTCGACCGGACGGAACAACGCCTCGAACAGCTCGATGAGCGAGCGCGCGGTGCCGGCGTTGTCGTTGAGCACCGATTCGACGTGGGACTGGCTGTACGAGAACCCGGCCTGCTTGAGATATTTGGCGTAGGCGCGCAGCACGGACACCTGCTGCCACGTCAGCCCGGCCCGCAGCACCAGCTCGTTGAACCGGTCGATCTCGGCGTAGCCGTGCCAGATGGCGGTGACGGCATCGGCGAAACGCTGGGCACGGGCCTCGCCCTCCGCGCCGGGCGGGGCTTCCGGGACGCCGCGGTGCGGCGACACCTTGAACTGATAGATCCACACCGGCAGGCCGTCGGGGCGGGTCACCGTGAACGGCCGCTCCTCGAGCACCACGACACCCATCGACTGCAGCATCGGCAGCAGCCGGCTCAGCGACGCCGACCGGCCACCGAGGTACCAGTTCAGGACCGCGACCCCCTCGTCGGTGCTGCCGTCACCGTCGGTGAGCACCAACTTGACCGAATCGTCCTGCAGCTCTTCGATGATCGCGATGTCCTCGAGAGCGCGCCCGGGCTCGATCGCCTGCTTGTACACCTCGGAGAACGCCGACGCGTAATGCTCGGCGGTGGCGTGGTCGACCGCGCTGCCGGCGGCGACGGCGCCCATCAGGCGGTCACTCCAGGTGCGGGCGGCTTCGGTCAGCAGATCCTGGATGCGTGACTCGTTGGATTCGGAGACGTCGACGTCCTGCCTGCGCGACCCCTCCGGCAACCGCACGGTGAAATGCACCACCGCCCACGGGGATTCACTGACCCGGGCGGCGTAGTCGATGCTGACGCCGCCGAGCTCGCGGACCAGGATGTCCTGCATCTGCAGCCGCACGGCCGTGGTGTAGCGGTCACGCGGCAGGTACACCAGGCACGACACGAAGTGCGCGAGCGGGTCCACCCGCAGGAACAGCAGCGTGCGCCGCCGCGACCCCAGGTCGACCACCGCCATCGCCATCTCGAGCAGGCCCCTGGCACTGAGTGCGAACAGCTCCGCGCGCGGAATGGTCTGGATGATGTCGAGCAGCAGCTGTCCCGGATGGCTGGGGTCCCGGTGCGCCATCGCCAGCGCGTCGTTGACGCGCCGGGAGACCAACGGGATCTCCAGCACATTGGCGTTCATCGCCGCGACGGTGAACAGCCCGACGAAGCGGTGCTCGATCGCGGCGGTGTCGTCGGCCCCGGCGTCGGCGGGCTGCTCACGGACCACCACGATCTGCGGATAGGCGCCGTAACGCAGGAAACTCGGAATCGTGGCCTGCGCCAACGTGAGTAGTTCGTCCTTGTTGGTCAGCTGCGGCAGCACATCCTGGCGCAGACGCAGCACGCCGAGCCGGCTGGAGGCGTCGACGGTGGCCTCGCCGTCCCGGACCGGGCACCGCTGGTAGCCCAGCAGCACGAAATGACCGTCGGCCAGCCACCGCAGCAGCGCGGCGACGTCCTTGCGGTCGGGGCTCGGGAACCGGCGCCCGGAGTCGCCGTCGAGCTCGGCGGCCAGGATGCGCAGCGCGGCGGCCATGTCGGTGGAATCCAGTGCGACCTGCCGGGCGTCGGCGAGCACCCGCGGCAGGAGCTGTTCGACCTCGGCCAGCGCACGCCGGTCCACCGAGCCGGCCAGCTGCACATGGACCCAGGTCTCGTCGACGCCGTCGCCGAAAGTCGCATGCGATGCGGGCACGATGTCCAGCAGCTCGCCACCGGCGCCGCGGCGAACCCGGAAGATCGGGTTCATGATCGCGGTGTAGGCCACCCCGGTGCGGTGCAGCAGCACCGTGATCGAGTCCATCAGCATGGTCGCGTTGTCCGTGACCACCTGCAGCGCAGGCCCGAACCCGCCCTCGACGTCCGCGGCGTACACCGCGACCCGGGTGGCTCCCGGCGGCCGTTGCGCGCCGAGCCGGTACTGGGCCCCGACCAGTGCGGGACCGTCGACCGTGTCCGTCCCGGGCCGCCGCAGCGGACCCGTGACGGCGCCCTCCGAGCCGGGGGCGCCGGCGTGGGGCCCGCGATAGGTCGCCAGGTAGGCGGGAAGCAACCGGTCGACGACCTCCGCGGGGACCGCTCGGCCGGCCGAGCCGGTGATGGCACCTGGATTCAACGACATTCGCCGCTCCTGACTCGCACGCGCCCCCGGCCGCCGTTGGCCGCAACCGGGCGCCTGACTGGGTGTTGATCGTGCGTTCGCGTCCGCGCCGGTTACCTGGTCCGCACGACGAGACTAGTCCCGAGTCAGCTTCCGGTGGGTGACCCGGTGGGGCCGCGCTGCATCCGCACCGAGCCGCTCGACCTTGTTCTCCTCGTAGCCACCGAAGTTGCCCTCGAACCAGAACCACTTGGCCTCGTTGTCCGCGTCGCCCTCCCACGCCAGGATGTGCGTGCAGGTGCGGTCGAGGAACCAGCGGTCGTGGCTGATCACCACCGCGCAGCCGGGGAAGTTCTGCAGCGCGTTCTCCAGCGAACTCAGCGTCTCGACGTCGAGGTCGTTGGTCGGCTCGTCGAGCAGGATCAGGTTGCCGCCTTCTTTGAGGGTCAACGCGAGGTTGAGCCGGTTGCGCTCACCGCCGGAGAGCACGCCGGCCGGCTTCTGCTGATCGGGGCCCTTGAACCCGAACGCCGACACGTACGCCCGCGACGGCACCTCGTTCTGGCCGACCTCGATGTAGTCGAGTCCGTCGGAGACGACCTGCCACACCGTCTTGTTGGGGTCGATGCCACCACGGGTCTGGTCGACGTAGCTGAGCTTGACGGTCTCGCCCACCTTGACGGTGCCGCTGTCGGGCTGTTCGAGGCCGACGATCGTCTTGAACAGCGTGGTCTTGCCGACGCCGTTGGGCCCGATGACGCCGACGATGCCGTTGCGCGGCAGTGTGAACGACAGGTCCTTGATCAGCTGGCGGCCGTCGAAACCCTTGTCGAGGTGCTCGACCTCGACCACGACGTTGCCCAGCCGCGGGCCGGTCGGGATCTGGATCTCCTCGAAGTCGAGCTTGCGCGTCTTCTCCGCCTCGGCGGCCATCTCCTCGTAGCGCGCCAGACGCGCCTTGTTCTTGGCCTGGCGGGCCTTGGCGCCGGAACGCACCCATTCCAGTTCGTCCTTGAGCCGCTTCTGCAGCTTGGCGTCCTTACGGCCGGCGACCGCGATGCGCTCGGCCTTCTTCTCCAGGTACGTGGAGTAGTTGCCCTCGTAGGGGTAGGCGCGGCCGCGGTCGAGCTCGAGGATCCATTCCGCCACGTTGTCGAGGAAGTAGCGGTCGTGGGTGACCGCCAGGATCGCGCCCTTGTAGTCGGCGAGGTGCTGCTCGAGCCACAGCACGCTCTCGGCGTCGAGGTGGTTGGTGGGCTCGTCGAGCAGCAGCAGGTCCGGCTTGGACAGCAGCAGCTTGCACAGCGCGACGCGGCGCTTCTCGCCGCCGGACAGGTGGGTGACGGGCTCGTCGGGCGGCGGGCAGCGCAGCGCGTCCATGGCCTGCTCGAGCTGGCTGTCGATGTCCCACGCGTCGGCGGCGTCCAGCTCCTCCTGGAGCTTGCCCATCTCTTCCATCAGCTCGTCGGTGTAGTCGGTGGCCATCAGTTCGGCGACCTCGTTGTACCGGTTGAGCTTGGCCTTGACGGCCACTCCTTCTTCGACGTTCTCACGGACCGTCTTGGTCTCGTCGAGTTGCGGCTCCTGCATCAGGATGCCGACGGTGGCGCCCGGCTGCAGGAACGCGTCGCCGTTGTTGGGCTGGTCCAAGCCGGCCATGATCCGCAAGACGCTCGACTTACCGGCCCCGTTGGGACCGACGACGCCGATCTTCGCGCCCGGAAGGAAGTTCAGCGTGACGTCGTCAAGGATGACCTTGTCGCCGTGCGCCTTGCGGACCTTCCGCATCGTGTAGATGAATTCGGCCATTGCCTTCGATGTGCCTTTCTCGATCCCGGTACTCGATCTGCGGGATCATGTCGGACTGCGCGATAGTCGGGCCCCATCCTAGGCGCGGCCGCATCGACGGCGTTGGCCGCTAGGCGGTCAGCTTCAGCGCCTGGGGGTCCTCGGTGGGATCGGGCCCGTCGGTGAGGTCCTCGCTGTCGCCGGCCTGCGGATCGACGTCGGCAGCCGGCGCCGCGGGTTCGGGATGCCTGCGGTTCTCGATGCGGACGATGCAGCGCGCCAGATCGGGGCCCACCGAGGTGGCCCGGATCTCCAGCGAGGACCGCCGATTACCGTCGCGGTCCTCGTATTCGTTGGTGTACACATAGCCAACAACGATCACGGGGTCCCCCTTCCCGAGGCCGGCGCCGACCCCGGTGACCAGGCGGCCCCAGCAGTTGACCGTCGCGTACAGCGAGTTGCCCGGCTCCCAGGTGCCGTCGGCGGTGCGGCGCCGCGAATTGCTGGCCACCCGGAACTTGAACAGCTCCTGGTCGCCCACCCACCGGCGATCCGGGGCGGTGACGATGGTGCCGACGACGGTGATCGGTGTCTCGAACATGGTGGTGCCTTTCTCGATTTCCTGGCTGCGGATCGGACACCGTGCCCGATCCGTCGATGACACCGCCATTGAGCGCTCGGCCGCCGACACCGGGCGGCGGGCCGGCCGGAGGGATGCCGCAGCCTGTGGATGAATCGCGGATTGGGGATGACGACACCCACCGCCGATGCGGGCCGGCCACGACCTCGATGTGCTGCATCGTGTCGCCCGGGCCGGCCCGCTACACCGACGCTAACACAAGACCTGAATATCTGAACATCTGAAAATATGACGTTGGTGGCCTCAGCCGCGCTCGCGCTCCCGGCGCGCGAGTTCGGCCAGCATGTTGTTGTAGGCCGCGAGGTCGGCGTCGTCGTCACGTTCGGCGGCGCGGTCCAGACGTTTGGCGGTCCGCTCGTCGGTGCGGCGCCACTGCACGAACAACGCGACGAGCACCACCACCAGCGGCACCTCGCCCGCGGCCCAGGCGATGCCGCCGCCGAGCTTCTGGTCCCCGAGCAGGTCGGTGTGCCAGCTCAGTTGCAGTGAGCGGTAGAAACTCTCGGCGATCACCGACTGCGTGCTCATCAGCACCACCCCGAAGAACGCGTGCAGCGGCAGCGACGCGAACACCATCGCGAGCTTGCCCAGCGGCGGGAGCGGCCGCGGGGTGGGGTCGACACCGATGACCACCCAGTAGAAGAGGTAGCCGCTGAGCAAAAAGTGCAGGTTCATCGCCAGGTGGGCGAAGTGGCTGCCCGCGGCCGCATCGAAGATGCCGCCGAAGTACAGGCCGTAGAACCCGACGATGAAGAGCGCGGTCGCGACGAACGGGTTGGTCAGCACCTGCGAGACGCGCGAGTGCAGCGCGGCGAGCAGCCATTCCCGCGGGCCGGGCGGGTCGTTGCGGCCGGAGGCGGGCAGGGCCCGCAGCGCCAGCGTGACCGGCGCGCCGAGCACCAGCAGGATCGGCGCGAGCATCGACAACAGCATGTGCGCGACCATGTGGATGCTGAACATGGCCGGCATGTAGCGCCCGATCCCCGAGGACGTCGCCAGCAGCAGAACCAGGCAACCGAGCAGCCATGCCACGATCCGCCCCGCCGGCCACGCGTCGCCGCGTCGCCGCAGCCGGATCACACCGGCGACGTACACCAGCGCGAACACGATCGCTGCGGTGCCGAACACCAGGTCGAAGCGCCAGTCGAACAGCATCCGCCCCAGCGTCGGCGGGCCGGCGAGGTCGTAGCCGATCTCGACCGCGGGGATCGACAAATCCGTGTTCAGCGGGGGCGGCGGCGGGGTGCGCCCGAGCGCGACCGCGACACCGAAGGTGAGCGCGAAGATGACGGCCTCGACGAGTGCGAGCCGGATCAGCGGACCCCGCGCACCGGGATCGTGGCGCAACGCGGCCAGCCCCCGGCGGCGCTGCTGCCAGCCCAGCACGCCGAGGGCTATCAGCGCCGCGGCCTTGGCCAGGAGCAACATCCCGTAGCCGGTACTCACCAGGTCGGCGGGCCGCACCCGGACCAGCGCGTTGATCAAACCGCTGAGCGCCATCGCGACGAAGCACCACAGCGCGACCGCCGAGAACCGGCGCGCGGCCAGAGCCCCGTGATCGCCACCCCGCATCGCGTGCGCCAGCAGCGCCAGCAGTCCGCCCGCCCAGATCGCCCCGGCGACGAGGTGGATCAGCAGGCTGTTGGTCGCGATGTCGTGCGCGCCGCCCGACGACGAGTGCCCCGTCAGCCCCAGCGGCAGCAGCGTGAGCAGCGAACCGGCGAACAGCACCGGGGTCCAGGACCAGCGCAGCACCGGAATGCTGACGACGGTGACCAGGACCGCCAGCAACGCCGTCCACCGCCACGCGCCCGCGATGTCGATCAGGTCGGCCACCGCCCAGATGTCGGCCGGGCTCAGCCGCGTCGTCAGCGGCTGACCACTGACGTCGGACACCGTCAGCGGCACCATCAGCACCGCGCACACCGCCCAGAGGCCCGCGGCCGCGGTCCCGGTGCGCAGCGCGCGGTAGCCGGCGGCGTCGAGGACACCGTTCGGCTGGGGCGGCACCATGAACGCGGCGAACAGGAACGCGCCCGTGGCGGTCACCGCCGCGATCTCGCCGGCGGCTCTCACGAACGGCAGGCCGTAGCTGGTCACCGGTCCGGGATCGGGCAGCCCGGTGGCGGTCAGCGCCTCGGCGAGCGACAGCGCCGACAGCGCCGCGGCGGTGACACCGGCCAGCACCGCGACGCCGTACAGCACCGCCGGCACCGGTGCGCGGTGCACACCGATCGGCGCGGTGCGGGCGGCAGAGGTCATGTGCCCAGCGTATGACCTTCTCCAGGGCGATCTACGACACAGGGTCGTTGTGCTGCTCCCGGGGCCTGCGCTCGCGGGCGAAGAACTGCCTGCGCGCGCAGCGGTCGACCGCGTCCATGTCCCCGAGGATGCCGCGCAGTTCCGCGCGGAAGGCCTTCCGGCGTTCGGCCAGATCTGCGGCCGGCTCCAGCAGATGCTGGTCCGCGGCGACCTGCCGGGCGGTCGCGAACAGCAGCGCCGACACCGACTCGGTGCTCTGCACCCGGCCCTGCGCGACGTACTGCCGGCCGAGCCCGAGCGCCTTGGCCGTCAGGTCCTTCTCCGAGATCTCGGCCGGGGCGTCGATGAGCGCGTCGGCGACGATCTGATACGCCTCGAAGAACGGGCGCAGCAGCGGTCCCGCGATCGCCGGCCGTTTCTCCTGCAGCAGCGCGTCGATCCGCTCCCCGCCCGCCAGGACGTCGTCCTCCCAGTCCGCATGCCACGACATCTCCTGTGCGACGTGCTCGCGGTAGCCGGCCGAGTCGGCGAAGTAGAACTCGAACTTGAGCAGGTCGCGCAGCCGCATCACCTGGGTCCAGAACGCGTCCAGCCGGTCGGTGTCCGCGCGGGCGGCGTAGGCCAGCGCCAGTTCGACCAGTGAGGTCTCCAGGAACGCGTCGATGACGGAGTTGCGGTAGAACGCGGCCTCCAACTCGTCCTCAGGGGCGATGTTCCACACGGTGACGCGGCCGCCGTCGGTCCGGGTCACCGGGTGCCCGCCCGACAGCGCGTCGAGCGCGGCCCGCACCCCTTCGGGAGTCCGCAACCGCAACGCGCTGTTGGTCATCGGGGTCTGCTTGCGCTCCAGATAGTCCAGCGAGTCCTGCAGGGTGTGGTGCAACTGGTCGAGGGTCAGCGCGATGCCGCGGGTGCTGAGCAACAGTGCCGACACCAGCCCGGTCGCGTTCACCGGGGTGACCTGCAGGATGCGCCACGCGACCTCGAAGGCCATCTTCTGCATGGCCAGACGTTTGGCGGCCTCGTCGGTCGCCAACGGTCCGTGCGGCTCGCCGAGGTATTCGCGCATCGAGACCGCTTCCGGGAAGCGGACATAGATCTTGCCGTAGTTGCGCTCACCCTGGGCCCGGATGTAGTTCACCAGCCAGGACAACCCTTCGGGGGTCTTCTCGCCGCCCCGGGCGTAGGACGCGTACTCGGCGGTCTCGTGCAGCTGGTCGAAGCTGATCGACACCGGCTGCAACAGGATGTCGTCGCTGCGGCCGTCCAGGTAGGCGTCGGCGACATAGGCGAGCAGACCGAGCTTGGGCGGCAACATCTTTCCGGTGCGTGACCGGGTTCCCTCGATCGCCCACGACAGGTTGAACCGTTTCTCGACGATGTAGCCGACGAACTGGCGCAGCACGAACTTGTACAGCGGATCGTCGAGCTTGCGCCGCAGGAAGATCACCCCGGAGCGGCGCATCAGCGGGCCCATGAAACCGAACGACAGGTTGATGCCCGCGAAGGTGTGCACCGGTGGTAACCGGTTCTCCTGCATCGCCACCGGGACGATGACACCGTCGAGGTAGGACCGGTGCGAGAACAGCAGCACCGCCGGGTGGGCTTCCAGGGCGCGGCGCATCGACTCGACCTCGCCGCGGTCGTAGTCGATGTTCGGGTCGAAGCCGCGACTGAAGATCGCGCGTCCCAGCGACGGGATGAGGTCGACCGAGAAGCGGCTCCAGCCGGTGGCGAGTTCGTCGAGCATCTCCCCCGCCTGCTCGACGGTGGCACCCGGGATCTTCGCCAGCCCCTCACGGAACCGCGCCGAGGTCAGCACCTCCGGTTTGATCAGCCGGGGCGACTTGTACTCAGGGCCGAGCAGTCGCAACTCGACGCGTTCGATGGCCAGGATCGCCCGCCGGATCACGAAACGCGCGAACTCCCTGGGGTTCTCGGCGACAGTGGTCTCACTCCAGCGCTGCCGGAGTTCGGACACCTTTGCCGGTTCCCCGGCGACCACGCGGGCCCGGGACGGATCCCGTTTCAGGATCGCGTGTTGCAGGACTCTGGGCGGGCGGTAGGTATCACGCCCGGACAGCACCGCGACGACCTTGGACCGGGTCGGCAGGCCGCCCGGAACCCAGAACACCCGCACCGGCACCACCGAGCGGTCGTCGTCGGCCTGGAGCAGCTCGACCAGCTGCGCCAGCACGGCGGCGGGCGGATCGTCGTCGACGGGCAACGTGAGCACTTCGATCTTCGACTCGGGGTGTGTGCGCCGCTGACTTTCCAGCCAGTCGCGCAGCAGCGCCTGCTCGGCGGGTGAGGACACCGACGCCAGTACCAGAGCGCCGTCGACAGCGGTGTAGGCGGCGAAGTCGTCGGCCCGGGCCTTCACGGCCGGCCCTTCGTGCCACCGGAGCGCTTGGACGGGGCGGTCTTCTTCGCCGCGGTCTTCTTCGCCGCGGTCTTCTTCGCCCCGGTCTTCTTCGCCCCGGTCTTCTTCGCCCCGGTCTTCTTCGCCGCGGTCTTCTTCCTGGCCGCCTTCTTCACCGGTTCGGCACGCTTGTACAGATCCGGCACCGGAAGCTCGTCGTGCGGCCAGTCCTTGATGGTGTCGAGGTAGAGCTGACGCACCTGCTCGATGCGGTCCGGCAGGTTCTCGTGGGTCCAATCGTCGACCGGAATGGGCGGGTAGACAACGACATCGACGACGCCGGGGTTGAACGCGCTGGAATCGCGTGCGGCGATCACCTCGGCGTTGCGGATCACGATCGGCACGATGGGGATACCCACCGACATCGCGATGCGGAAGGGGCCCTTCTTGAAGGGCCCCACCTCGGTGGTGTCCAGGCGCGTCCCCTCGGGGGCGATCAGGATCGAAAGACCTTTGCGGGCAAGGTCTTCGACCTTGCGGAGGCCTTCGACGGCCTTCTGCGGGTCCTCACGGTCGATGAACGCCGCGTCCAGGATCTTGCCGATCGTGCCGATGATGGGGTCGTTCTCGAGTTCCTTCTTGCCGACCGTGGTGAAGTTGTCGTTGATCAACCGTCCGGCGATCAGCGGGTCGGCCTGGTTGCGATGGTTGAAGATGAACACCGCCGGCCGCTGCGCCGTCAGGTTCTCCCTGCCGAGCACCTGCAGTTCGATGCCGATCGTGTCGAGCAGCGTGCGGCCGAACATCGACGTGAAGAAGTTGACCCCCGTGCGCTTGCTGCGGGTCAACAGTCCGATCCCGACAGCTCCTGCGGCGATCGGCACCATCGACGCGACACCGACCGCGGTGCGCACCTGCGAGGCGGGGCTCGAGCCGCTGCGGCTGCTGAACCGCAGAATCGGCCAGCCGCGCTTGGCGGCGACGGCGGCCATCTTGCCCGCCGGGTTGGTCGGGCGCGGGTTGCCGACGAGGTACATCAGCGCGACGTCCTCGTCGCCGTCGGCGTAGAAGTAGCTCTTCGCCAGGTCGATGCCGTGGTCGGCGGCGAATTCCTGGACCGCCCTGGCCTTGCCGGGCCCCCAGATGACCGGCCGTTGCACCTCTCCGGTGATCAACCCGTCGGCGTCGGTCTCGAACTTGTTGCTCAGCACGTTCTCGATGCCGAGAAAGCGGGCGACCGGCTCCACCTGCACCGTCAGCGCGGACGAGGACAGCACCACGGTGTGCCCGCGGGCCATGTGCGCACGCACGATCTCGCGCATCTCCGGGTAGATCCTGCTGACGATCTTCTGGACGAACAGCCGCTCGGCGAGTTCGTCGACGTCGGCCACCGAGTTGCCGCGCAGCATGCGCGCGCCCTTGCCGATCAGGTCCTCGAACTCGGACCGGCCGAGCTGGTGGTTCAGGCCGGCCTGGACCATGCCGATGAACTCGCCCACCGACATCTGCCTGCGGCGCAGCCGATCCTGGGTCATCACCACGCCGGTGAAACCGGCGACGAGCGTGCCGTCGAGATCGAAGAACGCGCCGATCCGGGGCCCTTCGGGACTGGCCCGGATTTCGGCGACCGAACCAGGCAGGCGCAGTTGACGGTTCTCCGGTGTCGCCGATGTCACTGGGGGCCACTTCCATTCAGTCGGACCGGTTGTTCGACCGGCGTGGTCGGCACGGTGAAGGTCGCCGGAACGGCACGGCCGTCACCGCCGAGGACGAGCACTTCGTCGAAGCCGGCGAGCAGGCACTGGGCGAAGAGGTCGGGTTCGGTGACCGACGCGCGGTCGTACCGGACGGTGACCGTGCAGCATCCCGAACGCGACACCAGCACGACCATCATCGCCACGCCGGGCAGCGGCCCAAGACCGTACTGACGCAACACCTTCGCTCCGGCGATGAAAGTGTCTCCGGCGTAGACCGGCACGTTGCTGGCCTGCACGTCGGAGTTCACGATGGAACCCGCCATCGACTCCAGCACCGTGTCGGGAAGCAGGCTGACGACCGGGGCGATGGCTCCGACCACGTCGATGGCCCGCTCCTCACGCTTGCGCGTCATCTGCGACCGGATCTCCTGGATACGCATCGCGGGGTCGGCGCGCCCGATGGGTGCCGCGAGGTTGACCCCGGCGAACCGGTTGCCGCCGGCGGGGTCGGCCTCGGAGCGCAGATTCACCGGCACCGCCATCGGCAGCGAGTCCACGGGCACGCCTTTGGCCTCGTGGTAGCGGCGCAGCACCCCGCACACCCCGGCCAGATACGCGTCGTTGATGGAACCACCCGCGGCCTTGGCGGCGCGGTGCAGCGCACCGAACTCGATGTCGATGGCCTCGCTGTGTGACGACAGGCTGCGCCGGCGCAGGATCGGCGACGGGTCGGCGACCGGGCCGATGACCCGGGCCCCGGACATCGCGTAGTCGATCGCGCTGCCCAGCCGGGTCACCGGGTCGCGCACCACATGCCCGACCGCCTGGACCGCCCCGAACAACGCATCGCGAACGCCACCAACGATGGTGCCGGGCAAGCGATTCAGACCGGCGCGCATCAGGTCGTTCGGCGAAAGGTCGGACGGCACCGGCAGCGGCGGGGGGCGCTGCGGCGGCGGTTCGCGCTCGAAGTCGTAGAGATTGGCGAACATCTCGACGCCGCCGACCCCGTCGGTGACGGCATGGCTGAAGTGCAGCATCAGCGCGGCGCGTCCGTCCTCCATCCCTTCGATCAGGGTCGCCGTCCACAGCGGGCGGGAGATGTCCAGCGGCGACTGCGCCGCGACCTCGGCGATGTCCATCACCTGCCGGAAGGTGCCGGGTTCGGGGACCCGCACCCGGCGCAGGTGGAAGTCGAGGTTGAAGTCGGGGTCGACGACCCAGCGCGGCGCGGCCGTGGGAAGCGTGGGCGTGACCACCTTCTGGCGCAGCCGCAACACCTTGCGCGACGCGAACTCGAACCGCGTGCGGAATGTGTCCCAGTCGGGGGTGGTGTCGAGCAGTTCGACGGTCATGATGCCCGAGCGGGTGCGCGGATTGGCCTCACCGCGGTGCAGGATCTGGTCGAGCGGGCTGAGTTCCTCCGGGAGTCCCGCCGCGTCCAGTTCCGGCTCATTGCTCATGCGCACCACGCTAGTCGGCGGCCCCGCCGTCCGAGGCGGCTTTAGTCGCCGTTGCCGGGCCCGTCAACCGCCGCCCGGCGAGATACACTGCACGGCGTTGCCTCCGTAGCTCAGTTGGATAGAGCAAGAGCCTTCTAATCTCTAGGTCGCAGGTTCGATTCCTGCCGGGGGCGCAGAATCCTCCGCGAGGAAGTTCAGCAGCGCCGCGTTCACCCGGCTGCCGGTGGTCGCTACCGCGCTGTGGCCTCGATCACCGGTGCCAGCCCGTCGAGCACACGCGCCAGCCCGAACTGGTAGGCGTGCTCGGCGCTGTACGCGGCGGCGTGGGTCTGCCCGGCGGCGGCGCCGACCCGCGAGGCCAGCGGGAAACGTGCGGCGTCGAACACCTTCGCCAGCAGCGGCTCGGCGCGTTCCCACCACGCCCGGTCGCTGAGGCCACTGTCGGCGTCGGCGTTCCGGGAATCGATGGCGATGCGCGCCACCGACGTCACGAACCCCAGCACGAAGGTCAGCGCCGAGTCCATCTCCAGATCGCTGAGACCGAGACCGTCGAACGCGCCGAGCTCGTGCTCGTACTTCGCGATCATCCCCGGTCCCAGTGGCGGGCGGGTGGTCGCCAGCGCGGCCACCCACCGATGCCGTTCGAGCAGCTCGCGGTTCTCCGCGGCGATCGCCGAAACCCTGGTGCGCCAGGGCATTCCGCTCAGATCCGAACGGGGCATCTGCGCGTAGACGGTGTCGAGCATCAGGTCGAGCAGTTCGGCCTTGCCCGGGACGTAGGTGTAGGTCGCCATGGTCGCGATGCCCAGCCTGGTCGCGACCGCCCGCATGGTGACCGCACCGAGTCCGTCGGCGTCGGCGATCTCGATCGCGGCGCCGACCACCGCGTCGACCGTGGTGCGCTGTTTGGGACCGCGGTGCGTGCGGGCGTCGCCGCGCGTACGCCACAGCAGTTCCAGTGTGCGCACCGGGTCACCCGCACCGGTCCGGTCCGGAACTGCTGCGCGCCTGTTCATCCGGCTGATCGTAACCGCTCGCACCCTTTTTCCGTACAAGGTACTGTGTACCTTGTACGTCATTATTGAGAGGATGTGGTCACATGACCGCCCGTGGTGCTTACGCTCCGTCGCCGGCCGACGTCGAGGAGGTGCTGGAGTGGTTCGCCCACTACGACGCGCTGACCGTGGCCAAGGACATCGGCGGAATGGCCGATCAGGCAATGTTCCCGCTCAACGAGGTCACCGACGGCCGGGCCGAGTCGTGCGACCGGGACAGGTTCGTCGCGCAGATGACTCACGAGCTCGGCGGGGCCGGTGAGGTCACGATGGACTCGGTGCGCACTCCCCACTTCATCAACGAGAACCTGGTGTTCGTGATCACCGACGCGACCATCACCGCCGGCGGGCACAGCCAGCAGGTCCGCTATGGAGACCTGCTGGTGAAATCGGGCGGGCGGTGGAAATTCCAGACGATGGTGCAAGGCGGCTGGGGCGAGACGTGACCGGCGCAGCCGGTTACGCGCGCAGCGAACCCACTGTCCGATTCCGGTCGGGCGTGGCAACGTCTGCCGCGTGACCGTGCAGCGAATTCCCCTGCGCCACACCATCGACGGCAAACACTTCGACGCCGTGCTGGTCCGGGACGACAGCGCCGCCGCGGCACCGACCGTGCTGGTCTTCCACGGCATGGAGGGCCGCAGCGACGCTCAACTCGACATCGCGACCCGGCTGGCGGCGCGCGGATATCAGGCCATCGCCGTCGACCTGTTCGGCGAGGACGTCAGCGCCGGCGGCATGGAAGCCACCAGCGCCGCCATGACCGGTTTCCTCGGCGACCGACAAGCGCTGGCCCGCCGCCTCGGCACGGTGTTCGAGACGCTCGTCTCCACACCCGCCGTCGACGCCGACCGCGTCGCGGCGATCGGGTTCTGCTTCGGCGGACTGTGCGTGCTCGACCTGGCCCGGGCCGGGCATCCCCTCGTCGCGGTGGCGAGCTTCCACGGGCTGCTGACCCCGCCCGCGCCGCCCGGACCGCATCCCGTCACGGCCAAGGTCATCGTGTTCCACGGCTGGGACGACCCGTTCGCCACGCCGGAGGACGTCGTCGCCCTGGGCCGGGAGTTCTCCGGTCGCGGCATCGACTGGCAACTGCACGCCTACGGCGACACCATGCACGCGTTCATGGCGCCGTTCGCCGACGATCCGACCCGAGGGGTGCTTTTCAGCGAATCCGCGTCCCGGCGGGCATGGGCATCGCTCGAACTCTTCCTCGCCGAGTGTTTCGCCGGCGACGCCGCAGCACACTGAACCTGAGGTGGTCGCGGTTTGCGATGTGGCGCGATACCGTGTCGCGGGGAGGAGACAGGTATGGGCAAATTTCGCAATACGGCCGCCGGTGCCGCCGCCATCGGGATGGCGATCACGGTCGGCGGGGTCGCCGCCACGCATCCGGCGTCCATCTCGGCCTCGCTCGTCGATCTGACCGCGCTGATCGTGGTCGGCAGCTCCACCCATCCCGACCCGACCGGCAACGAGGACTTCTTCGGCGGCAAGTTCAACCAGGCACCGTACAACCCGGCCGGCCAACCGGGGGCGGACCTCATCGGGGTCGACTTCCGCGGCGGCCCGGCCGCGATCAACGAAGCCCTGCAACAGAACGCCGGTGAAGACAACGCCGTGCTGTCGTCGGGCTGGGGCGCTGCCAATGCGAGCCTGGTGCTGAACCGGCTCGACCGGGACGACGATCCGGCGTTGCCGGCGACGTTGTTCGTGCTGGACAACAACGTGTCCCGTCCCGACGGCGGCTTCGGCACCCGGTATCCGCTGTTCGCGCTGATCGGGGTGAATCCCTTCCCGTCCCGGACCGATACCACCGCCAAGGCGGTGGTCGACATCGCCTACCAGTACAACTACAACTCGAACGCGCCCGCGGACCTCTTCAACGTCGTCGCGCACGTGAACTCGCTCGTGGCGTATCTCTACGGCTACCGGGAACAGTCCGAGATCGACCTTCCCGTCGATGTCGACGGCCGGCCCGCGGTGGCCTGCGGCACCGCCAACACGTGCGCGGTGCTGACCGGCGGGGAGGCCGTGCCCTGTGACGACGCCCGCTGCGACCCGCCCCCGGGTGACCGGGTGGTCGCCTACGTGACCACCCGCGGAAACACCACCTACGTCACGTACACCACCGAAGAGCTGCCGCTGGCCCGGCTGATCCGCGACGTGCTCGGCGACACCGTCGCCGACGCCTCCGCGCCGCTGCTCGAGTTGATCGTCGATTCGGCGTACTACGACGGCAACCCGATTCCGTCGGACCCGAGCCGGTACCGTCCCGCCCGGCTCATGCCGTCCCTGGGCGAACTGGTCAGCACCGCGTCCAAGGTCCCGGCTGCCCTCCGGGAAGGACTGGAGACGTTGGCGGACAACGATTCTGAGACCCCGGAGGCGGAGGAACCCGCGGCGCGCGAGACCGGCGCCACCCGGGTGTCCGGTCAGCCCGATCACGACGAGCACGACGAGCACGACGCTCCGGCCGCGGCCGATGACGCCGATCCCGATGAGGCCTCCCCGGAGGAGTCCGAGATCGATCCGGAGCCGGTCGACGACCCGGCCGCCTCAGACACCGATAAGCGGTCCGAAACCGACACCGAGGCGCAGCCCGAAACCGACACCGAGGCGTCCGCATCGGACGACGACGGCGCGACCGCCGATGCGGGCGAGGAGACCGGCGCGGACGGTGCGGATTCGACCGGGTAGCACACCCGTAGGCAGAGTCGAGGCATGCGGGAGTACTGGAATCACAACACCGCCTACCATCCGTGGCTGATCGGTATCGCCGGCGCGCATTGCGGCGACGTGCTCGACGTCGGCTGTGGTGACGGCCTGTTGGCGCAGCGCCTGCTACCGGTGTCGCGTTCGGTCACCGCGATCGATCCCGATCCCGATGTGGTGCGGCAGGCACAGAGCAGGCTTACCGGCCGGGCCGACGTCTCACCGATCTCCTTCCAGCAGTTCGGACCGGTGGAGCCGCGGTTCGACGTGATCACGTTCGTCGCCACGCTGCACCACATGGACCTACGGACGTCCTTGTCGAAAGCCCGTGAGCTGCTTCGTCCCGGCGGTGAACTCGCGGTGGTCGGGCTCGCCGCGAACAGGTCGGCCGGCGACTGGATATGGTCGGCGCTGTGGCTGCCCGCCGTACGCATCGGCTCGCTGCTGCACCGCGACACCCGCGACATCGGGGTGGCCGTAGCTCAACCGCGGGAGAGCCTGCGTGAGATCCGGCGTGTCGCCGACGGCGTCGTCCCCGGCGCCGTGGTGCGCCGTGCGCTGTACTACCGCTACCTGCTGCGCTGGCGGAAACCGTCGTCAGCGCCGCGGCCGGATCCGTAAGCTCGCACGCGATGCCTCCCCACCCCGCCGACCATCGCCTCGCCGCATGCCCGGACTCCGGCTACGTCTACCGCACCGCGTGGCGGGTGGCCACCGGAGACATCGGCGGCGACCTGAACCTGCGCCTCGACGGTGTGGCCCGCTACATCCAGGAAGTCGGCGCCGAGAACCTCGTCGACGCCGGTGAAGCCGCAGCGCATCCACACTGGCTCGTGCAACGCACCGTCATCGACGTGATCGAACCCATCGAGTTCCCGAACGAGGTGGCGTTCAGCAGGTGGTGCTCGGCCCTGTCGCTGCGCTGGTGCACGATGCGTGTCGACCTCGTCGGTAGCGACGGCGGCCGCATCGAGACCGAGGGCTTCTGGATCGCGATGAACGCGAAAACGCTGACCCCGCAACGGGCCACCGAATCGCTGATCGATAAGTTCGCCACCACCACCGACGAGCACCGCCTCAGATGGCGGCGGTGGCTGCAGGACCCCGTCGCCCCGGAACACGCGATGCCGTTCGCGCTGCGGCGCACCGACATCGACCTGTTCGAACACGTCACCAACACCGCGTACTGGCACGCCGTCCACGAGGTGACGGCCGTCGCGCCCGACGTCTGCACGCCGCCCTACCGCGCCGTGCTGGAGTACCGCAAGCCGATCCGATACGGCGAGGACGTCACGGTGCGGTGGGGTCGCCGCGACGGCTCCGGCGCGCCGGAGGTGCACATCGCGCTGACGGTCGGTGACGACGTCCGGGCCGCGGCCCTGCTGCGACGGCTGCCGATAGGCTGACCGGGTGTCCGAACTCGTACTGACGCAGGTCGAGGACCGCGTCGCGCTGATCACCATCAACGACCCCGACCGCCGCAACGCGGTCACCGCGGAGATCTCCGCGGAGCTGCGCGCGGCCGTCGCGGCCGCCGAGGCCGACCCCGACGTGCACGCGGTGATCGTGACCGGCGCCGGGAAGGCGTTCTGCGCCGGTGCCAACCTGACGGCCCTCGGCGCGGCGACCGAGGACGGCCTGCGGGCGATCTACGACGGCTTCCTGGCCGTGGCGGACTGCGCGCTGCCGACCATCGCCGCGGTCAATGGTCCCGCCGTCGGCGCCGGGCTCAACCTGGCGCTGGCCGCCGACGTCCGGATCGCCGGGCCGGCCGCGATGTTCGACCCGCGCTTCCAGAAACTCGGCATCCATCCCGGCGGCGGCGCGACCTGGATGTTGCACCGCATCGTCGGACCGCAGGCCGCCCGCGCCGCACTGCTGTTCGGCATGCGGTTCGACGCCGGCGCCGCGGTGCGCCACGGCCTGGTACTCGACGTCGCCGACGACCCGGTGGCCGCGGCGCGGGAACTGGCCGCCGGCCCCGCCGCGGCGCCCCGCGAGGTCGTGCTGGCCACCAAGGCCTCCATGCGGGCCACCGCGAACCCGGGCACCGTCGACGTCGATCAGCACCGCCTCGCGGTCGACATCGAGATCGTGCCGCAGGCCCGCTCGATCGAATCGCCCGAGTTCGCGACCCGCCTGGCCGCGGCCAGGCGCAAGTAGCTCACAGATCGAGCAACGCCAGGTCCGGTGCCTCGATCATCGTCCGCAACCCGCCGAGGAACGCCGCCACCTGCGCACCGTCGGCGACGCGATGGTCGAACGCGCAGGTGAGCCTCATCGTCGGGCGCGCGACCACGGCGCCGTCGACGACCACGGCGCGCGGCTTCAGAGCGCCCATGCCGAGGATCGCCGCCTCGGGATGGTTGATGACCGGCACTCCGTCGTCGAGGCTGAGCGCCCCGAAATTCGACACCGTGAACGTCGACCCCTGTAACTCAACGGGTTTCAGCGTGCCGTCCCGGGCGCCGGCGACCAACCGCGCGACCTCGTCGGCGAGCTGCCGCGTGGTCCGGCTCTGCGCGTCGGTCACCACCGGCACGAGCAGCCCGCGGGGCGCGGCGACACCGACACCGAGGTGAACCGCTTCATGGAGGTGCACGCGCGGACCGTCGACGGTGTCCACCCAGGTCGAGTTCAGCTCCGGATGCCGGTGCAGCGCGACGACCAGCAGACGCAGCACGAGCACGAACGGGGTGACCGTGTCCGCGCCGGCCGCCCGGAGCCGGTCCCGCAGCCGCAGCAGTTCGGTGCCGTCGACCTCCACCGACGCCGTCGCATCGGGGATCTCCCGGCGGGACAACGCCATCCGCCGGGCCATCTCCAGCCGGACACCGGCGACCGCGACACTTCCCGCCCGCGGTGCCTCCGCCGCGGCGAGCACGTCGTCACGCGTCACGAGGCCGTCCGGCCCGGAGCCGTCGACCTGTGCCAGGTCGACGTCGAGGTCGGCGGCCAGTTTGCGCACCGGAGGCCGGGCCCTGGCCCGTCGCCGGCTGCCGTCCATGGTGTCGTCGGCGCCGTAACCGACCAGCACCGCTTTACGTGGCGGGGCTTTCCGCGGGCCCGGTGTCGCGCTGTCGGTCTGGATGCGCACCAGCACCGCCCCGACGGGCAGCGTCTGACCTTCCGCACCGCCGAGTTCGGTGATCCGGCCCGCGAACGGGCTCGGGATCTCGACTTCGGCCTTGTTGGTCTCGACGGTGCACAGCGTCTGGTTCAGCTCGACCTCGTCCCCCACCGCGACGCTCCAGCCGCTGATCGTCGCGTCCTCCAGACCCTCACCGAGATCCGGGACCAGGAAGTCCTGCACGGTGCTCACGGCCGGCTCATCGCGTTCTCGACGCAGTCGAGCAGACGATCCACGCCGGGCAGCCACAGCTTCTCCAGCCGCGCCGGTGGATACGGCGTGTCGAATCCGGTGGCACGCAACACCGGGGCCTCCAGCTCGTAGAAGCACTCCTCCTGGATCCGTGCCGCCAGTTCCGCGCCGAATCCCAGCGTCCGCGAACCCTCGTGCAGCACCACCGCCCGGCCGGTCTTGCGGACCGACGCCGCGACGGTGCCGAAGTCCAGTGGGTTCAACGAACGCAGGTCGACGACTTCCATTCCGGCAGAGGAGATCTCGGCCGCGTTGAGCGCCGTGGCCACCAGCGGTCCGTAGGTGATGACGGTGACGTCGTCGCCGCGGCGCCTGATCTCGGCCCGCCCGATGGGCGGTGCGGGATTCTTGGTGTCCACCACTTCCTTGGACCAGTACCGGCGCTTGGGTTCCAGGAAGATCACCGGATCCCGGCCCGCGATGGCGTACCTCAGCAGCCAGTACGCGTCGGTCGGCGTCGACGGGGTCACCACCTTCAGGCCCGCGCTGTGCAGCCAGAACGTCTCCGTCGACTCCGAATGGTGTTCCACCGCCCCGATGCCGCCGAACGACGGGATGCGCACCGTCACCGGCATGTCGATATCGCCGCGGGTACGCATCCGGTATTTCGCCAGATGACTGACCATCTGGTCGAACGCCGGTGCGGCGAACCCGTCGAACTGGATTTCGGGTACCGGGACCAGCCCGCGCACGGCCATCCCGACCGCGATGCCGATGATCGCGGACTCGGCCAGCGGGGTGTCGAAACACCGCTGGTCGCCGAAGGTCTCGGCCAGCCCCTCGGTGACGCGGAAGACACCGCCCAGGGTGGCGACGTCCTCACCGAAGACCAGCACGCGCTCGTCGGCCCGCATGGCGTCGCGCAGGGCGAGGTTGACCGCCTGCGCCAGCGAGATCGGGGCGGCCGCTGCCACCGGGCCGGACGTTCGGACCGGTTCGGGGACCTCGTCGTCGAAACCGAACGGCCGCTCGATGAGCTGGGTCATCTCACGCCTCCTTGGCCAGTTCGGCGAGCAACTCGTCGCGTTGCCGCGCCAGGTCCGGGGTGATGTCGTGGTATACGGTGTCGAACACCTCACCGATGTCGATGTCGGGTTCGTGGATCACCGCGTCACGCAGGCCGGCCCGCAGCCGTTGTGCGCGGTGCGCGACGCGTTCCTCCAGGCGTGGGGTCCAGACTCCGCACCGCTGCAGATAGGTGCGGTAACGGGTGATCGGATCCTTTGCCCGCCAACGCTCCACCTCGTCGGCCGACCGGTACCTGGTGGGGTCGTCGGAGGTGGTGTGCGGGCCCATCCGGTAGGTCACCGCCTCGATGAAGGTCGGACCGCCGCCGGCGCGGGCCCGGGCCGCTGCCTGTTCCGTCACCGCGTAGCAGGCCAGCACGTCGTTGCCGTCGACCCGCACCCCGGGCATGCCGTAACCGACCGCCCGGTGTGCGAGCGTCGGACCGGCCTGCTGCCGCTCCACCGGAACCGAGATGGCCCACTGGTTGTTCTGCACGAAGAACACGCAGGCCACACCGAACACCGCGGCCAGGTTCAGCGCCTCGTGGGCGTCCCCCTCGGAGGTCGCGCCGTCACCCAGGAACGCCACCGTCACCGAGTCCTCGCCCAGCCGCTCCGCGGCCATCGCCGCGCCCACGGCGTGCAGCCCGTGGGTGCCGATCGGGATCGACACCGGTGCCACGCACTTGTCGGTGAACCCCAGCCCGCCGTGCCATCGGCCCCGCCACAGCGCCCCCAGTTGGGCCGGCGCGATCCCCCGCACCAGCAACGCGCCCAGTTCGCGGTACTGCGGGAACAGCCAGTCGGTCTTGCGCAGGCACGCCGCGGCGCCGATCTGAGCCGCTTCCTGGCCGCGGCACGACGCGAACAGCGCCAGTTCGCCCTGTCGTTGCAGGTTGACGAACTCGGTGTCGAGTTCGCGGGTCACGACCATCGACTCGTAGAGCCAGGCCAGCGTCTCGGGTGGGAGGTCTCGTCGGTATCGGGCTTCGGTGGTCGGTGCGCCGTCGGGCGCCACCAGTTGAATCGGTTCGCCGAGTTCCTCGAACGCCGACCATCCAGCCATACCGCCTCCTTGGGTCACTGGCGGCGGATCGCGCCGTCAGACGACTGAGGTGCTCAGGGCAGCGGCGGTGGAACTGGACCCCTGGTGTGGGGTTGCCGGCTAGGCGCCGGGGTGTGGCGCCAGCTCGACGATGCGCTCCGCTCGCCGTAGCACTGGGGCATCCACCATTATGCCCTCGAACGCGAAGACCCCACGCTGTGTTCGCGCCGTGTCGAGGACCCGGCGCGCCCAGTCGACCTCCGCGTCGGTCGGCGTGTACCCGGCGCGGATCACCGCGACCTGGGACGGGTGGATGGCGACCTTGACGTCGAACCCGACCGCGACGGCGTCGTCGACCTCGGCACGCAACCCGTCGAGGTTCTTGATGTCGAGGAACACCGAGTCCAGCGCCAGCCGGCCGTACGCCTTGGCGGCCAGCAGCGTCTGGGAGCGCACGTGGCGGGCCACCTCGCGGTACGAACCGTCGGGGTAGCGGTTGGCCGTGCCGCCGAGCACCGCGAAGAGATCTTCGGCGCCCCACATCAACGCGTAGGCGTTGTCGACCCGCGCCAGCTCGACGACGTCGAGCGCGCCGCGCGGGGTCTCGATGAGCACGACGACCTCGCGTGGCGCCAGCGCGGCGACCTGCTCGGGTGACTCGGTCTTGGCCAGCATCACCGTGGTGTACGGCGTGCGTGCGAGCGCGTCGAGGTCCAGTGCATGGTCGGGGGTGCCGGCGGGGTTGACCCGCACCACGGTGCGCGCCGGATCCAGTGGGGTGTCCACGAGCGCGGCGCGCGCGGAATCGCGGTCCTTGGCCGCGACGCCGTCCTCCAGGTCCAGGATCACCACATCGGCTGCCGCCGCGGCTTTCTCGAACCGCTCCGGCCGATCGGCCGGGCAGAACAACCATGCGGGACCGACTGCCAGCGGCATGTCACTCTCCTTCGGGGCGCTTGCGCACCATCGTCTTGCGTGACGCCGTGGCCACGATGTCGCCGTGCTGGTTGCGCCCGGTGTGGGCGAAGGTCACGATGCCCTCACCGGGGCGGCTTCTGGATTCCCGCTTGTCGAGGACCTCGGTCTCGGCGTACAGCGTGTCACCGTGGAACAGCGGCTTCGGGAACGCGACCTCGCCGAAGCCCAGATTGCCGACGATGGTGCCCTGGGTGAGCTGCGCGACCGAGAGCCCGACCAGCGTCGACAGCGTGAACATCGAGTTGACCAGGCGCTGGTTGAACGGCGGCAACGCATCCGAGAATGCGGCGTCCAGGTGCAGCGCCTGGGTGTTCATGGTCAGCGTAGTGAACAAGACGTTGTCGGCTTCGGTGATGGTGCGCCCCGGGCGGTGCTGATAGAGCACCCCGGTCTCGAACTCCTCGAACCACAGCCCGCGCTGGACGACGATCTTCTTGTCGCTGTCGACGCTCACAGCCCCAGCTCCCGCCCGATCAGCATCAGCTGCACTTCCGTTGTGCCCTCACCGATTTCGAGGATCTTGCTGTCGCGGTAGTGCCGGGCGACCGGATACTCGTTCATGAATCCGTAGCCGCCGAAGATCTGCGTGGCGTCGCGGGCGTTGTCCATCGCCGCCTCGCTGGAGACCAGCTTGGCCACCGCGGCGGCCTTCTTGAACGGCTTGCCGGCCAGCATCAGCGCCGCCGCGTCGTAGTAGGCCGCGCGGGCGGTATGCGCCCTGGCCTCCATCCGCGCGATCTTGAACGCGATGGCCTGATTGGCGCCGATCGCACGGCCGAACGCGTGGCGCTCCTTGGCGTACTTGACGCTCTCGTCCACACAGCCCTGCGCGGCGCCGACCGACAGCGCCGCGATCGCGATGCGCCCCTCGTCGAGGATCCGCAGGAAGTTCGCGTAACCGCGGCCCCGCTCGCCCAACAGGTTCTCCTCGGGGACGCGGACGTCGTCGAAGCTGAGCGGGTGGGTGTCCGAGGCGTTCCAGCCGACCTTGTTGTACGCCGGTTCGGCGGTGAAACCGGGCGTCGGCACCGGCACCAGGATCGACGAGATCTCCTTGCGGCCGTCCGTGTCGCCGGTGACCGCGGTGACGGTCACCAGTTTGGTGATGTCGGTGCCGGAGTTGGTGATGAACTGCTTGGACCCGTTGATCACCCAGTGCCCGTCGTCGAGGCGGGCGGTCGTCTTCGTCGCGCCGGCGTCGCTGCCGCCACCGGCTTCGGTCAGACCGAACGCGCCGAGAGCCTTGCCGCTGGCCAGCAGCGGCAGCCATTCCTGTTTCTGCGCATCGGTGCCGAACCGGTAGACCGGCATCGCGCCGAGGGACACGCCGGCTTCCAGGGTGATCGCGACGCTCTGGTCGACCTTGCCGAGCTCCTCGAGTGCCAGGCACAGCGCGAAGTAGTCGCCGCCCATGCCGCCGTACTCCTCCGGGAACGGCAGGCCGAACAGCCCCATCTCGGCCATCCCCGACACCACGTCGTACGGGAACGAATGTTCCTGGTCGTGTTTGGCCGCGACCGGCGCCACCACGCTCTGCGCGAAGTCCCGCACGGTCTTGGCCAGCTGCTCATAGTGGTCGGGAAGTGTCCCGGTGGCCAGGTTATTGCTCATGACTGCGGCTCCTCGATTGCCGTTATCCGGGCCAGCACCTGGCCCACTTTCACCTGTTCGCCCGCGCCCACCAGCAGGTCGACCACCCCGTCGACAGGGGCGGACAGCGCGTGTTCCATTTTCATCGCCTCGACGGTGACGACGACGGTCCCGGCCGACACCGTGGCCCCGTCCTCGACGCCGACGGCGACCACCGCGCCCGGCATCGGGCTGGTGAGCTCGGCGTCGCCGCTGTGGGCGTCGTCCGGCCGCACGGGGGCTTCCCTGACCTCTTCGACGAGTGTGACCCGTCCCGCGCCGGCCAGCCACACCTGATGACCGGACGCGGCGACGAGGTACTCGGTGCGCATCCCGTCGACGGTCACCGCCAGCCGGTCATCGGTCAAATCGGCGCTCAGGGTTCGGCTTTCGCCGCCTTCGACCGTCGCCGTCGCGTCGCTCGGTATGCCGGTCAGCCACACGTGATCGGTCCGCTCCCCCGCCCGCAGCCGCACCGGCGTGGCAGCGCGCCCGGCGATCCGCCACCCGGAGGGCACCTCCCACGGACTCGTCGGCGCCACCGGCCACGACCGCAACCAGCGATAGGCGGCGGCGGCGATCAGCTCCTCGTCGGACGTGGGTGCCGACGCGAAATCCGGCAGGCGCCGGTCCAACAGCCCGGTGTCGAGATCCCCGGCGATGACGTCGGCATCAGCGAGCAGGAAGCGCAGGAACTCGACGTTGGTGGTCAAACCCAGCACCGCGGTGTCGGCCAGCGCCGTGTCGAGGGCACGCAGCGCGCCGGCACGATCGCCGGCATGGGTGATCACTTTGGCCAGCATCGGGTCGTAATCGCTGCCGACGACGGTGCCGCGGGCCAGCCCGGAGTCCACCCGCACCCCCGGACCGGCGGGTTCGCGCAGCCCGATGACCTCACCGCCGGTGGGCAGGAAGCCGCGCGCGGGGTCCTCGGCGTAGACGCGGGCCTCGACGGCGTGGCCGTCGAGGCGGATGTCGTCCTGGGCGACCGGCAGCTTCTCCCCCGCGGCGACACGGACCTGCAGCTCGACCAGGTCCAGACCGGTGACCATCTCGGTGACCGGGTGCTCGACCTGCAGCCGGGTGTTCATCTCCATGAAGAAGAATTCGTCGGGCCGGTCGGCGGACACGATGAACTCGACCGTGCCGGCGCCGGTGTAGTCGACGCTGCGCGCGGTGTCGCAGGCCGCCGCGCCGATCCGGGCCCGCGTCTGCGGGTCGAGCAGCGGCGACGGGGCCTCCTCGATGACCTTCTGGTGGCGGCGCTGCAGGCTGCACTCGCGCTCGCCGAGATGCACGACGTTGCCGTGGGTGTCGGCGAGCACCTGCACCTCGATGTGCCGCGGGTTGAGCACGAACCGCTCGAGGAACAGCGTGTCGTCGCCGAACGCTGACGCCGCCTCGCGGCGCGCACCGGCCAGCGCGGCAGGAAGTTCGGCGGCCCCGTGCACCACACGCATGCCCTTGCCGCCGCCACCGGCAGACGGTTTGACCAGTACCGGGAAGCCCACGTCGGCCGCACCGGCGATCAGGTCGTCGTCGGTGAGACCCGGACGGGACACCCCGGGAACCACGGGCACACCGAACGCCGAGACCGCGGCCTTCGCCGAGATCTTGTCGCCCATGGTCTGGATCGCGGTCACCGGCGGGCCGATGAACGCGACACCGGCCGCGCTCAGCGCGTCGGCGAATTGTGCGTTCTCCGAGAGGAATCCGTAACCGGGGTGCACCGCCTGCGCACCGGTGCGGTCGACGGCGTCGAGTAACGCCTCGATCGACAGGTAGCTCAGTCTCGCCGGCGCGGGTCCGATCCGCACCGCCACGTCGGCCTCGGCGACATGGCGGGCGCCGGCGTCGGCGTCGCTGAACACCGCCACCGAGCGGATCCCCATGGCGCGCAACGTGCGGATCACCCGTACCGCGATCTCGCCGCGGTTGGCGACCAGAACGGTGTCGAAGAGGTTGTCGGTCATGGGGCTCACATCCTGAAGACGCCGTAGGACACCGGCTCCAGGGGCGCCTGCGCGGTCACCGAAAGTGCCAGTCCGACAACGGTTCTGGTTTCGGCGGGGTCGATGACGCCGTCGTCCCAGAGCCGCGCGGTCGAGTAGTAGGGGTTGCCCTGGTGTTCGTACTGGGCACGGATGGGCGCCTTGAACGCCTCTTCCTCCTCCGGGGTCATGTCCCCGCGGACGGTGGCCAGCACCGAGGCGGCCTGCTCACCGCCCATCACCGAGATGCGGGCGTTGGGCCACATCCACAGGAAGCGTGGCGAATACGCCCGACCGCACATCGAGTAGTTCCCGGCTCCGTAGGACCCGCCGATCACCACGGTCAGCTTCGGCACCCGCGCGCACGCGACCGCGGTGACCATCTTGGCCCCGTGCTTGGCGATACCGCCCGCCTCGTAGTCGCGGCCGACCATGAACCCGGAGATGTTCTGCAGGAACAACAACGGGACGACGCGTTTGTCGCACAGCTCGATGAAGTGCGCACCCTTGACCGCCGATTCTCCGAACAGCACCCCGTTGTTGGCGACGATGCCGACCGGGTGCCCGTGGATACGGGCGAAGCCGGTCACCAGCGTGGTGCCGTAACCGGCCTTGAACTCCGCGAATTCGCCGCCGTCGACGATGCGGGTGATGACCTCGTGCACGTCGTAGGGAACTCGGGAGTCGACCGGAACGACGTCGTAGAGCTCGGTCTGGTCGGCGACCGGTTCCACCGTCGGGGCAACCTCCCAGGGCGGGGCCGCCTTCGGCGCCAGCGTGCCGACGATCTGTCGCACGATGCGCAGCGCATCCCGGTCGTCGTGGGCCAGGTGGTCGGTCACCCCGGAGACCTTGGAGTGCAGGTCACCGCCGCCGAGCTCCTCGGCGGTCACGATTTCGCCGGTGGCGGCCTTCACCAGCGGCGGGCCGCCCAGGAAGATGGTGCCCTGGTTGCGCACGATCACGGCCTCGTCGCTCATCGCGGGAACATACGCGCCGCCGGCCGTGCACGAACCGAGCACCGCGGCGATCTGCGCGATTCCGTTGGCGCTCATGGTCGCCTGGTTGTAGAAGATGCGACCGAAATGCTCGCGGTCCGGGAACACCTCGTCCTGGCGCGGCAGGAAGGCGCCGCCGGAGTCCACCAGGTAGATGCACGGCAGACGGTTGTGCAGCGCGATCTCCTGGGCCCGCAGGTGCTTCTTGACCGTGATCGGGTAGTAGGTGCCGCCCTTGACGGTGGCGTCGTTGGCCACGATCATGCATTCGCGCCCGGAGACCCGCCCGATCCCGGCGATCATGCCCGCACCGGGGCATTCGTCGTCATACATTCCGTCGGCGGCCAGCGCCGCCAACTCCAGGAACGGACTGCCGGGATCGAGCAGGCCGTCGACGCGGTCGCGCGGCAACAGTTTCCCGCGGCTGACGTGGCGCTCACGCGCACGCTCGGGTCCACCGAGGGCCGCCGCCGCGAGCTTGGTGCGCAACTGATCGACCAGCGCGACATGACTGTCACGATGAGATGTCCGCGCTGCCATCCCTGAACCACCTTTAGTTAATGACGACTAACCGGATGGTATGTTAATCACGATTAACTGACGATGTCCAGCACCGGCGGGAGGTTCACGTCATGACGGCCACCGAGGCGTCCTCGCCGCGCAGCCGCGCCAAGTCCGACCGCCGCAGTCAACTGGTCGCCGCGGCCGAGCGGCTGATCGCCGAGCACGGCTACCTCGCGGTCCGGCTCGAGGACATCGGCGCCGCGGCGGGGGTCAGCGGACCCGCGATCTACCGGCACTTCCCCAACAAGGAGGCGCTGCTGGTCGAGTTGCTGGTCGGGATCAGCACCCGGTTGCTCGCCGGGGCCACCGAGGTGGTCGCGCGGGCCGTCGACGCCGACACCGCACTGGCGAGCCTGATCGACTTCCATCTGGACTTCGCGTTCGGCGAGCCGGATCTGATCCGCATCCAGGATCGCGACCTCGGCAATCTGCCCGCCGCGGCGAAGCGGCAGGTCCGGCGCAAACAGCGGCAGTACGTCGAGATCTGGGTCGAGGTGCTGCAACGGCGCACGCCCGCTCTGACCGAGGCCGACGCCCGGTTGATGGCACATGCCGCGTTCGGCCTGCTCAATTCGACTCCGCACGGCATCAAACCCGGGCTGACGAAAACGGCCGAGGCCAGTTCGCGGACCGTCCTCAAGGCGATGACGGTCGCGGCGCTGACCTCGGCCGGATTACGCGCGTGACGCGCTAATACCAGACTTTCCTGCCTCCGACGGGTCGGCCGACGGACCCGAGCACCCAGAACACGGCTCCGATCACGAGCAGCACCACACCGATGTAGGTGAGGATCGAGATACCGAAAATCAGACCCAGGATCAGCAGGATCGCACCGAGGACGATCATGGTCACTCTTCCCTTCCAGTTCTAATTCAGTTTTATCCAGCCAGCGATTACTGACTGGGCTGCGGAACGTTGCAATCCGTAACCTTCGGATTTACTCCCGCGTAATTCAGCGGCCCCGCCACCACCGTCAACGCGATGCTTCCCGCTGTGGCGCAATTGGTTTCGCCACCGCTGAAATAGTCGCGCTGATAAGCGGCGAAGACGCCGATCAACAACCAGACGAGCACAATGACGCCGAGAGCTCCTCGCATGCCGTGCCTCCTCCGTTTGCGCGGCCGTGTGGCGCGCAGCAGAGTTTTACCCCGCGGAAAATTGCGGTAAACCTTCGCGGGGACAGGTCAATCGGCGAAAGCGTCGGTCAGCCATGCGGTCATGGCTTTGCGCAACACGGCGCGGTTCTCGCGTTTGTCGATCTCGTGGCCGTCGTCGTCGAAGGTCAACAGCTGTACCGGCCGACCCAGCTCGGTCAACGCGTCGTACATCTGTTGCGACTCGCTCGGCGGCACGTTGGTGTCGTTGAGGCCGTGCACCAGCAGCAGCGGCGCGGTCACCTTGTCGGCGCGCGGCAGCGGCGACAGCCGTTCGAGCAGATCCCGGTCGCTGACCGGGTGGCCGTACTTCGGGTACGCGGCCGCGGCGATCCACTGCTCGGTGCTGTGGTACCAGGTGTTCAGGTCGCTCATACCGCAGATGCTGATCCCGGCGGCGAACTCGTCAGGGTGGAACGCCAGCGCCACCTGGGTCAGATAACCGCCGTAGGACCAGCCGCAGCACGCCACCCGGCCGGCCGGCGCATGCCCGTTGCCGACCAGGAAGCGCGCCGCGTCGGACACATCGTCGATGGCGGCGAACCGGCGCTCCCGGTCGTCGGCGTGCATGAAGGCGCGCCCGAACCCGCCGGACCCGCGCACATTGGGAAGGAAGACGCAGATGCCCTCGTCGAGTAGCGCCGGAAAGAACTCGTTGTAGCCGGGCCTGCCCTGCCCCTCGGGCCCGCCGTGCAGGAACAGCATGGCGCCGATCGTCTCGACACCGGCGGGAGGCCGGAACAGCCAGCCGCTGAACGTCAGCCCGTCGCGTGCGGTGACCGTCTCCAACGTGGGGTCGGCCGAGACGGGGCCGCTGCTCGGTTCGCGGTCGACCAGTTGCCATTCGCCGGTGCGCGGATCGACCAACTCCACCGTGGGCGGTTTCGACGGGCCCTCGACCGTCAGCGCCAGCATCGACCCGCCCGCGCTGATGCTCAACTCGCCGGCCACCATGCCCGGCAGCGGGATCGGGTCGTTGAGCGTCTGGTCGGCGTACTCCAGGATCTGTAATTCGCTGGCGCCGTGCAGGTTCCACAACATCGCCACGGTGGACAGATCGTCGCTGACGGTGAACTCGTCGAGTTCGTATCCGGGCCGCTCGGCCAGCACCTGGTAGGAGACCCCGTCCGCGGTCACGGTCACCTCCAGCAGCCGGGCGTGCTGGGCCCCGTTCTCGCTGCGGATCAGCGCCCGCACATAGCCTTCGGTGCTGTTGACTCCGTAGTCCTTCGCCGGGTGGTAGAGCTGGGTGATCTCGCCCTCCGGTCCTGAGCGCAACCGACGGGGACTGTGGTCGTCGAGGATCACGCCGGTGTCGGTCGTCGACCCCGGATCGTATGGCAGCAGCGCGGTCTCGGTGAGCCCTCGCAACATGATGAGATCGCGGTAACCGCGCGGACCCACCCGCACCAGTGACGCCCCGCACCAGGAGTCGACGAGCCGGCCGCCGGAGCGGCGGTCGAGCACGGTGACCGCCCCGCCCGACGGGTCGAGCAGGCAGGAACTGCCCACCCCGTCCTCACCGGTCAGGATCGCCGCGACGTGGGACCCGTCCCAGCTGATCAGCTCCGCGGTGCCCTCCACCCCCGACGGCCAGCTGTCGATCCTGCGCGCGTCACGGTCATCGGGATCCGTTGTCACCACCCAGATCTGGGTGCGCGTGCCGCCCTCGGGCGCGACCTGACACGCCAGCCAGTGCCCGTCGGCCGAGTGCAGCACCCGCGTGACGGGACCGTCGACGGGGAGCTCGACATCGCGCGACGAACTCGCCCGCCACCCGCGCAGGAAGCGCTGGACCGCCCGCGGGTACCCTCCGTCGTCGACGAGGTGGGCGAACGCGGTGGCGTCGGGAGACATCGACGCGCCATAGATCCGGCGTACCTGTTCTGCCACGCTTCCCGATTCTGCACGGTCGGGGCCGGCGATGGGGTGTGGGCCGGTGCGCGCGGCGCACTGAGCGGTCGCACAGGTACCCTGCAGCCATGAGGTGGGCATGACGGAGTCACCCTACGGCCGCGGACGCGAGGAGCAATCCGGCTGGCGTGGCCGTGAGGAGCAATCGGGTTATTCCGGTTACTCCGATCCCGCGTACGCCAGCCAGACGCCGTACGGCCCGCCGTACCAGCCGCCGCCGGCGCCCCGACCGACCGAGCCCCTGCCCGCCTACTCGCCCTACGGTTACGACCCGTATGCGACCGGCCAGTATCCGCCGGCGCAGCCACCGGGGTACGGCTCGGAGCCACCACCACCGGAGGGCCCCAGGTCGCCACGATGGCTGTGGATCGTCGCGGCTCTGGCCGTGCTGCTGGTGATCGGCCTGGTGATCGCGCTCGTGATCGTCAACAGCTCCCGGCAGCAGACCGTGGTGGCGCCGCTGCCGTCGGCTCCGGAACCGTCGTTCACCACCCCGACACCCACGACGACGTCGCGCACACCGACCACCCGGCCGTCGACGCCGGTGCTGCCCGCTCCGACCCTGCCGACCACACCGAGAACCTCTCCCGCCGAGCCCACCGTGCCGGGGGCCACCGACACGGTGGTCTACACCGTCGCCGGCACCGGTCGCGCCATCAACATCACCTACGTCGACACCGGCGGACTGCTGCAGACCGAGTTCAACGTGATGCTGCCGTGGAGCAAGGAAGTCGCGCTGCCCCAGCCCGGCGAGGACTCGGCGAGCATCAGCATCATCAACGTCGGCCGTGAGGTGACCTGCTCGATCTCGGTCAACGGCACGCAACTGGACCAGCGCAGCGGAGCCGGCCTGACGATCTGCACGCCGCGGCGCTAGACGGGTTCTGGCCGGCGCGGGGGTCGGACCGGCAGGAACAGCAGCAGCCCCAGCGCCAGCACCACCACCAGACCGCCCATGCCGGCGCGCTGGCTGTCGAAGACGTCGATGAACAGGGAGAACAGCCAGGGCGCCAGGAACGTCGCCGCGCGCCCGGCCATCGTGTACAGACCGAACGTCACGCCTTCCTTGCCGTGGGCGCACATCCGCAGCATCATCGTCCGGGCCGAGGACAGCGTCGGGCCGATGAACAGGCACAGCATCAGGCCGCACACCCAGAAGGCCAGCACCCCCGACAACCCCATCAGCACCAGGCCCACGACGATCATCGAGACCAGCGACGCCACGATGACGGGCTTGGACCCCAGCCGGTCGTCGGCCCGGCCTCCGAGGATCGCGCCCAGCGCGGCGACCACGCACGCAGCCACCCCGAACAGCAGGACGTCGGCCTCGGAGACCCCGTAGACGTTCACCCCGAGAACGGCGCCGAACGTGAAGATCCCGGTGAGCCCGTCCCGGAACACCGCGCTGGCGCCGAGGTAGTAGACGAAGTTGCGGTCGCGGCGCCATTCACCGCGGATGTCGCTCCAGAGCCGGCGGTAGGCGCCGGTGAAGCCGACCCGCGCCGGGGCCTCGTGCGCGGGCACCCGCGGAACCGAGATCAGCAGCGGCAGCGCGAACAGCGTGAACCACGCGGCGACCAGCAGCATGGCCGCACGCACGTTCTGGCCGTCCTCGGCAGGCAGATGCAGCAGGCCGCGGGTGGCGCCGTCACCGGCGATGAAGCCGACGTAGACGACGAGCAGCGCCAGCACGCTGCCGAAATACCCGAGCGCCAAACCGAATCCGGAGATGCGCCCGGACGTCGACGGCGTCGACAGCTCGCGCAGCATCGCGTTGTACGGCACAGTCGCGAGCTCGCTGCAGGTCGCCGTGCAGGCCAGCAACACCAGACCGGGCCAGAGGTAGTGGTGGTCGTCGCGGATCAGGCTCATCGACGCGGTCAGCAGCACCACCAGCCCGGTCAACAACGCCAGCACGCGACGGCGCCGGGCGGGCGCGTCCACCCACACCCCGGTCACCGGCGCCAGCAGCGCCACGACGAGTCCCGCCAGTGCCAGCGCGCGGCCGAGCCAGCTCGCCGGACTGGTGGCGCCGGGAAGATCGTCGCCGACCGTCGCGGTGAGATACACCGTGAAGACGAACGTGATGACGATCGCGTTGATCGCCGTCGCCCCGAAATCCCACATCGCCCAGGCCAGCACACGCGAGCGTGTCGCGGTGCGGGCGGGCGGACCGGTCGTGGGCGACACCTCGCTCATGGTCGCCCACGATATAGTCCGGCCCATGCCCGTCCCCGCTCCCAGTGCGGATGCCCGTGCCGTCGTCACCGGTGCGTCCCAGAACATCGGCGAGGCACTCGCCGTCGAGCTCGCCCACCGCGGCCACCACCTGATCATCACCGCCCGCCGCGAGGAGGTGCTGAACTCGCTGGCCGAGCGGCTTCGCGACACCTACGGTGTGACGGTCGAGGTGCGCGCCGTCGACCTGGCCGATCCGGCGGCCCGCGGCGCGTTCTGCGAGGAGCTGGCCACCCGGCACATCTCGATACTGTGCGCCAACGCCGGCACCGCGACGTTCGGCCCGGTGGCTTCTCTGGACCCGGCAGAGGAACGGAAACAGGTGCAGCTCAACGTGCTCGGCGTGCACGACCTCGTACTGGCGGTGCTGCCCGGCATGGTCGAGCGCCGCGCCGGCGGGATCCTGATCTCCGGATCGGCGGCGGGTAACTCCCCGATCCCGAACAACGCCACCTACGCCGCGACCAAGGCGTTCGCGAACACGTTCAGCGAGTCGCTGCGCGGTGAGCTGACGTCGGTGGGGGTGCACGTCACCGTGCTCGCGCCCGGCCCCGTGCGCACCGAACTGCCCGACCCGGAGGAGCAGTCGCTCGTCGAGCGGTTGATCCCCGACTTCCTGTGGATCGACACCGAGTACACCGCCAAGGTGTCGCTGGACGGCCTGGAGCGCAACAAGATGCGTGTGGTGCCGGGAATCACGTCCAAGGCGATGTCGGCGGCCAGCGGGTACGCCCCGCGCGCGATCGTGGCCCCGATCGTCGGCGCGGTGTACAAGAAGCTCGGCGGCTAGCCCCCTTAGCGCCGAACTTGCATTCCGGCAGGAGTTTTGCGAGTGCGGGCCTGCTGGAATGCAAGTTCGGCGGGCGTCAGCGCCTGCGCCGGCGGCGGCGGCCGGTGCCGAAGATGCTGCGGGTGATCTCCCGGCCGATCACCGTGCCCGCCGAGCGCATCGCACTCTTGAACGCCGGGCTCTCCATCATCTTGTCGAGAAGGCCGGGCCCGTCGGGGGATGCCGGAGCCGGCATCGGCGGCACCTCCGCCGTCGGCGGCACATAGACCGGCGGCGGCGGGGTGACCGGAGGCTGCGGCGGGACAGGCGGTGGCGTGACGGCCGGTGGCGGGGCCAGCTTCGCGGCGAGCCGTTCGTAGGCCGACTCTCGGTCTACGGTCTTCCCGTATTCGGCCTGCAGTGGGCTGGCCGCGGCGGCCGCGGCGATCGCGTCGGCGCCGACGGTGTCCATCAGCGAGCGCGGCGCACGCATCCGGGTCCAGGCCACCGGGGTCGGCACCCCCTTCTCGGAGAGCACGGTGACGACCGCCTCTCCGATGCCCAGCGAGGTCAACGCCGACTCCAGGTCGTACACGGCGGTTTTCGGGTAGGTGCGGACGGTCTTGGTCAGCGCCTTCTGGTCGTCGGGAGTGAACGCGCGCAGTGCGTGCTGGATCCGGGCGCCGAGCTGACTGAGCACCTCTTTCGGCACGTCGGTGGGCAGCTGCGTGCAGAACAGCACCCCGACGCCCTTGGAACGGATCAGCTTGACCGTCTGCTCCACCTGCTCCAGGAAGGCTTTCGACGCGTCGGCGAACAACAGGTGCGCCTCGTCGAAGACGAACACCAGCTTGGGCTTGTCGACGTCACCGACCTCGGGCAACGACGTGAACAGGTCGGCCAGCACCCACATCAGGAACGTCGAGAACATCACCGGCCGCGCCGCCTGGCTCCCCAGTTCCAGCAGCGTGATCACACCGCGGCCGGACGCGTCCACCCGCAACAGGTCCTCGGGCTCGAGCTCGGGTTCACCGAAGAACGTGTCGGCGCCTTCGGCCTCCAGATTCACCAGAGCGCGCAGGATCACCCCCGCGGTGGTGGTCGACACCGCACCGAGCGCCTTCAGCTGGGGCTTGCCCTCGTCACTGGTCAGGTACTGGATCACCGACCGAAGATCCTTCAGATCCAGCAGCGGGAGCCCCTGCTGATCGGCGAAGTGGAAGATCAAGCCCAGCGTCGACTCCTGGGTCCGGTTCAGCCCGAGCACCTTCGACAGCAGGATCGGTCCGAAGCTGCTGACCGTGGCGCGCACCGGCACCCCGATGCCGGAGGTGCCCAGCGACAGGAACTCCACCGGATACCCGGTCGGGGTCCACACGTCGCCGGTGTCGGCGGCGCGCTGGGTCACCTTGTCGTCGGGCTCACCGGGCCTGGACAGGCCCGACAGATCGCCCTTCACGTCGGCCATCACCACCGGGACACCGGCCGCCGACAGCTGCTCGGCGATCACCTGCAGCGACTTGGTCTTCCCGGTGCCCGTCGCCCCGGCGACCAGGCCGTGCCGGTTCAGAGTGGCCAGCGGGATGCGCACCCGGGCCGACGGATCACAGACGCCGTCGATGACGACGGAACCCAACTCCAACGCCGCGCCGTCGACGGCATAACCTGCGGCGATCTGCTTAGCGGGGGTGACGGCCGAGTCGCTGGTCATGTGTCGCACCCTATCCGGGCCGGGCGGCGATTGACCGGGTGTGGTCTGCCCGCCACGGCCTCGGGGCTTACTGTGAGCGCTGTGCGTGACGAACTGGTATGGATCGACTGCGAGATGACGGGCCTGGACCTCAAATCCGATCTGCTCATCGAGATCGCGGTGCTGGTGACCGACTCCGAGCTCAACATCCTGGGCGACGGGCTGGACGTGGTGATCCATGCCGACGATGCGGCGCTGTCCTCGATGATCGACGTCGTCGCCCAGATGCACACCAGATCGGGCCTGGTCGACGAGGTCCGGGCATCGACCGTGGACGTCGCGACCGCCGAGGACATGGTGCTGACCTACATCCGGGAGCACGTCAAACAGGCCAAGACCGCACCGTTGGCGGGCAACTCGATCGCCACCGACCGCGGCTTCATCGCGCGCGACATGCCCAAGCTCGACGACTTCCTGCACTACCGCATGATCGATGTCAGCTCGATCAAGGAACTGTGCCGGCGCTGGTATCCGCGGATCTACTTCGGGCAGCCGGAGAAGGGCCTGGCGCACCGCGCGCTGGCCGACATCCACGAGTCGATCCGGGAGCTGCGTTACTACCGGCAGACCGCGTTCGTGCCGCCACCGGGCCCGTCGACCAGCGACATCGCCGCCGTCGCGGCCGAACTCGGGCCCCTCGGCCATGACGATTCGGCTCCGGGGGACAACAGCAGCTAGTATGACCAAGCCGCACACGCGGCGATGGTGGCTGTAGTTCAGTTGGTAGAGCACCAGGTTGTGATCCTGGCTGTCGCGGGTTCGAGTCCCGTCAGCCACCCTGCAGGTGGGAGGGCGTTTTCGCCCTCCCACCATTTGCGTTAGTGGCATGTCCGCAGCCATTGGCCCCGGGGCCATTGCCGGCCGGGCAACACGGGGATAGTTTCCAGCCATGCTGGGCCACATCGGAATCAACGTGCCTCATCTCGCAGCGGCGAGAAGTTACTACGGCCGACTGATGCCCCTCGTAGGGTTCGAGGAGTTTCTCGATGCGGAAGACCAGTTCGCCTTCCGGCCGGCCGGTGGAAAGCCGGGCACCTTCCTGTTCTTCTATCCGGCGGGCGACAGTGACCCCTATTCGCGTCACCGCGTCGGCCTTCAGCACCTCGCCTTCATGGTCAAGTCACGGTCAGAGGTTCACGCGGTCCATCGGTTCGTCGAAGAGACGGGCGGCGAGGTGCTGCACCGGCCGCGATCGTTTCCTCAATATCCCCCGCCGTACTTCGCGACCTTCTGGACCGACCCGTTCGGAGTGATGTTGGAAGCGGTATGCCACCACGACCGGGACTGACGCACGGCGCTCCGACACAGAAGCATCGGAACGCATCGACGCCGCCCTGATGTGCATCAGGACGGCGTCGACGACGCGGTGGTATCGACCGTCACACGCTGGCGTTGCCCGCCTTCCATTGCTCCCAGGGGATATTCCAGTCGCCCAACCCGTCGGTGCCCGGCAGCGTCGTGCCGACCGTGTTGACGATCTCGACGATGTCTCCGCGCTTGGAGTTGTCGTGGAACCACTTGCCGTTGCTCGTGCTCACGTTGATACATCCGTGGCTCACATTGCTGCTGCCCTGGCTGCCCACCGACCACGGCGCGGCGTGGACGTAGATGCCGCTGTACGAGATCTGGGTGGCCCAGTCGACCTCGGTGCGATACCCGTTGGGCGAGTTGACCGGAACACCGTAGGTCGACGAGTCCATCACCATGTGCGACCGCCGGTCACCGACGATGTACACGCCGTTGTTGGTCGGGGTGCTGTTCTTGCCCATCGACACCGGCATGCTCTTGACCACCTCGCCGTTACGGCGCACAGTCAGCGTCTTGGTGTTGTCGTCGACGGTGGTGATCACCTCGTCACCGATCTTGAAGCTCGTCTTGACGTTGTCCTGCCCGAAGAGCCCGTCGCCCAGATCCACGCCGTAGGCGTTGACCTGGACCTCGATGGTGGTCCCGGGTTTCCAGTACTCGGCGGGGCGCCAACGCACCTCGCGGTTGTTGAGCCAGTAGAACGCGCCCTCGACCGGCGGGTCGGTCTTGACGGTGATCGCACGCTGCGCCGCGAGGCGGTTCGGGATGTTCTCGTCGAACCGGATGGCCACCGGCTGCCCGACCCCGACCACCTCACCGTCGTTGGGCAGCACGTACGGCATCGTCAGGTTCTCCGGCGAGTGCGTCTCGAACGTCATCTCGCGGCTGGTCACGCCGCCCAGGCCGAGCGACTGCGCGGTGATCGTGTAGCTCTTGTTGTAACCAAGCGGCTCGGCCGTCTCCCAGGTCAGCCCGTCCTCCGACAGCTTGCCCTCGACGGTTCTACCGTTCTCGTTGACCATCGTCACCGAACCCAGCACGCCGTCTTCGGCGCTGACCGTCACCGGCGAATCCACGCTGACGCCGACAGCGCCGTCCTCCACGGATGCGGTCAGCTTCGGGATCAGCAGATCGCCGAACGGCGTGCCCTTCTCCGTGATCACCTGCGCCTGCGGTGCCTCGGCACTGCCGCCGCATCCGCTGAGGCCGAGCACGATCGCCGGAATCAGCACAGCAGCCGTCAGCCAGGACCGCCGCCGGCGCGTCCGGGTCGCCGCGTTGACCTGCCACATAAACCGATCCACCTCGCCTAAGGGTTTGCCCGCAAACTGTCGCCGCCAATTCTACGGTCAGTTCCGACATGGGAGCCCGACCGCGATGTCGCGCCTGAAAACCGCGTGGACGTGGGGATTTCGTTCCAGCGCCACGGGCCTGTTATTGTCTCACACGCGCGCCGTTAGCTCAGTTGGTAGAGCAGCTGACTCTTAATCAGCGGGTCCGGGGTTCGAAACCCTGACGGCGCACTCATCACAAAGCCCCGCCTCGGCGGGGCTTTGTCATCGGCGCATCATCGACGCCGCAGTGTCGGCGGTCCGGGTGGAGCGGCCGCGCCGCCCCACCCGTCCCCGCTGGTCAGCGACGCGGACCCGCGCCGGGGTTCCCCAGTAGCGGGTTGACCTGGCCGGGCTGACCCGTGTGCTCGCGCTGATGCTGTGCGATCGCCTGCACCAGCGGGTTGTCCTTCATCAGCTGGCGGCGGTCTTCCTCAGACAGCTCGTAGAACGTCCACATCCCCCAGGCCGCCGGCCGCACGTAGAGGGTGACCTTCTGCCGCTTGCGGGTGTTCTGCGGCAGCATCGCCGGGATCGCGACCACCCGGTCCAACGTCACGGCGCTGGCCAGCTCCTGGGCGAGCTTGTCCACGTCGGTGGAGTCCTGCAGCTCATAGACAGATGTTTGATGGCTGGACTGGTTCGGCCCCTGCAGGGCCAGAAACCACGACATACCGCGTCTCCTTCGCTCGTCCTCGGATCAGCGTCAGCGTAGAGGACAGCGGTGCCGCAGATCGCCGGCCGGGCCACAGCGAATATCAGCCGGACCGCGATTTACGCATACGACTATTTTGTACAGTTCCCGCGCCTCCGTGCCTACTCCTGTGCTGGTTGTCACGCAACGGTGACTTCTCTCGCACGGCCCGTCCGAGCGACTCGGTAACGGAATCTTCCGTTGCCGAAGAAATTTATGCCCGCTGCGCTGGGCAAAGAGATGCGATGATGCTAGGGTGCCAGTTAGCTGGTGCGGGAGAGGGCGCGCCCCGCCGAGCTGGCAACCATGAATCGAGGACTTTGCTGATGTCAGGGCCACGCGAACCGGTCGTCGCCGGCGTTGACGGCGAGAACTCGGCTCGGGGCGCAAAGGCGCAACGGCCGGTGGCGGTGCACAACTGCACCAGGATCGGCCGCGTCGCCAATCCCCCGGGCTTCTCGTTCTCCGGGTGGTTCCGGTCCGGCCGCGGGCGCTGACCTACGCCGGGACTACCTGTTGCGGCGGACCGCGACGATGACGATCACCACGCCGATACCGGCCAACGAGGCGATCACCTGAGGCTGGGTGACGAAGCGAACAACGCCCGCCTTCAGATCGTCGGCGAGGCGGCGGGGGTTCGCCCGCACCGCGAGGGAGTCGACGGTGACCGCCAGTTGCTCACGCGCCTGATCGATCTCAGCCTTGATGGTGTCCGGATCCCGGTCCGCCACATCTGCCTCCATTGCCACAGCGCCGGCCGTACCCCGACGATCAGTTTCTGCCGCACTACCCTAGTTGAGCCGGAGCGCGCGCGAGCGCCCGGTCGACCGAACGACCAGCACCCAGCTCGGACCGCGTGAAGGGACAACACACCGATGCCGCAAACCCCCCGACTCGAGGTCGGCGACATAGCGCCCGCGTTCAGCCTGCCGGACGCCGACGGCAACACCGTCAACCTGACCGATTACAAGGGGCGCAAGGTCATCGTCTACTTCTATCCGGCCGCCTCCACACCGGGCTGCACCAAGGAAGCCTGCGACTTCCGGGACAACCTCGCCGAACTCAACGAGGCCGGCCTCGATGTCGTCGGCATCTCCCCCGACAAGCCCGAGAAGCTCGCCAAGTTCCGCGACGCGGAGGGGCTCACGTTCCCGTTGCTGTCCGACCCCGATCGCGAGGTCCTCGAAGCGTGGGGCGCCTACGGCGAGAAGAAGATGTACGGCAAGACCGTGCAGGGCGTGATCCGTTCGACGTTCGTCGTCGACGAGAACGGCAAGATCGCGGTGGCGCAGTACAACATTCGCGCCACCGGACACGTCGCGAAACTACGGCGCGACCTGTCCGTCTGACCTGCCGAGCCGGGCCAGCAGCAACGCCTCGGCGGTCGCCGCCCGTTCCAGCACACCCAGGTGCAGGCTCTCGTTGATGCCGTGCGCCTGCGTGTCGGGATCCTCGACCCCGGTGACGAGTACCTTCGCGTCCGGGAAGGCGGCCGCGAATTCGGCGATGAACGGGATGGACCCACCGACTCCGGTGTCGACGGCGTCGTGTCCCCACGCGTCGCGGAACGCGCTGCGCGCCGCGTCGTACACCGGGCCGGTGGCGTCGATCTCGTAGGGCTCGCCGAGATCGCCCGGTGTGACGGTGACGTGCGCACCCCATGGGGCGTGGCTCTCCAGATGCCGCGTGAGCGCCGCGAGATGCCCGGCGGCGTCCCCGCCGGGCGCGACCCGCATGCTCACCTTGGCCCGCGCCCGCGGGATCAGCGTGTTCGAGGCGTGGGCGATCGGCGTGGTGTCGATGCCGATGACGGTGATCGCCGGTTTGGCCCACAGCCGTTGCGCCACTGAACCGGAACCGATTTCGGACACGCCGGCGAGCAGTCCGGTGTCGCCGCGCACCCGCTCGGGTGTGTGGTCGGGAAAGTCGCGGCCGGCGGTGTCCGCCTCGTGCAGACCCTCCACCGCGACGTTGCCGTCGTCGTCGTGCAGGGTGGCCAGCAGGCGCACGAGCACCGAGAGCGCGTCGGGCGCCACGCCTCCCCACATCCCGGAATGCAGTCCGTGGTCGAGTGTGGCGACCTCCACCACGCAGTCGGCGAGCCCGCGCAGCGACACCGTCAGCGACGGGATGTCGGTGCTCCAGTTGTCGGAGTCGGCGATGACGATGACGTCGGCGGCCAGCGCGTCGCGGTGCGCGGCGAGCAGCCGCGACAGCGACGGCGAACCCGACTCCTCCTCCCCTTCGACGAAGACGGTCACCCCGACCGGCGGATTGCCGCCGTGTGCGCGGAAGGCCGCCAGATGTGTTGCGATACCGGCCTTGTCGTCGGCGGTGCCGCGCCCGTAGAGCCGGCCGTCCCGTTCTGTCGGCTCGAACGGCGCCGTGTGCCACTGCGCCGGATCACCCTCCGGTTGCACGTCGTGATGGGCGTAGAGCAGCACCGTCGGTGCCCCGTCGGGCGCCGGATGCCGGGCGATCACGGCCGGCGCGCCGCCTTCGGCGACGATCCGGACGTCGTCGAACCCAGCCTCCGACAACAACTTCGACACCGCTTCCGCGGAGCGCCGCACCTCTGGCCGTCGGGCCGGGTCGGCCCAGACGGACGGGATGCGCACCAGATCCTCGAGATCGGCACGCACCGACGGCAGCACGTCACGGACGCGTTGGACGAGATCGCTCATGGCGTCGAGGTTAACCGGTCAGATGCTCACGCCGTCTCGGCGTCGTGGCGCTCCTGCTGCAGGCGGTCCTTGCTGCGCAGCAGTCTCAGCAACGTCACCAGCAGAAGTCCACCGACGACGTTGCGGACCACGGTGTACCCGAACCACCCGAGCCAGTCGAGATAATCGAACGACGCGCGTCCGGTGATCAGCGCACCGAAGATCAACAACGAGTCGAGGATCGAGTGGAACAACTGCAGCCCGGCTAGCAGAAGCGCGCCCGCGACAGCGGCGGCGATCTTGCCGACCATCGCGTCGGTACCGTGCTGCATACGCGTCATCAACGTGATGACCATGCCGCCCAGCAACGACAGCGCCACCGTCTCCGCGGACAACGGCGCGGTCGCGTAGTGCGCGGCGGACTCGATGGTCTGGTCGTGCAGCCGGGGCAGCGCCGTCATGATCAGCCACATCAGCACCCAACCGCCGACCAGGTTCGCGACCAGCGTGCCACTCCACAGTTTGAGCAGCTGACCGACGCCGGCCCGCTTGGCGGCGACGGTGGTGACCGGTATCAGGAAGCCTTCGGTGAACAGCTCGCTGCGGCCGAGCAGCAACGCGAGGAAGCCGACCGAGAACGCCAGTCCCGCGAGCAACGGCTGGTGGGTGGCATCCAGTACCGCCACGTAGGCCAGCACCCCGACCGCGATGTCGGTCCCCCCGAAGAACCCGGTGACCAGCACCTCACGCCAGTTGCGGTGCAGCCGTTGGGTGCCTTCGTCGACCATCCGCCGGAAGGCGTACTCAAGCTCGTCCTCGATGGGACTGTCGGACTCCCCCAGTTCGCGTTGGCTCGTCTGAGACACCTTGGTCCTCCCGGTGCGGCGTGGTGATCCGCCCGGGTACCCGAAACCCGGGCGGCGAACCGCGCGGTGCAGCGGACGGTCAGCGCTCCTCGAGGACCGCGACGGCCGCGGCGGTATCGGCCTCATGGGTCAGCGACAGGTGGATGGTCACCTCTTTGAGGTGCTCGGCCACCGCCCCGGACAGACGGACCCGGGGCCGGCCCCACATGTCGGTGATGACCTCGATGTCGCGGTGGATCGCCTCGGGCAGCACCGGCCGCTTGGCGAACCGGGAGCCGGACCAGGCCTTGATCACCGCCTCCTTGGCCGCCCACCTCGCCGCGAGGTGGCGCGCCGCCGACGAACTCTTGTCGGCGGCGTCGCGCCGCTCGCCCGGGGTGAACGTCTCGGCGAACACCGTCCCGGGCCGGTCCACCTGTTCGGCGAACTCCGGAATGGAGACGAGGTCGATGCCTATCCCGACGATGGCCACGGGCAGCAACCTATCTCACGGCTCACCGGCGATACACGCCGTCCTCACCGAGCCGGGACGACGCGTCCAGCAGCATCGCGGCTTCCTGGGTCTTCTCCGGCAGGTCGCCGTCGAAGCGCCGGCCGTCGGGCCGCTCGAACATCGGCCGGCCGCCGGCGATCGCCGAGGCCAGCCTGCGCTGACCGGCCAGTGTCCGCTCCTGGGCCCGGGCGGTGTACTCCGCGCGTTGCTCGGGTGTCAGCGTGGCCAGGAACGCCTGCGGATGCACCAACGCGATCAGACCCGACACGTGACCGAACCCGAGGCTGGTGACCAGACCCGCCTTCAACGGGTACTTCCCGCCCAGCCGCAGCGTCTCGCGCGGCCACACGAAGTGCGCCGAGGTCGCCAGCTCGTCGTCGACACAGTCCAGGCTGCGGTTCGGCGGGATGACGCCGTCGCGCAGCACCTGGCACAGACCCATCATCTGGAAGACCGCCGCACCGCCTTTGGCGTGCCCGGTCAGGCTCTTCTGGCTGATGATGAACAGCGGTGCGCCCTCGGAGCGTCCCAGCGAGTCCGCGAGCCGCTCGTGCAGCTCGGTCTCGTTGGGATCGTTGGCCAGCGTCGAGGTGTCGTGCTTGGAGATCACCGCGATGTCGTCGGCACCCACCCCCAGCTTGGCCAGTGAGCGCGCCAGCATCGAGTCACGGCCTCCGCGGCCGGCACCCAGCGCGCCCAGGCCCGGCGCCGGGATCGAGGTGTGCACACCGTCGGCGAACGACTGGGCGTAGCCGACCACGGCCAGCACCGGCAGACCCATCTTCAGCGCCAGGTCGCCGCGGGCCAGCAGCACGGTGCCGCCACCCTCGGCCTCCAGGAAGCCGAGCCGGCGCCGGTCGTTGGCGCGGGAGAACTTCGAATCGCTGATCCCCTTGGCGCGCATCACCTCGGTGTCGGCGGTGGCCGCCATGTCACCGAAGCCGATGATGGCCTCCAGGGTCAGGTCGTCGAAGCCGCCCGCCACCACGAGTTCGGCCTTGCCGAGGCGGATCTTGTCCACGCCCTCCTCGACCGACACCGCGGCCGTGGCGCACGCACCCACCGGGTGCACCATCGCGCCGTAACCACCGACGTAGGACTGCATCACATGTGCGGCAACGACATTCGGCAGGACCTCCTGCAGGATGTCGTTGGGCTTGCTCCGGCCCAGCAGGTTGCCGTGATACATGGTCTGCATCGACGTCATGCCGCCCATGCCGGTGCCCTGCGTGGAAGCCACCAGGCTGGGGTGCACCCAGCGCATCAGCTCCGACGGGGTGAAACCCGAGGACAGGAACGCATCGACGGTCGCCACGATGTTCCACAGCGCCACCCGGTCGATCGACGTCGCCATGTCCGGGCTGATGCCCCACACGGTCGGGTCGAAGCCGGTCGGGATCTGCGCGCCCACGGTGCGCGACAGTTTCGTCTTGCGCGGCACGCGAATCTCGGTGCCCGCCTTGCGGATCACCTCCCAGTCACCGGAATCCGGGATCGGCCGGGCCACGGTGTGCTCGGGATCGAACTGCACGAACGCGCGCGCGTCGGCCTCACTGGACACCACGAACCGGAAGTCCTTGTCCAGGAAGACACTGACCAGCAGCGGGGACGCGTGATCGGGATCGATCGCACCGTCGTCCACGAACTCGCGGATGCCGCAACGGCTCACCACCTCGTCGTGGTAGCGCTCCACCAGCTCGGACTCGTCGACCAGCTCACCGGATTCGGTGTCGTACCAACCGGGTTGGGGATCGTCCTCCCACTTGATCAGCCCGGTGGTCCACGCCAGCTCCAGCACACCGGCCGCCGAGAGCTCGTTGTCGACCTCCATCTCGAAGCGGGTGCGCGACGACCCGTACGGGCCCAGCTCGGCACCGCCGACGATGACGACCAGATCGGCCGGGTCGACGTCGAGGTCCGCCCACTCCGGCGGGGGCGCCGGGGTGGCCGGCCGCGGCGGTGACGGCAGCGCGGCGATCAGGTGACCGGCGGCCTCGTCGTCCTCCTCGTCAGCCGGCCCCGACGAAGTGGCCACCGCGGTCAGGGATCTCAACGACGCCGTCGGCGAGGTGCAGACGTTCGTCGCGGAGAACCGGGAGGCGCTCGGCACCACGCCGGACAAGCTGGCCGGTGTATCCACGGCGCTCA
>NZ_LMVQ01000559.1 GCF_001545925.1 Mycobacterium sp. NAZ190054 | reverse complement strand
AGGTCATCTACACCGGCATCCGACAGCGCATCGAGGACATCGTCTCGATCGCTCTGCAGGAAGACGTTGCGCTGGTGGGGCTTTCGATTCTGTCCGGGGCGCACGTCGCGCTGACCGCCCGCACGGCGGGCCCGGTGCGCGGCTCCGTCGCCGAGGATCATCGGCTGTTCGCCGGAATCCCTTATGCCGCAGCCCCTGTCGGGCCGTTGAGGTGGCAGGTTCCGGAGCCGCCGGCGCCGTGGCAGGGCGTCAGGGACGCCACGGCGTTCGGGCCGCGCTGCATGCAGGACCTCGCCGGCGACATCGAGCTCGGCAGGCACACCGACGAGGACTGCCTGAACCTCAACGTCTGGACCCCGGCCGGCGACGCCGACGCGCCCCGGCCGGTGATGGTGTGGATCCACGGCGGTTCGTTCGTCGCGGGCAGCGGCGGCATCTACGACGCGCGCCGGCTCGTCTCGCGCGGCGACATCGTGGTTGTCACCGTCAACTACCGGCTCGGTGCGCTGGGGTTCCTGGCCCACCCGTCGCTCGGGGCGCCGGGGCGGGTGGGCAACTACGGGCTGGCCGACCAGCAGGCCGCACTGCGGTGGGTGCGCGACAACATCGCGAACTTCGGCGGGGATCCGGACAGGGTGACCGTGGCGGGGGAGTCCGCCGGCGCCATGTCGGTCTGCGACCACCTGGTGGCTCCCGACTCGCAGGGTCTGTTCGATGCCGCGGTCATCATGAGCGGACCGTGCCAGGCCCAGGTCTCGCTTCCGGTCGCCGAGCAGCGCAGCGTCGAGTACGCGGCCGGGTTGGGCTGCGCGGACCGGGCGACGGCCGCCGAGTGCCTGCGCGCTCTCCCGGGCAACAGGCTGCGCACGCCCGTCTGGTACTACGGCATCGGCGAGGACCAGCTCAGCGGACCGGTGACCGGGTCTGCCGCGCTGCCCGTCGATCCGGTGGCCGCGTTCGGGGAGGGCCGGGCGGCCCGGGTGCCGGTGCTGATGGGCACGACGCGCGACGAGTGGACGCTGTTCGTCGCGCTGCAGTACCTGCGCGACGGCACGGACTACACCCCGCAGGACTACCCGAGGTTGCTGGCCGGCACGTTCGGCCCCGATGCGCAGGCCGTGGCCGAGCGGTACCCGCTGAGCGCCTTCCCGAGCGTCGCGCTGGCCTATGCCGCCACCGTCACCGACGGGGTGTTCGCGTGTCCGGGCGAGCGCTGGGCCGCACAGCTGGGTGGCCGTGCGGACACGTTCTTCTACGAGTTCAACGACCGCGACGCACCGGCACCGGAGCCGCTGCGGACGCTTCCCTTCGAGGTCGGCGCCAGTCACTCGCTGGAACTGCGCTACCTGTTCGACGTCGGTGGCGCCGAGCCGCCCGATCCGGCGCAGGTCGCCCTCGGCGACCAGATGATCGACCACTGGGCCGCGTTCGTGAGGACCGGCGATCCGGGCTGGCCGACCGTCGACGCCGGTGTGATGTCGCTGCAGCCCGACGGCAGCCGTATGGTGGAGGACTTCGGACAGGTGCACCAGTGCCCGTTCTGGGCCGGCCTGGGATAGGTATTGTGCCGTCGACCAGGGATTTGGAGCACGCCCGGATCTGAGGCATACTGTTCGGGTTGCCTTGAGCCGGGTTCGCCTGGCCGGGCATGCGACCAGCGCCCTTAGCGGGGCGCATCCGGTCCTCAACCTTGATCGCGACGAATTTCCGCCGCGTAAGAGTGTGCGAACGGGCGACACACCCGACCGCGTGGACCGGTGAACCACAGACAGGTAAACAGCGGCGGCACAGCCAGGCCCGAGTTCGGGCTGTTAGTAGTGAGGTAGGAGAAGCGTGGCGGGACAAAAGATCCGCATCAGGCTCAAGGCCTACGACCATGAGGCGATCGACGCCTCTGCGCGCAAGATCGTCGAGACGGTCACCCGGACGGGAGCCAGCGTGGTCGGCCCGGTGCCGCTGCCGACCGAGAAGAACGTGTACTGCGTCATCCGGTCCCCGCACAAGTACAAGGACTCGCGGGAGCACTTCGAGATGCGTACGCACAAGCGGCTGATCGACATCCTCGACCCCACGCCGAAGACGGTCGACGCGCTGATGCGCATCGATCTGCCGGCCAGCGTCGACGTCAACATCCAGTAAAGGAAGTCCCCGAGAAATGGCTAGCAATAGCAATTCCGCCGCACCCCGGCGCGGCATTCTGGGCACCAAGCTGGGCATGACGCAGGTGTTCGACGAGAACAACAAGGTCGTGCCGGTGACGGTCGTCAAGGCCGGGCCCAACGTGGTGACGCGCATCCGGACCCCCGAGCGCGACGGTTACAGCGCCGTGCAGCTCGCCTACGGCGAGATCAGCCCGCGCAAGGTGAACAAGCCCGTGACGGGTCAGTTCGCGGCCGCCGGTGTGAACCCGCGCCGCCACCTCGCCGAGCTGCGGCTCGACAGCGAGGCCGCCGCCGCGGAGTACGAGGTCGGCCAGGAGCTGACCGCGGAGATTTTCGCCGACGGCGCCTATGTCGACGTGACCGGCACCAGCAAGGGCAAGGGTTTCGCCGGCACCATGAAGCGCCACGGCTTCCGCGGCCAGGGTGCCAGCCACGGCGCGCAGGCCGTGCACCGCCGGCCGGGTTCGATCGGCGGCTGCGCGACGCCGGGCCGCGTGTTCAAGGGCACGCGCATGTCGGGCCGTATGGGCAACGACCGTGTGACGACCCAGAACCTGAAGGTGCACAAGGTCGACGCCGAGAACGGCGTGTTGTTGATCAAGGGCGCCATCCCCGGACGCAACGGTGGACTGGTGGTTGTCCGCAGCGCAATCAAGCGAGGCGAGAAGGCATGACTCTGAAGATTGAGGTAAAGACCCCCGCCGGCAAGACGGACGGGAGCATCGAGCTGCCCGCCGAGCTGTTCGACGTGGAGCCCAACATCGCGCTGATGCACCAGGTGGTCAACGCGCAGCTGGCCGCCAAGCGGCAGGGCACCCACTCGACCAAGACCCGCGGTGAGGTGTCCGGCGGCGGCAAGAAGCCGTACCGGCAGAAGGGCACCGGCCGCGCCCGTCAGGGCTCGACCCGGGCGCCGCAGTTCACCGGCGGTGGCACCGTGCACGGCCCGAAGCCGCGCGACTACAGCGAGCGGACCCCGAAGAAGATGATCCGCGCCGCACTGCGTGGCGCGCTGTCGGACCGGGCCCGCAACGACCGGATCCACGCGGTCACCGAGATCGTCGAGGGTCAGACCCCGTCGACCAAGAGCGCGAAGTCGTTCCTGGCGACACTGACCGACCGCAAGCAGGTGCTCGTCGTGATCGGCCGCACCGACGAGGCCAGCGCGCTGAGCGTGCGCAACCTGCCCGGTGTGCACGTGATCTCGCCGGACCAGCTGAACACCTACGACGTGCTCAAGGCCGACGACGTGGTCTTCAGCGTGGAGGCCCTCAACGCTTACATCGCCGCTGCAACGAAGACCGAGGAGGTGTCGGCCTGATGGCTAACGTGACCGATCCCCGCGACATCATCCTGTCCCCGGTGATCTCGGAGAAGTCCTACGGGCTCATCGAGGACAACGTGTACACGTTCATCGTGCACCCGGACTCGAACAAGACCCAGATCAAGATCGCGATCGAGAAGATCTTCAAGGTCAAGGTCGACTCGGTGAACACGGCCAACCGGCCGGGCAAGCGCAAGCGCACCCGCACCGGCTACGGCCAGCGCAAGGCCACCAAGCGCGCCATCGTGACGCTGGCGGCCGGAAGCAAGCCCATCGACCTGTTCGGAGCGCCGGCCTAGCCGGCAGGGAGACCTACAGAATCATGGCAATTCGCAAGTACAAACCGACGACCCCCGGTCGCCGCGGCTCGAGCGTCTCCGACTTCGCCGAGATCACCCGCGATCACCCGGAGAAGTCGCTGGTCCGTCCGCTGCACGGGCGCGGTGGACGTAACGCCCACGGCCGGATCACCACCCGGCACAAGGGCGGCGGCCACAAGCGCGCCTACCGCGTGATCGACTTCCGCCGCCACGACAAGGACGGCGTCAACGCCAAGGTCGCGCACATCGAGTACGACCCCAACCGCACCGCGAACATCGCGCTGCTGCACTACCTGGACGGCGAGAAGCGCTACATCATCGCGCCCCAGGGCCTCAAGCAGGGGATGATCGTCGAGTCCGGCGCCAACGCCGACATCAAGCCCGGCAACAACCTGCCGCTGCGCAACATCCCCGCGGGCACGCTGATCCACGCGGTGGAGCTGCGTCCCGGCGGCGGCGCCAAGATGGCCCGCTCGGCCGGTGCGTCGATCCAGCTGCTGGGCAAGGAGGGCACCTACGCCTCCCTCCGTATGCCCAGCGGTGAGATCCGCCGCGTCGACGTGCGCTGCCGCGCCACCGTCGGTGAGGTCGGCAACGCCGAGCAGGCCAACATCAACTGGGGCAAGGCCGGCCGGATGCGCTGGAAGGGCAAGCGCCCCACCGTCCGTGGTGTCGTGATGAACCCGGTCGACCACCCGCACGGCGGTGGTGAGGGTAAGACCTCCGGTGGCCGCCACCCGGTGAGCCCGTGGGGCAAGCCCGAGGGCCGCACCCGCAAGCCGAAGAAGGCGAGCGACAAGCTCATCGTCCGTCGCCGGCGCACCGGCAAGAAGCGCTAGGGAGTAAAGCGATGCCACGCAGCCTGAAGAAGGGCCCGTTCGTCGACGACCATCTGCTCAAGAAGGTCGACGTCCAGAACGAGAAGAACACCAAGCAGGTCATCAAGACCTGGTCCCGTCGGTCCACGATCATCCCCGACTTCATCGGGCACACCTTCGCCGTCCACGACGGTCGCAAGCATGTCCCGGTGTTCGTCACCGAGGCGATGGTCGGGCACAAGCTGGGCGAGTTCGCCCCCACCCGGACCTTCAAGGGTCACATCAAGGACGACCGGAAGTCCAAGAGGCGCTAGAGATGACTACTGCATTGCAAGGCACCGAATATCCGTCTGCGCAGGCCAAGGCGCGCTTCGTGCGCATCTCGGCCACCAAGGCGCGCCGAGTCATCGATCTGGTCCGCGGCAAGAGCGTCGAGGAAGCCCTCGACATCCTGCGCTGGGCTCCGCAGGCCGCCAGCGAGCCGGTCGCCAAGGTGATCGCCAGCGCCGCCGCGAACGCGCAGAACAACGAGGGCCTGGACCCGACCACCCTGGTGGTCGCCACGGTCTACGCCGACGAGGGCCCCACGGCCAAGCGCATCCGCCCCCGCGCGCAGGGTCGCGCCTACCGGATCCGCAAGCGCACCAGCCACATCACGGTGATCGTTGAAAGCAGGCCGCAGAAGAAGCAAGGTGCTTCGGCATCGGCAGCCAGGGCGCGTCGTGCTCAGGCCAGCAAGGCAGCCACCAAGAAGGAGGGCTCGGAGTAGTGGGCCAGAAGATCAACCCGCACGGCTTCCGGCTCGGCATCACGACTGGCTGGAAGTCCCGCTGGTACGCCGACAAGCAGTACGCGGACTACATCAAGGAAGATGTCGCGATCCGCAAGTTGCTGGCCACCGGCCTGGAGCGCGCCGGCATCGCCGACGTGGAGATCGAGCGCACCCGTGACCGCGTGCGGGTGGACATCCACACCGCGCGTCCGGGCATCGTGATCGGTCGCCGCGGCACCGAGGCCGATCGCATCCGCGCCGACCTGGAGAAGCTCACCGGCAAGCAGGTGCAGCTGAACATCCTCGAGGTGAAGAACCCCGAGAGCCAGGCGCAGCTGGTCGCGCAGGGCGTCGCCGAGCAGTTGAGCAACCGCGTGGCGTTCCGCCGCGCGATGCGCAAGGCGATCCAGTCGGCCATGCGTCAGCCCAACGTGAAGGGCATCCGGGTGCAGTGCTCGGGCCGCCTGGGCGGCGCCGAGATGAGCCGTTCGGAGTTCTACCGCGAGGGCCGCGTGCCGCTGCACACCCTGCGTGCCGACATCGACTACGGCCTCTACGAGGCCAAGACCACCTTCGGTCGCATCGGCGTGAAGGTGTGGATCTACAAGGGCGACATCGTCGGTGGCAAGCGTGAGCTGTCCGCCGCCGCACCCGCCGCGGACCGTCCGCGTCGCGAGCGTCCGTCCGGTACCCGGCCGCGCCGCAGCGGTGCGTCGGGCACCACCGCGACGAGCACCGACGCCGGGCGTGCCGCCGAGGCTCCTGCCGTCGCGGAAGCGACGCAGGGCACCGAGGCCGCTGCCGGCGCAGCAGCCGAGACAACAGAGAATCCTGGGAGCTAGTCATGCTGATTCCCCGCAAGGTCAAGCACCGCAAGCAGCACCACCCGAAGCAGCGTGGCATCGCCAGCGGCGGCACCTCGGTCAGCTTCGGTGACTACGGCATCCAGGCCCTCGGCCATGCCTACATCACCAACCGGCAGATCGAGTCGGCCCGTATCGCCATCAACCGGCACATCAAGCGTGGCGGCAAGGTGTGGATCAACATCTTCCCGGACCGCCCGCTGACCAAGAAGCCCGCCGAGACCCGCATGGGTTCTGGTAAGGGTTCGCCGGAGTGGTGGGTCGCCAACGTCAAGCCCGGCCGTGTCCTGTTCGAGCTGAGCTACCCGGACGAGAAGATCGCCCGGGAGGCGCTCACTCGTGCGATCCACAAGCTGCCGATCAAGGCACGCATCGTCACAAGAGAGGAGCAGTTCTGATGGCAGTAGGAACCACGCCCGGCGAACTGCGCGAGCTCACCGACGAGGAACTGACCGACAAGCTCCGCGAGTCCAAGGAAGAGCTGTTCAACCTGCGCTTCCAGATGGCGACCGGTCAGCTTGCCAACAACCGCCGGCTGCGTACGGTCCGGCAGGAGATCGCGCGCGTGTACACCGTGCTGCGTGAACGTGAGTTGGGTCTGGCCGCCGGACCCGGAGGTGAGGATTCGTAATGGCAGACACCGATCAGAAGGGGCCGAAGTACACGCCCCGGACCGAGAAGCCGCGCGGTCGCCGCAAGACCGCCATCGGCTACGTCGTGTCGGACAAGATGCAGAAGACGATCGTGGTCGAGCTCGAGGACCGCAAGTCGCATCCGTTGTACGGCAAGATCATCCGGACCACGAAGAAGGTCAAGGCGCACGACGAGAACGAGGACGCCGGTGTCGGCGACCGCGTCTCGCTGATGGAGACCCGCCCGACGTCGGCCACCAAGCGCTGGCGTCTGGTCGAGGTGCTCGAAAAGGCCAAGTAAGACCGCACGGCACAACGTCGTCGACGAACCCCCGCACGCCTTCGGCGCAGCGGGGGTTTTTCGTTGCCGGGCTCAGCGCGGCCGGGCCATCTCGGCGGCGATGCCGTCGAGGAACCGGTGTAATCCGGAACGGAAGTCGGCCTGTCGGTCGTCGGCGGTGTCGAACACCCCGGCGCGCACTGCCGCCGCCAGCGCCGGAAAGCGGTCCGTGGTGACCAGTCGCCGGAGTAGTGCGGGGTAGCCGGCGGCCGCACCACGGTCTGCGGTCTCGAGGTCCAGTGCGGCGGCGCCGCGGACGAAATGCAGGATCGCCATGACGGCGGAGAACTTGTCGCGGTCGGACAGCCCGGTGCCGTCCATCGCGGCCAGCCCGCCATCGAGCCAGGCCAGCTGGCCGGGGTCGACGGGTGGGACGACGGACGCTTGCAGGATCCACGGATGACGGTGGTAGGCGTCCCGCAGTCCATGGGCCCACTCGGTGAGCGCGTCCCGCCAATGCGCGCCGGACGCGCGGGGTGGCGGCGGCCCCGGGGCCGCGGACACCATGAACGTCAGCAGCTCGTCCTTGTTGGCGACATGACGGTACAGCGACATGGTGCCGCAGCCGAGACGCTCGGCCAGCCGTGCCATCGACAACGCACCCAGACCGTCGGCGTCGGCGAGCTCGATGGCCACGTCGACGATGCGCCGCCGGTTGAGTCCGCCGGAACGGGGCTCGCCGGCGTCGCGCCAGAGAAGCTCCAACGCCCGGGGGAGCGGTCCTTCCTCTCCGGGCTGTCCGTCCACGCTCATCACCGGACGAGCTTAATGCTGTACAGCGCGCTGCGTATGCAATACGCTTCTGCGTATGACATACGCATCGCGCGCGCTTGCGCTGGCTGTGGTCGGTTTCCTGGCCTACTCGGTGCCGCCGTACCTGACGGGCGGCACCAGGGTGCCCGCGACGTTCGGCTGGCATTACCCGCTGCTGGTGGTCCACGTGTTGCTCGGCAGTGTGGCGATGCTCGCCGCGGTCCATCAGATCTGGCCGCGGCGGCGGGTGCTTCACCCTGCCGCCCATCGCCGGGTCGGACGGATCTACGTCGCCACCGCGCTTCCGGCGGGGTTGTGTGCATTGGTGATCGGCGCGGCGACGCCCTTCGGCCCCGTGGTGGCCGTCAGCAACGTCGTGCTGGCGACTCTCTGGCTGTACTTCACCGTCGCCGGCTATCTGAGTGCCCGGCGGCGCGACTTCGCCGAGCACCGGCGGAACATGGTCTACGGCGTGACGCTCGCCCTGTCGATCATCACCAACCGGATCTGGAGCATGGTCTTGTTCGCCGCGTTCAATCCGTTGCAAGACAGGGTTTTTGGCGGTGATGAGGACAGCTACATGTACTTCGTCGCGGGCCTCGGCACGTGGTTGGGTTGGACGATTCCGCTGGCCGCCGTGTACATGTGGCACAAACGACAGCAGGCGCGGTCGTCGGCGGTTCCGGGCGTGGTCGGCGGGCCGCAGGTGTAATCTCCGCACGTGACGACGGAATTCAAAGGCAAGATCGAAGTCGACATCCGGGACTCGGAACCGGACTGGGGACCATTCGCGGCGCCGACGGCACAACCTGACGCACCGAATGTCCTCTATCTGGTCTGGGACGACATCGGAATCGCCACCTGGGACTGTTTCGGCGGGCTGGTCGACATGCCCGCGATGCGCCGTATTGCCGAACGCGGAGTGCGACTTTCGCAGTTTCACACCACCGCGCTGTGCTCGCCGACCAGGGCCTCGCTGTTGACCGGACGTAACCCGACCACTGTCGGGATGGCGACCATCGAGGAGTTCACCGACGGTTTCCCGAACTGCAACGGTCGCATTCCGTTCGACACCGCGTTGCTCTCCGAGGTACTCGCCGAGAACGGCTACAACACCTATTGCGTCGGCAAGTGGCACCTGACCCCGCTGGAGGAGTCCAACCTGGCCGCCACGAAACGGCACTGGCCGTTGTCGCGCGGCTTCGAGCGGTTCTACGGCTTCATGGGCGGTGAGACCGACCAGTGGTATCCCGACCTCGTCTACGACAACCATCCCGTGACTCCGCCGGCGACGCCGCAGGAGGGTTACCACCTGTCGCAGGACCTCGCCGACAAGACCATCGAGTTCATCCGCGACTCCAAGGTCATCGCGCCGGACAAGCCCTGGTTCTCCTACGTGTGTCCCGGGGCAGGGCATGCTCCCCACCACGTCTTCAAGGAGTGGGCCGACCGCTATGCCGGCGTGTTCGACATGGGTTACGAGCGCTACCGCGAGATCGTCCTGGAGAACCAGAAACGGCTCGGCATCGTCCCGCCCGACACCGAGCTCTCGCCGATGAACCCGTACTCGGATGTCAAGGGGCCCAACGGAGAAGATTGGCCCGCGCAGGACACGGTGCGGCCGTGGGATTCGCTGTCCGAAGACGAGAAGCGGCTGTTCGCCCGGATGGCCGAGGTGTTCGCCGGCTTCCTGTCCTACACCGACGCCCAAATCGGCCGCGTCCTGGACTATCTGGAGGAATCCGGTCAGCTCGACAACACGGTGATCGTGGTGATCTCCGACAACGGCGCCAGCGGTGAGGGCGGGCCCAACGGGTCGGTCAACGAGGTCAAGTTCTTCAACGGCTACATCGACTCGGTCCAGGAGAGCCTGAAGGCCTACGACGAACTCGGCGGCACACAGACCTACAACCATTACCCGATCGGCTGGGCGATGGCGTTCAACACCCCGTACAAACTGTTCAAGCGGTACGCCTCCCACGAGGGCGGCATCGCCGACCCGGCGATCATCTCGTGGCCCAACGGAATTGCCGCGCACGGTGAGGTCCGGGACAACTACGTCAACGTCTGCGACATCACCCCGACGGTGTACGACCTACTGGACATCACCGCGCCCGCCACCGTGCGCGGCGTTGCGCAGAAGCCGCTCGACGGCGTGAGTTTCAAAGTGGCGCTGGACAATCCGACCGCTCCGACCGGCAAGGAGACGCAGTTCTACACCATGCTCGGGACACGCGGCGTCTGGCACCGGGGCTGGTTCGCCGGCGCCGTTCACGCGGCGTCACCGGCCGGGTGGTCGCACTTCGACACCGACCGCTGGGAGCTCTTCCACATCGAGGCCGATCGCAGCCAGTGCCATGACCTGGCCGCCGAGCACCCGGAGAAGCTCGAAGAGCTGAAGGCGTTGTGGTTCGCCGAGGCCGACAAGTACAACGGCCTGCCGCTGGGCGATCTGAACATGCTCGAGACCATGTCGCGGTGGCGGCCCTACCTTGCCGGTGAACGGAACGCCTACGCGTACTTCCCGGGTACGGCCGACGTCGGCATGGGTGCGGTGGTGGAACTGCGCGGCCGGTCCTTCGCGGTGCTCGCCGACGTCACCGTGGGGCCGGACGGCGCCGAGGGCGTGGTGATCAAACACGGGGCGGCCCACGGCGGTTACGTGATGTATCTGCTGGGTGGCCGCCTGCACTTCTGCTACAACTTCCTCGGCGAGTACGAGCAGACCCTGGTGTCGCCCGAGGCGGTCACCCCGGGTGCGCACACCCTCGGGTTCACGTTCACCCGCACCGGCACCGCCGACGGCAGCCACACCCCGATCGGGGACGCCGCGCTGTTCGTCGACACCGCGCAGGTGGCCGCGCTCGCAGAGATGCGGGTCCAGCCCGGGACGTTCGGGCTCGCGGGCGCTAGCCTCAGCGTCGGGCGCAACACCGGATCGCCGGTGTCGCGCGCGTACCACGGGCCGTTCCCGTTCAGCGGCGGGACGATCGCGCGGGTGAACGTGGACGTGTCCGGAGCCCCGTACGTCGATCTGGAACGGGAGTTCGCGCGCGCGTTCGCCAAGGACTGAGGGGGTCGGTCGGCCGGCACCGCGACGCCGGGATTTGGAGCATTCGGCGAGCTCACCTAGTATATGGGGGTTGCCTAGGGCAGACCTCGGTTGTCTCCGTGCGGAGAAAGCCCCGCGTGCTCTTAGGGAACAAAGACCGCGCACGTCAGGGTCGGTAATCCTGCGTGCACACAGTAACCAGGTCGAGGAGATCTAGTGATTCAGCAAGAATCGCGGCTCAAGGTCGCCGACAACACGGGCGCCAAGGAGATCTTGTGCATCCGCGTGCTCGGCGGCTCGTCGCGGCGCTATGCCGGCATCGGTGATGTCATCGTGGCGACCGTCAAGGACGCCATCCCCGGCGGCAACGTCAAGCGCGGCGACGTCGTCAAGGCCGTCGTGGTGCGCACCGTCAAGGAGCGCCGCCGCGCCGACGGCAGCTACATCAAGTTCGACGAGAACGCCGCCGTCATCATCAAGAACGACAACGACCCCCGCGGCACCCGCATCTTCGGGCCGGTCGGTCGTGAACTGCGCGAGAAGCGCTTCATGAAGATCGTCTCGCTCGCCCCGGAGGTGTTGTAGATGAAGGTCCGTAAGGGCGACACCGTGCTCGTCATCTCGGGCAAGGACAAGGGCGCCAAGGGCAAGGTCCTGGTGGCCTACCCCGACCGCAACAAGGTCCTGGTCGAGGGCGTGAACCGGATCAAGAAGCACACCCCCGAGTCGCGCACCGAGCGTGGCGCGGCCTCGGGCGGCATCGTCACGCAGGAGGCGCCGATCTCGGTGTCCAACGTGATGCTGCTCGATTCCGACGGCAAGCCGACCCGTGTCGGGTTCCGCAAGGACGAAGAGACCGGCAAGAAGGTCCGCATCGCCAAGTCCAACGGCAAGGACATCTGATGACCACCACTGAAAAGACCCTCCCTCGCCTGAAGCAGCGCTACCGCGAAGAAATCCGCGACGCGCTGCAGAAGGAATTCGGATACGCCAACGTGATGCAGATCCCGGGCGTCACCAAGGTCGTCGTCAACATGGGTGTCGGTGACGCCGCCCGCGACGCCAAGCTGATCAACGGTGCGGTCAACGACCTCACGCTGATCACCGGCCAGAAGCCGGAGATCCGCCGGGCCCGCAAGTCCATCGCGCAGTTCAAGCTTCGCGAGGGCATGCCGATCGGCGCGCGCGTCACGCTGCGCGGCGACCGGATGTGGGAGTTCCTGGACCGCCTGATCTCGATCTCGCTGCCCCGTATCCGCGACTTCCGCGGGCTCTCCCCGAAGCAGTTCGACGGCACCGGCAACTACACCTTCGGACTCAACGAGCAGTCGGTGTTCCACGAGATCGACGTGGACAGCATCGACCGTCCCCGTGGCATGGACATCACCGTCGTCACCTCGGCGACGAACGACGACGAGGGACGTGCGCTGCTGCGGGCGCTCGGCTTCCCGTTCAAGGAGAACTGAGCACATGGCAAAGAAGGCTCTGGTCAACAAGGCCAACAAGAAGCCCAAGTTCAAGGTGCGGGGTTACACCCGCTGCAACCGCTGCGGCCGCCCGCATTCGGTGTTCCGGAAGTTCGGCCTGTGCCGGATCTGCCTCCGTGAAATGGCGCATGCCGGCGAACTGCCGGGTGTGCAGAAGTCCAGCTGGTAAGCCGGCTCCAGACCGTAACTACGAAACATGTTGCGGCAGGCCCACTTCGACCAGTCGAGTTGGGAACCGCCGCGAGAAAGGTGAACCGGCTGTCATGACCATGACGGATCCGATCGCAGACTTCTTGACACGTCTGCGCAACGCCAATTCGGCGTATCACGACGAAGTGACCCTGCCGCACAGCAAGATCAAGGCCAACATCGCCGAGATCCTGAAGTCCGAGGGCTACATCAGCGACTACCGCACCGAGGATGCCCGGGTGGGCAAGTCGCTGGTGGTGCAACTGAAGTACGGCCCGAGCCGTGAACGCAGCATCGCGGGCCTGCGCCGGGTGTCCAAGCCCGGTCTGCGGGTGTACGCGAAGTCCACCAACCTGCCGCGTGTGCTCGGTGGGCTCGGTGTGGCGATCATTTCCACGTCGTCCGGTCTGAGGACCGACCGCCAGGCTGCCCGTGAGGGCGTCGGCGGCGAGGTCCTCGCCTACGTGTGGTGAGGGAGGGCTAGATACATGTCTCGCATTGGAAAGCAGCCGGTCCCGGTTCCCACCGGGGTCGACGTGACGATCGACGGGCAGAACGTGTCCGTCAAGGGCCCCAAGGGCACGCTGACCCTCGATGTCGCCGAGCCCATCGAGGTCTCGCGTGACGACGACGGCGCGATCGTGGTCACCCGGCCCAACGACGAGCGGCGCAACCGTTCGTTGCACGGCCTGTCCCGCACGTTGATCGCCAACCTGGTGACCGGCGTGACGCAGGGCTACACCACCAAGATGGAGATCTTCGGCGTCGGTTACCGCGTGGTGGCCAAGGGCAGCGACCTCGAGTTCGCCCTCGGCTACAGCCACCCGGTGCTGATCAGCGCTCCCGAGGGCGTCACCTTCGCGGTCGAGACGCCGACGAAGTTCTCGATCTCCGGTATCGACAAGCAGAAGGTCGGCCAGATCGCGGCGAACATCCGCCGCCTGCGGAAGAGCGACCCCTACAAGGGCAAGGGGATCCGCTACGAGGGCGAGCAGATCCGTCGCAAGGTCGGAAAGACGGGTAAGTAGTAGATGGCTACCAACACCAAGACAAAAGAGGCCGTCGGCCACACGCCGGTCGGCAAGAACATCTCCGAGACGCGGCGCACGTCGCGGCTGCGCCGGCACGCGCGTCTGCGCAAGAAGGTCTCCGGCACCGCCGAGCGTCCCCGCCTGGTGGTCAACCGGTCCTCGCGGCACATCCATGTGCAGCTGGTCGACGATCTCGAAGGCGTCACGCTGGCCGCGGCGTCGTCGATCGAGGCCGACGTGCGGGCCGTCGACGGCGACAAGAAGGCCGCCAGCGCCCGGGTCGGTCAGCTGATCGCCGAGCGTGCCAAGGCCGCCGGTATCGACGAGGTCGTGTTCGACCGCGGTGGGTACACCTACGGCGGACGGATCGCGGCCCTGGCCGACGCTGCCCGCGAAGGCGGGTTGAGGTTCTGATGTCCGCACTGACCATTAACGGAAGGAATGCATGATGGCCGAGCAGGCTGTAGGAGCCGGCGGGCCGTCGAGCGACGGCCGCGACGGCGGCAGGGGCGACCGCGGTGGCCGTGGGCGCCGTGACGACCGTGGCGGCCGCGGCGGCCGCGACGACCGGGACAAGAGCAACTACCTGGAGCGCGTGGTCACGATCAACCGCGTCTCCAAAGTGGTCAAGGGTGGTCGCCGGTTCAGCTTCACCGCGCTGGTGATCGTCGGCGACGGCAAGGGCATGGTCGGTGTCGGCTACGGCAAGGCCAAAGAGGTCCCGGCCGCGATCGCCAAGGGTGTCGAAGAGGCCCGCAAGAACTTCTTCCGGGTTCCGCTGATCGGCGGCACCGTGACCCATCCCGTCCAGGGTGAGGCCGCGGCCGGAGTGGTCATGCTGCGCCCGGCCAGCCCCGGTACCGGTGTCATCGCCGGTGGCGCGTGCCGCGCGGTGCTGGAATGCGCCGGCGTGCACGACGTGCTGGCCAAGTCGTTGGGCAGCGACAACGCGATCAACGTGGTGCACGCCACCGTTGCCGCGCTGAAGCTGCTGCAGCGTCCCGAAGAGGTCGCGGCACGCCGCGGCCTGCCCATCGAGGATGTAGCGCCCGCTGGCATGCTCAAGGCCCGCCGTGAGGCCGAGGCCCTGGCTGCCACCGCCGCGCGTGAGGGAACGGCGTAACTCATGGCAGAGCTCAAGATCACCCAGGTGCGCAGCACCATCGGTGCGCGCTGGAAGCAGCGGGAGTCCCTGCGGACGCTCGGACTGCGCAAGATCCGCCAGTCCGTGGTCCGTGAGGACAACGCTCAGACGCGTGGACTCATCAAGACCGTGCACCACCTCGTCACGGTCGAGGAGGTTTAAGGACCATGGCTCCGATCAAGCTTCACGACCTGCGCCCGGCGCCGGGCGAGAAGAAGGCCAAGACCCGCGTCGGCCGCGGTGAAGGCTCCAAGGGCAAGACCGCCGGTCGCGGCACCAAGGGCACCAAGGCCCGCAAGAACGTCCCGGTGATGTTCGAGGGTGGCCAGATGCCGATCCACATGCGGCTGCCGAAGCTCAAGGGCTTCCGCAACCGGTTCCGCACCGAGTACGCCCCGGTCAACGTCGGCGACATCAACAAGGCGTTCCCCGAGGGGGGCGCCGTGGGTGTCGACGAGCTGGTGGCCAAGGGTCTGGTCCGCAAGAACGTGCTGGTCAAGGTGCTCGGCGACGGGAAGTTGACCGCCAAGGTCGACGTGACCGCGCACAAGTTCAGCGGCAGCGCCCGCGAGGCGATCACCGCCGCCGGCGGCACCGTCACCGAACTGTAGATCCGGCTGTCCGACAAAAACCCCTGCCTCGGCAGGGGTTTTTGCTGTAACGGCACGGTCGCCGATCACGAACTACACTTCGCCCGGGGATACAGCCAAGGAGCACGCCATGATTCGCCACCGTCGGACCGTCGCCGCCGCGATGGTCGCCGCCGGCCTCACCATGTTCACCGGTGTCGCGACCGCGCACGCCGAGACGCAGGACGAGAAGTTCACCAACGCGGTGAACACGATGGGCATCCCGCTGGGCGCCAGCGATGACGCGCCCACCGTGGGCAAGCGGATCTGCGAGATGCTCACCGGAGGGCTGACCGGCAACCCCAATCCGGTGCCGGTGGTGCGCGGCGTGGTCAACACGCTGGCGGGCAACGGTCTGGAACGTGAGCAGGCCGTCGGGCTGACCCGGCTCGCGGTGGCCGTGTACTGCCCGCAGTACACCCGGTACTTGGGGCGCTGACCGTCCGTTCGGCGTCGGTACGCTCGAACCATGTTCTCTCTGCTGTCCGGGGTGCCCGGGTTCGACGACGTCCGTGACTTCGCCCGCAAGATCGACACCGCCCGCCATCAGGGTGTGCCCGACGGATGCATCCTCGAGCTGGATCTGCAGCACGCCCCGCCGGAGTCGGCGAGTTTCGACCCGATGGCCCTGATCAACGGGGCCGGCAAGCCGCTGCTGCTACGCGAGGCCGTCGCGGCGATCCACCGCGCCGCCGAGGACCCCCGCGTCGCCGGTCTGATCGCGCGCGTCCAGATCGACGCCGCCCCACCGGGACCCGTACAGGAACTGCGCGACGCGATCGTCGCGTTCACCGCGAAGAAGCCGTCGCTGGCGTGGGCGGAGACCTATCCCGGAACGCTGTCCTACTATCTCGCCTCGGCGTTCGGCGAGGTGTGGATGCAGCCGTCGGGCACGGTCGGTCTGGTCGGCTTCGCCACCAGCGCGCTGTTCCTGCGTGACGCGCTGGACAAGCTCGGGGTCGAGGCGCAGTTCGTCGCCCGCGGCGAATACAAGTCGGCGGCAAACCTTTTCACCCAGGACGGCTACACCGACGCGCACCGTGAGGCCGACACCGCGCTGGTCGACGGGCTACGGGCGCAGGTGTGGGATGCGGTGAGCGCCTCACGTAACGTGGATCGCGCAGCGCTGGACGCGCTGGCCGACCGGGCGCCGTTGCCGCGCGACGACGCCGTCGCCGCCGGACTGGTGGACCGCATCGGTTTCCGGGACGAGGCCTACGGCCGGATCGCGGAAATGGCCGGTGCGGAAGGCGTTTCGGCGGAGTCCGGCGACGCCGACGGTGAGGACGCCCCGCCGAGGCTGTACCTGGCCCGCTACGCGCGTGCCAAGAAACCCACCGTCCCGGGGCTGAAGACCCGTCCGAAGGTCGCGGTGGTGACCGTCGCCGGCCCGATCGTCAGCGGTAGAGGCGGACGGCAGATGTCGCCGATGGGCAGCTCCAGCTCCGGTGGAGACACCATCGCCGCCGCGCTGCGGCAGGCCGCCGCCGATGACGACGTCGCCGCGATCGTGCTGCGCGTCGACAGCCCCGGCGGTTCGGTCACCGGTTCGGAGACCATCTGGCACGAGGTGGTGCGCACCCGCAAGCGGGGCAAGCCGGTCGTCGCGTCGATGGGCGCCGTCGCGGCGTCGGGCGGCTACTACGTGTCGATGGGCGCCGACGCCATCGTGGCCAACGCCGGCACCATCACCGGCTCGATCGGTGTGGTGACGGGCAAGTTCGTCGCCCGTGAGCTCAAGGACCGCCTCGGCGTCGGGTCGGACACCGTGCGCACCAACGCCAACGCCGACGCGTGGTCGATCAACGCACCGTTCACCGATGAGCAGCAGGCCCACGTCGAGGCCGAGGCCGACCTGTTCTACACCGACTTCGTCCAGCGGGTCGCCGAGGGTCGCGGCATGAGCGTCGAGGACGTCGACCGCGTCGCACGCGGCCGGGTGTGGACCGGTGCCGACGCGCTGGAGCGCGGCCTGGTCGACGAACTCGGCGGGCTGCGTGCCGCGATCAGCCGGGCCAAGGCGCTGGCCGGGATCGACGAGGACACCAGGGTGCAGATCGAGAACCTTCCCGGCTCGTCGCTGCGCGACGTGCTGCGGCCCAAGCCGTCTTCACAACCGGCGGCAGCCTCGATTCAGGATGCGTTCGGCGCGTTGGCGTTCCGCTCGGTGCTCGGGGTCGCCGACCGCACCCAGCGGGCGCTGTCCGGGGTGAACGTGCTGTGGCTGGGGGAGACCCGCTACTGAGGCAGGCGCGCGGTCAGGTAGCCGGAGTCGCCGATCATCGCCAGTAGATGGTCGGGCAACGGCGCGAACCCCTGACGCTGGTAGGCGTCGTTGCTCGACAGCACCTCGGTCTGCCAGCCCCGCCCGCTGAGGTGCTCGGTCGCCGGGGTACGGGGTCCGCTGTAGAACAGCTCGCTGAGGTCGACGTCGCTGCCGTGTCGGCGGGCACGATCGGTCACCGCCTTGGCCCAGTCGCCGGTCAGCGCCTTGGCGTCCATGTGCTCGGTGGCCAGCCGGCTGCCCGGCGCGCTGAGCGCGGTGACGTTGTCCAGCAGCCGGTCCTGGGCGTCGGGCGGGAGATAGATCAGCAGGCCCTCGGCGATCCACGCCGTCGGCCGGCCCGGGTCGAAGCCCGCCTCCCGTAGCGCGGCCGGCCAGTCGTCGCGCAGGTCGATGCCCACGGTCCGACGTTCTGCGGCTGCCGGCACACCGGCGTCGGCCAGCACCCTGGTCTTGAACTCGATCACGGCGGGCTGGTCGATCTCGTAGACGACCGTGCCCGCGGGCCACTCCAGCCGGTACGCGCGGGTGTCGAGCCCCGACGCCAGGATCACCGCCTGCCGGATTCCCGCCGCCATGGCCTCGGCGAAGAAGTCGTCGAAGTAGCGGGTGCGGACCGTGATCTGCTCCAGCATCTGCCGGGCACCGAACAGCGGGTCACCGTCGAAATCGATCTCGCCCCGGGCCACCCGGAGGAAGTGCGGCTTGCCGACGGCCTCGACCAGCAGGTCGGCGTACGGGTCGTCCAGCAGCGGTTCGGGCCCGCGGCTGGCGAACGCGCGGTTGGCCGCCACGGACGTCGCGGTCGCGCCGACGCTGGAGGCCAGGTCCCAGCTGTCACCCTCGGTGCGTGCCATGTTCGCCTCCCCTATCGGGTCGCGGTGACGTAGCGCACGTCGCCGAAGCGCTCGTCCGGGCTCAACGGGGCCAGTCCGTACCGGATCAGCAGCTCGTTGGTCGGTGCCGCGTCCACGGTCCAGCCGAGGCCGCGCAGGTACGCGTCGACCTCGGCGCGCTCCCCGGTGAACACGAGCTCGGAGAAGTCGAGGTCGAAGCCGTGCTCTCGCCAGCGGTCGGTCGATTCCTTCATCCGCTCCCGCAGCTCCTCGTCGTCGAGGTCCTGATGAGCGGGTACCGCTTCGGCCGCCAGCCGGCTGCCCGCCGGACTGAGATCGGAGATGGTGTCCAGCAGCCGGTCCTGTGCGTCCGGCGGCAGGTAGCCAAGGAGGCCTTCGGCGATCCACGCGGTCGGAACGGCGCGGTCGAAGCCGGCCGCGGTCAGCGCAGCGGGCCAGTCGTTGCGCAGGTCGACACCGACCGTCACGAGCGTCACCGCCGGCTGCACGCCGAGGCCGGCCAGGGTGGCTGCCTTGAACTCGAGCACCTCGGGCTGGTCGATCTCGAACAGGCGCATGTCCTCCGGCCATGTCAACCGGTAGGCGCGGGCGTCCAGGCCGGAGGCCAGGATCACGCCCTGCCGCACGCCGGCGGTGACCGCGGCGGCGAAGAAGTCGTCGAAGAACCGGGTCCGGGCGGCCATGCCGTCGGCGAACCGGCTCATCCCCACCGGGGATTCTCCGCCGTCGCGGGTGTCGAGGTCGGCCGCGGTCAGTTCGCCGGTGGCCAGCCGGGTGAAGAAGTCGACGCCGACCGCGCGCACCAGCGGCTCGGCGAACGGGTCGTTGATCACCGGCTGCTCGGCGCGGGTGGCGACGGCGCGCGCCGCGGCGACCATCGTGGCGGTGGCGCCGACGCTCGACGCGAGGTCCCAGGTGTCGTTGTCGGTTCGTGGCATCCGCGGAATTCCCGTCCTGATAATTAGGTGAGTTAACGACTCTCTTCGAATGTACGCCGCTTCCGGACCGTCGGATTCGGGCCAACCAACGTGCAACTGTTAGTCTCGTAGACTGTTTGAACGCGTGACTTGCGCAGGCTGTTCTGCCTGCTCGTGCCGTCGCGCACACGACTTAACCACGACGCTGGTCACGCCAGCCACATGAGCACGCCGCGATCGACCGGCCGTGCAGGAGGAAAGAGTGCTCTCGGCTTTCATCTCGTCACTGCGGACAGTCGATCTGAGGCGAAAGATCCTGTTCACGCTCGGCATCGTGATCTTGTACCGGGTCGGCGCCTCGGTGCCGTCGCCAGGGGTCAACTACCCGAACGTGCAACAGTGCATCGCGGAGGTCAGCGGCGGCGAGTCCGGACAGATCTATTCGCTGATCAACCTGTTCTCCGGCGGCGCGCTGCTGCAGCTGTCGGTGTTCGCGGTCGGCATCATGCCCTACATCACCGCGAGCATCATCGTGCAGCTGCTCGGCGTGGTCATCCCGCGCTTCGAGCAGCTGCGCAAAGAGGGGCAGGCGGGGCAGACCAAGCTCACCCAGTACACCCGCTACCTCGCGATCGCGCTGGCGATCCTGCAGGCCACCAGCATCGTGGCACTGGCCGCCAACGGCGGGCTGCTGCAGGGTTGCGCGCTGGACATCATCGAGGGCCAGAGCGAGGGCCTGAACGTCGGCACCCTGGCCGTCATCGTCATCGTGATGACCGCAGGCGCGGCGCTGGTCATGTGGATGGGTGAGCTCGTCACCGAGCGCGGCGTCGGCAACGGCATGTCGCTGATCATCTTCGCCAGCATCGCGGCGTCGATCCCGGGCGAGGGCAAGAACATCCTGGACAGCCGCGGCGGCATGGTCTTCACGCTGGTGTGTGTGGCGGCGGTCGCGATCGTCGTCGGCGTGGTCTTCGTCGAGCAGGGCCAGCGCCGGATCCCGGTCCAGTACGCCAAGCGCATGGTGGGCCGCAAGATGTACGGCGGCACGTCGACCTACCTGCCGCTGAAGGTCAACCAGGCCGGCGTCATCCCGGTGATCTTCGCCTCGTCGCTGATCTACATCCCGCACCTGATCACCCAGCTGATCACCAGCGCCAGTGACACCCCGAGCACCGGCTGGTGGCAGACGTTCGTCGCGGACTACCTGACCGACCCGAGCAGCCCGGTCTACATCGCGATCTACTTCGGCCTGATCGTGTTCTTCACCTACTTCTACGTCTCGATCACGTTCAACCCCGAGGAACGGGCCGACGAGATGAAGAAGTACGGCGGCTTCATCCCGGGCATCCGGCCGGGCAAGCCGACCGCCGACTACCTGCGGTTCGTGTTGTCGCGGATCACGCTGCCGGGTTCGATCTACCTGGGCATCATCGCCGTGCTGCCGAACCTGTTCCTGGAGATCGGCAACACCGGTTCGGTGCAGAACCTGCCCTTCGGCGGTACTGCCGTCCTCATCGCCGTGGGCGTCGCGTTGGACACCGTCAAGCAAATCGAAAGCCAGCTCATGCAGCGCAACTACGAAGGCTTTTTGAAGTGAGAGAGGGTTCTTAAGTTGAGAATCGTGTTGTTGGGACCGCCCGGCGCGGGCAAGGGGACGCAGGCCGCGAAGCTGGCCGACAAGCTCGGCATCCCGCACATCTCCACCGGCGACTTGTTCCGGTACAACATCAGCAACGGCACCGAACTGGGTGTGGAAGCCAAGAAGTACCTCGACGCCGGGGACCTGGTCCCGGCCACCCTCACCAACGCGCTGGTCGACGACCGGCTCGACGACGAGGACGCCAAGCAGGGGTTCATCCTCGACGGCTTCCCGCGCTCGGTGGAGCAGGCCAAGGCCCTCGACGAGATGCTGGCCAAGCGCGACCTGTCGCTGGACGCCGTCGTCGAGTTCCGCGTTCCCGAAGAGGAGCTGGTCTCCCGGCTCAAGGGCCGCGGCCGCGCCGACGACACCGAGGACGTCATCCGCAACCGCTTCAAGGTGTACCGCGACGAGACCGCGCCGCTGCTGGACTACTACTCCGCGGACCTCAAGACCGTCGACGCCGTCGGCGAGCTCGACGAGGTGTTCAAACGGGCGCTGGCCGCGCTCGGTCGCTGACGCCGGCCTATGGTCTCCATTCCCGGCCTCCGCAGCCGCAAGGTGGTTCCCCAGCGCACCGCCGGTGAACTCGACGCGATGGGTGAGAATCGCCGACCACTGCTGACGATGCGCGTCGTGAGTCACCACGGGGCCGCGGAGCAACTGGACGAGCGCGCGCCGGGCGTCGAACGG
>NZ_LMVQ01000558.1 GCF_001545925.1 Mycobacterium sp. NAZ190054 | reverse complement strand
GGTCGGGGAGTCGTTGGCCCAGGCCGCGGCGCGGGAACTGTACGAGGAGACCGGACTGCTGGTGCCGCCTGAGCTGATGGTGGGTCCGGTGTGGCGCCGCGACGCCGTCATCGACTTCAACGGCTCGGTGGTCCGCAGCGAGGAGATGTACTTCGTGCACCGCACCACGCGGTTCGAGCCGTCGGACGCGGGCCGCTCGGGGCTGGAACGCACCTACATTCACGGTCACCGGTGGTGCGATGCGACAATGATCGACGAGCTGGTCGCCAACGGTGAGACCGTGTACCCCCGGCAACTGCGCGAGCTTCTGGACGAGGCGAACGCGCTGGCCGACTCACCGGGTGCGCCGACGGAGAGCCCGCTGCGATCCATCCGGTGATGTGAGCAGCATCGCTGTTCGCGGCGGATCGAATGGATTTGCGGCCACACTTAGACTGGATCGGTAGCGATTTAAGGAGAACGCAGTGGAATCCGAAACGCCCCGGGAAGGGTCGGCAACTCCCGCCCGCGGAACCGCGCGGGTCAAGCGGGGGATGGCCGAGATGCTCAAGGGCGGCGTGATCATGGACGTGGTCACCCCGGAGCAGGCGCGTATCGCCGAGGGCGCCGGCGCGGTCGCGGTGATGGCGCTCGAACGGGTTCCCGCCGATATCCGGGCCCAGGGCGGGGTGTCGCGGATGAGCGATCCGGACATGATCGAGGGCATCATCGACGCGGTCACCATCCCGGTGATGGCCAAGGCGCGGATCGGCCATTTCGTCGAAGCGCAGATCCTGCAGAGCCTCGGGGTCGATTATGTCGACGAGTCCGAGGTGCTCACCCCGGCCGACTACGCCAACCACATCGACAAGTGGAAGTTCACCGTGCCGTTCGTGTGCGGGGCGACCAATCTCGGTGAGGCGCTTCGGCGGATCACCGAGGGGGCGGCGATGATCCGCTCCAAGGGTGAGGCCGGTACCGGTGATGTGTCCAACGCGACCACCCACATGCGCAAGATCGGCGGTGAGATCCGCCGGTTGACGTCGCTGTCGGAGGACGAATTGTACGTGGCGGCAAAGGAATTGCAGGCTCCGTACGATCTGGTCGTCGAGGTGGCGCGGGCCGGCAAACTGCCGGTGACGCTGTTCACCGCCGGCGGTATCGCGACCCCGGCCGATGCGGCGATGATGATGCAGCTCGGCGCCGAGGGCGTGTTCGTCGGCTCGGGCATCTTCAAGTCCGGCAATCCCGCCGAGCGCGCGGCGGCGATCGTCAAGGCCACCACGTTCTACGACGACCCCGACGTGCTGGCCAAGGTGTCGCGCGGACTCGGCGAGGCGATGGTCGGCATCAACGTCGACGACATCCCCGTCCCGCACCGCCTGGCCGAGCGCGGCTGGTAAGTGGCGATCGAAGAGATCCTCGATCTGGAACAGCTCGAGGTCAACATCTATCGCGGCGGCGTGTTCAGCCCCGAGTCCGGGTTCCTGCAGCGCACCTTCGGCGGGCACGTGGCCGGCCAGTCGCTGGTGTCCGCGGTGCGGACGGTGGACCCGAAGTTCCAGGTGCACTCGTTGCACGGCTACTTCCTGCGGCCCGGCGACGCCCGCGCGCCGTCGGTGTACACCGTCGAGCGCATCCGCGACGGCGGCTCGTTCTGCACCCGGCGGGTCACCGCGATCCAGCACGGCGAGACGATCTTCTCGATGTCGGCGTCGTTCCAGACCGACCAGAGCGGCATCGAACATCAGGACGCCATGCCGTTCGCGCCGCCGCCCGACGACATCCCGGACTTCAAGTCCAGCAGCAAGGTGTTCGACGACGCCAGCTTCCGGCAGTTCGACGAATGGGACGTCCGGATCGTCCCGCGCGACCGCCTCGGGGTGCGCGAAGGCAAGGCGTCCCAGCAGCAGGTCTGGTTCCGGCACCGCGACCCGCTGCCCGACGACCATGTGCTGCACATCTGCGCGCTGGCCTACATGAGCGACCTCACGCTGCTGGGCTCGGCCCAGGTCAATCACATCGAGGAGCGGCGGCACCTGATGGTGGCCTCCCTCGACCACGCGATGTGGTTCATGCGTGCCTTCCGCGCCGACGAATGGCTGCTGTACGACCAGTCGTCGCCGTCGGCGTGCGGCGGCCGGGCCCTGACCCAGGGCAAAATCTACAACCGCTACGGCGAGATGGTCGCCGCGGTGATGCAGGAGGGGTTGACGCGCTACATGCGCGATTTCACCCCGGGGCGCGGGTGAGCGCCGCGCAGGTCGGGGTGCTGGCACTGCAGGGGGACACCCGTGAACACCTCGCGGCGCTGCGGGAGGCCGGGGCGCAGGCGCGCACCGTCCGGCGGCGCGCCGAGTTGGACTCCGTCGACGCGCTGGTGATCCCGGGCGGCGAGTCCACCGCGATGAGCCACCTGCTGCGCGAGTTCGAGCTGCTGGAGCCGCTGCGGGCCCGGCTCGCCGACGGGATGCCCGCCTACGGCTCGTGCGCGGGCATGATTCTGCTGGCCACCGACATCGTCGATGCCGGGGTGGCCGGACGTCAGGCGCTTCCGCTGGGCGGCATCGATATGACGGTCCGCCGCAACGCCTTCGGACGTCAGGTCGACTCGTTCGAGGAGGACGTCGACTTCGAAGGCCTGGACGGCTCGGTGCACGCGGTGTTCATCCGCGCGCCGTGGGTCGAGCGGGTCGGACCCGGTGTCGAGGTGCTCGCGCGTGCGGCCGGACATCCGGTCGCGGTGCGGCAGGGCAGGATGCTCGCCACCGCGTTCCACCCCGAGGTGACCGGCGACCGCCGCGTCCACAAGCTTTTCGTCGACTCCCTCCCGTGATTTCGGCGTAGTTCGTCAACGCAGGCGTGACCAACTACGCCGAAATCACGCGGGACTCAGCGCAGCGGGAGGCCGGTCAGGGCGCGCGCCATCACCAGCCGCTGGATCTCGCTGGTGCCCTCGAAGATCGTGAAGATCTTCGCGTCGCGGTGCATCCGTTCGACCGGATACTCGCGCGTGTACCCGTTGCCGCCGAGGATCTGGATCGCCTCGTCGGTCACGTACACCGCGGTCTCGCTGGCCACCAGCTTGGCCATCGACCCCTCGGCGGAGGTGAACTCCTTGCCGTTGCGGGCCATCCAGCCGGCGCGGTAGACCAGCAGCCGGGCGGCGTCGATGCGGGCCTTCATGTCGGCGAGCTTGAACGCGACCGCCTGGAATTCGCCGATCTTGCGGCCGAACTGCTCACGCTCGCAGGCGTAGTCGCGGGCGTACTCGTAGGCGGCGCGCGCCACTCCGACCGCCATCGCGCCGACGGTGGGACGGGTCCGCTCGAACGTGGCCATCGCGGCCTGGCCGGCGGCCCGCTTGCCCTCGCGGACCTTCGCGATCCGCGCGTCGAACTTGTCCTTGCCGCCGACGATCAGGCGGCCGGGGATCCGGACGTCGTCGAGCACCACCTCAGCGGTGTGTGAGGCGCGGATGCCGTGCTTGAGGAACTTCTGGCCCTGGCTCAGGCCGGGCGCGCCGGGCGGGATGATGAACGACGCCTGCCCGCGGGTGCCGAGCTCCGGATACACCGACGCGACCACGACGTGGACGTTGGCGATGCCGCCGTTGGTGGCCCAGGTCTTGGTGCCGTTGAGCACCCATTCGTCGGTGGCCTCGTCGTAGCGGGCGCGGGTCAGGATCGACCCGACATCGGAGCCGGCGTTGGGTTCGGAGGAACAGAACGCGGCGACCTTGGGATCGTCGACGGAGCCGAACATCTGCGGCACCCATTCACCGACCTGTTCGGGGGTGCCATTGGCGGCCACCGACGCCGCGGCCAGGCCGGTGCCGAGGATCGCCAGCGCGATGCCGGCATCGCCCCAGAACATCTCCTCGAACGCCACGATCATGCCCAGGCCCGAGGGTTCGGCGGCCTGTTCGGCGAAGAACTCCATGGAGTAGAGCCCGACCTTGGCGGCCTCCTGGATGATCGGCCACGGTGTCTGTTCGCGCTCGTCCCACTCGGCGGCGGCGGGCCGCACCACGTCGGCGGCGAACTCGTGGACCCACTTCTGCACGTCGAGCAGGTCGGAGGACAACTCCAGGGAGAACGTCATGAACAGCGATCTTACTGCGGAGTAAGATAACCGGCCATGCGGTGTGTGCCAAGTAACAGCGCGGCCGTGAGTCAGGCGAGCACCGGTAGCAGCAGCCGTGATGCCGAGTGGACGGTGTTCACGCTGCTGGTGCCGACGGATGCGTGCCGGAAGTTCATGATCGCCGGGACTGCCGGATCCTGGTCGTCGCTGTACACCGCGAGCCGGATGCGGTGTCCGGCGGCGAATCGACGAGCGTTGGGTGTCAACGGAATCCGATAGCTGACCGACTGTCCGACCGGCACCGCCTCCGGCTCGTCACACGGAAGTGCCGGGGCGCCGACAGAACTGGTGGCCTCGTCGACTTTGCGCAGGCTCGCCCGTACCCAGCCGGCGGTGACGTCGGTGACCTCGCCGTCGGGGGAGAGGTCTTGCAGCGTCGCCATCCAGGCGGTGTCCATGGCGGTGGCCGACGCCTCCAGCGCCAGCTCGATGGCGCCCACGATGTCGAGGTCGTGGTCCAGCGGAGCGGACGTCCACGTCAACATCGACGGGGGATCGATCGGACTGGCCTTGGCCCGGTTGAGCCCGGTGCCGAGGGTCAGGTATTCCCGGCGGCCGGGTTCGCCCTCGTCGTCTGAGAGCACGCCGTCCGCGCGGAGCGCCCACCGCCGGTAGGTTGCGGTCGGTGGCCAGGTCGAGCTGGTGTGCCACCCGTCCGCTCCGGGTAACACGTAGCGCACCGGCGGCCCGTCCATGATGCCGGTGTCGCGACCTTTGAGCCAGTGGTCGTACCAGGCCAGCGCCTCCACGTGCAGGCTCTCCCACGGCCATGTGAGGCCGAATTGTCCGAGCAGCGCCATTCGCACGTTCGGGTTGTGCTGCAAGGCTTTCCACGTGGTGAACGTGGAAGGCAGGTGCAGCGGCACGTTCTCCCAGTCGCAGCCGAGGTAGACCGGGATGTCGACGTTGTGCAGCAGCGGGAGCAGGTTGCGTTGCTGCCACCACTCGTCGCGCACCGGATGCCTGACCATCGTGTCCAGCCACAATTCGTCCCACGGATACGGCTGATGGGGCAGCTTGAGCAGTTGGCGCATCATCGTGACCGCTGCCTCGCCGTTCATCGTCGCGAACTTCTGGTGCAGCTTCGTGGTGTGCAGTACCCGGCGCGCGAGCCCGATGGCCGGGTTGCGTCGCCAGAATGCGTCGCTGCGGTCCGAGGTCAGACCCATCATCGACAGGAACGGTGTGACGAACGACGAACTGGTGAGTCCGTGATGGGACGCGGCGTCGTAAAGGTCGGCTGTGACGGCCACCGGGAAGATCGCCTTCAGGTGTGGGGGTCGCTCGACGGCGGCTTCCAACTGGGTCATCGCGAAGTAGCTGATCCCGATCATGCCCACGTTCCCGTCGCACCACGGTTGCGCGGCGGCCCATTCGACGAGGTCGTACATGTCGCTGCGCTCTTGACGATCGAAAAAGCCGAAGGTGCCGCCCGAACCGCCGGTGCCGCGGACATTGGCGATGACATGGACGTACCCGCGCGACACCCAGAAATCGGTGGCGCCCGCTTCGATGAACCCCGCCGGCGCCCCGAGGTCCTGTATCTGGCGGGGATAGGGCGAGGCGGCGATCAGTACGGGGAAGGCGCCCCCGCGGTCGGGATGGTGGACGTCGGCCATCAGTTCGACGCCGTCACGCGTCGGCACCCGCTGGTTGACGAGGTGGGCTACGCCGTAGAGCGGTTCACTGAGGTTGCGGTACTCGCGTCCGGTGTCCTGGGGGCCGTTCAAGTGGCGTGGGTGCGGAGACATCGTTTCACGCTATGTTGAAAAACGGCTCGGTGAGGCGCTGGTGCGGCTGATGCCGGCCGCGTGGTCGACCTGGGGTGACGGGGTTCGGCGCCGGCCTGCTCCCGCGTAGACTTGTCGACCGGACTCAAGACGCCAGCGGACAGAGAAGAAGGTAGTACTGCATGAGCGGCCATTCCAAGTGGGCCACCACCAAGCACAAGAAGGCCGTCATCGATGCCCGTCGCGGGAAGATGTTCGCCAAGCTGATCAAGAACATCGAGGTGGCCGCGCGCACCGGTGGCGGGGATCCCGCCGGTAACCCGACGCTCTACGACGCCATCCAGAAGGCCAAGAAGAGCTCGGTGCCCAACGACAACATCGAGCGCGCGCGCAAGCGCGGCAGCGGTGAAGAGGCTGGCGGCGCCGACTGGCAGACCATCACGTATGAGGGCTACGGACCCAACGGGGTCGCCGTGCTGGTGGAATGCCTGACCGACAACCGCAACCGTGCCGCCGGCGAGGTTCGGGTGGCGATGACGCGCAACGGTGGCAGCATGGCCGATCCCGGCTCGGTGGCCTACCTGTTCTCCCGCAAGGGCGTCATCACGCTGGAGAAGAACGGTCTGACCGAGGACGACGTGCTCGCCGCGGTCCTCGACGCCGGCGCCGAGGACGTCAACGACCTCGGTGACAGCTTCGAAATCATCTCGGAGCCAACGGATCTGGTTGCCGTGCGGACCGCACTGCAGGAAGCCGGGATCGACTACGAGTCCGCGGACGCCAGCTTCCAGCCCTCGGTGACCGTCCCGGTGGACTTGGAGGCGGCCCGCAAGGTGCTCAAGCTCGTGGACGCGCTCGAAGACAGCGACGACGTCCAGGACGTCTACACCAACATCGACATCCCCGACGACGTCGCCGCCGAGCTCGAACAGGAGTGACGGTCAGCGGAGGTGGTGATGGTGGCCACCCCTGAAGACGTGCACTCCGTACGGGTAGGCGCCCCAGGCCGGGTAGGGGACGTCGGTCGGGGTGGCGACGATCTGGGCGTTGCCCGCTGACTCGCACAGGCTGTTGCCGGGTGCGGTGTAGGTGCAGTCGAGATGCGTGGCCGCTGTGGCGGCGGGCGCTGCGATCAGTGCCGCAGCGGCGCCCGCGGCAACCAGGCCGGTGACCGACAGTCGACGGAATCTGTTCATCGGTGTTCTCCTCGTGCGGGATGTGTTGATTAGCCCCGCTATCTGAAGCGCCGGCGGTGCCGGTTTTCATCCCCCCTTGGTCGAACGCCGGGCGGGCACCCCCGTCACTGGGTAGGGTGGCGTTCATCCCCGCTTCTCTCCTCCGACCGGCAAGGGGGATTGCTCTGATTCTCTACGCTTTTCGATGCCGATCCGGTTGTGGCGTCACTCGGCAGCTGCACCCGATGGCGAGTCGTCCCGACGAGATCGACTGTCCGGTGTGCCGGGGGACGGCGCGCCGCATGATCGCAGCGCCTCACCTGGGCCGTTCCGGCGGTGTCGCGATGGCGCTCCAAGACGCCACCCGAGGGTCGGCCGACGCTCCGGCGGTCGTCGCGGCACCGCCGCCGGGGGCCTCTCGGCGCAAGGTCACCACCAACCCGCTGCACCAGACCCTCCCGCGGCCCTGAAGGAGTTGCCATGCCCGACGTCGTCTTTCCGCTCGACTCCACGAAGAAGTTCACCGATCAGGAGAAGGTCGGTCACAACCGGTGGCATCCCGACATCCCGGCTGCGGTGACGGTCAAGAAGGGCGACTCGTTCCGGGTGCACTGCCGGGAGTGGTTCGACGGTGCGATCCACAACGACGACTCCGCCGAGGACATCCTCAACGCGCCGCTGACCACGGTGCACACGCTGTCCGGCCCGATCGCGGTCGACGGCGCCAAACCCGGGGACCTGCTGATCGTCGACATCCTCGACGTCGGCCCGATCCCGCAGGAGGATTCCGGACCGCTGGCCGGTCAGGGCTGGGGGTACACCGGGATCTTCGCGACCCGCAACGGCGGCGGCTTCCTCACCGAGCAGTTCCCCGACGCCTACAAGGCGATCTGGGACTTCTCCGGTCAGAAAGCGACCTCACGGCACGTGCCGGGCGTGGAGTTCACCGGGATCGTCCACCCGGGACTGATGGGCACCGCGCCGTCGGCGCAACTGCTCTCCACGTGGAACACCCGGGAAGCCGCGCTGATCGCCACCGATCCGGACCGTGTTCCGCCGCTGGCGCTGCCGCCCGAGCCGCAGGACGCGATCCTGGGCAGCCTGACCGGGGACGCGTTCGCCACGGCGGCCGCCGAGGCGGCCCGCACCGCGCCCCCGCGGGAGAACGGCGGCAACCAGGACATCAAGAACCTGACCAAGGGCAGCCGGATCTTCTACCCGGTGTTCGTCGACGGTGCGAACCTGTCGGTCGGCGACCTGCACTTCTCGCAGGGCGACGGGGAGATCACCTTCTGCGGCGCCATCGAGATGGGCGGATTCATCGACTTGCGGGTCGACGTCATCCCCGGCGGAATGGAGACCTACGGCGTCGGCGAGAACGCGATCTTCATGCCGGGCAACACCGACCCGCAGTACTCCGAGTGGCTGGCGTTCTCGGGGACCTCGGTGACCCTCGACGGCGAACAGCGGTACCTGGACTCCCACCTGTCCTATCAGCGCGCCTGCCTGCACGCGATCGACTATCTGACGAAGTTCGGCTACAGCCCCGAACAGGCTTATCTGCTGCTCGGTGCGGCGCCGATCGAGGGCAGGTTGTCCGGGGTGGTGGACATCCCCAACGCCTGCGCCACCGTGTACATCCCGACCGCGATCTTCGACTTCCCGGTCGCGCCGTCGGCCGCCGGACCGGTCAGGATCGATCCCGGTATCGGGGCGCCGCGGGCGTCGTTCAGCGGGCAGCGGTGACGGCCAGGAAACCACCGATCGCCTGCGCGGTCTTCGCGGGCTGGTCGAGCATCACCAGCACATAGGCGTCGTCGACCGTCTGCAGTCGGCCGTGGGGGAGCAGGTCGGCCAGCCGGCGCCCGTGCTCGGCGGGCATCACCGGGTTGTCGGTCCACAGCACCAGCGCGGGCCCGTCGAACCCGGTGAGGCGGCCGGTGGCCCGGATCAGGTCCTCGCTGTCGAACCTGGTGCGGCAGTACTTGACCAGGTCGCGGCGGATCCGGCGGTCGGTGAGCCCGTGCTGCAGCCAGTCATCGACAATCGGTTGCGGGACAGGACGTTTCGCCATCATCCCGAACATCGGCCGCCGGCGGCGCAGCCAGCCGACCTTGAGTTGACGCATCGCCAGCCACACGGTGCCGGTGGTGCGACTGGCCAGCCACGCGACCTTGCCGGGCAGTCCCGGCGGGAAGTTGTCGAAGGCCTCCGCCGGGCAGATCACCAGCCGCGCCACCCGGTGGTCGCGGCCGAGGTCGGTCAGGAACAGCGGGCCGCCCCAGTCGCTGACGACGAGCGTGACGTCGGTCAGACCGAGCGCGTCGAGGAAGTCCGCGACGATGCCGACCATCCCGGGCAGGGTCAGGTCGGCGTCCTCGCGCATCGGGATGCGGTGCCCGCCCATCGGCAGGACCGGCAACAGGTAGCGGAAGCCGGACGGCAGGTGGGGGAGGGCGAGATCCCACTGGGTGTCGTTCATCAGCAGGCCGTGCAGCAGGACGACGGGCGGACCGTCCGGTGTGCCTTCCTCGCGGTACTGCATCTGCCCGGCGCCGAGCTGGACCGTCTTCATGGCACCTCCGCTAGAATGATCGTTCTAGAACGTATGCTCTAGCCTGGCACGAGGAGGTGGCGATGGCAAGGTCCACGCGGGAGGCGATCCTGACCGCGGCGGTCGAGTTGATGCGGCGCAGGGGCTACGCCGGTGTCGGGATGAAGGACATCGCCGAAGCCTCGGGAGCGCCGATCGGGTCGCTGTACCACCACTTCCGCGGCGGCAAGGTGCAGATCGCCCGGGAGGCGCTGACGAACGCGGGCCTCGCCTACGGGCTGTTGATCCCGACGGTGATCGACGGCTACACCGACCTGGGGGAGGCCGTCGACGGGGTCTTCACGCAGGCCGCGACGGACATGGCCGAGGCGGGTTTCGTCAACATGTGCCCGGTCGCCAGCGTCGCGGGCGAGGTCGCCGACACGGTCGAGGAGCTGCGCGCGGCCGGCGGCGACATCTTCACCGCGTGGATCGAGGGTGGCACCGCGTACTTCGTGTCCCGCGGGCTCGACGAGGGCCTGGGCCGGCAGGTCACGCTGGCGCTGATCTCGGCGCTGGAGGGCGCGTTCCTGCTCGCGCGCACCCTGCGCGACACCGCACCGCTGCTGGCGGCCGGCGGCGCACTGGGTGGCCGGTACCGCGGAATCGCGCTGTCGTCCCGCGTCGCCGCCGAGGCCGCGCCACCCGCCGGGTGACCCGCGTGTCCTGCCGCGCACCGTCGGCGGTAGCCGCTAAGCTCTCGAACAAGTGTTCTGTTGCGAGAAGGGGCTGGCGTGCGGGTGATGGGTGTCGACCCCGGCCTGACCAGATGTGGCCTGTCGGTCATCGAGAGTGGCCGCGGGCGCAAGGTGATCGCCCTGGACGTCGACGTGGTGCGCACACCGGCAGACCACCCGTTGGCGCATCGGCTGCTCGCCATCAGCGACGCGGTCGAACACTGGATGGACACCCACGTCCCGGATGTGATCGCCATCGAGCGGGTGTTCTCCAACCAGAACGCCAACACCGCGATGGGCACCGCGCAGGCCGGCGGGGTGATCGCGTTGGCGGCCGCCCGGCGCGACATCGACGTGCACTTCCACACCCCCAGCGAGGTGAAGGCCGCGGTCACCGGCAACGGACGTGCGGACAAAGCTCAGGTCACCGAGATGGTCACCAGAATCCTTGCGCTGCAACAGAAGCCGACCCCCGCCGATGCGGCCGATGCGCTGGCACTGGCGATCTGCCACTGCTGGCGGGCGCCGATGATCGCGCGGATGGCCGAAGCGGAGGCGATGGCCGCCGAGCAGCGCCGCAGGTACCGGGCCACCCTGAAGGCGAAGGCCGGTCAGATGTCACGGAGCGCGCGGTGATCGCCGCGGTCCGCGGCGAGGTCCTCGACATCGCCCTCGACCACGTCGTGATCGAGGCGGCCGGTGTCGGCTACAAGGTGATGGCCACCCCGGCGACCCTGGCCACGCTCCGGCGTGGGACGGAGGCGCGGCTGATCACCGCGATGATCGTCCGCGAGGACTCGATGACGTTGTACGGCTTCGCCGATTCCGATGCCCGCGACCTGTTCCTCACGCTGCTCGGGGTGTCGGGGATAGGGCCGAGCATCGCGCTGGGTGCGCTGGCGATGTACGACGGGCCGTCCCTGCGGCAGGCGATCGGCGACGGCGACGTGACCGCGCTGACCCGAATCCCCAAGGTGGGCAAGAAGACCGCCGAACTGCTGGTGCTGACACTGCGCGACAAGGTGGGCTCCTCGCCGTCGGCGGGCGTCGCCGCGGTCGGCGGGCACGGCATCCGCGGGCCGGTGGTGGAGGCACTGGTCGGTCTCGGTTTCGCGCAGAAGCAGGCCGAGGAGGCCACCGACAAGGTGCTCGCCGACGATCCGGAGGCCACTACGGCGGGCGCGCTGCGCGCCGCGCTGTCCATGCTGGGGAAGAAGTAGCAGATGGGTCGCTTCTCAGAAGGCCCGGCGGAGGAACCCGACGAGCGGGAGGTGTCACCGGCGCTGACCGTCGGTGAGGGAGACATCGACGCCAGCCTGCGCCCGCGGTCGCTGGGGGAGTTCATCGGCCAGCCACGCGTACGCGAGCAGCTGCAGCTGGTGATCGAGGGCGCGAAGAACCGTGGCGGTACCCCGGACCACATCCTGCTGTCCGGGCCTCCCGGCCTGGGTAAGACCTCGCTGGCGATGATCATCGCCGCCGAACTGGGTTCCTCGCTGCGGGTCACGTCCGGACCGGCCCTGGAACGCGCCGGTGACCTGGCCGCGATGCTGTCCAATCTCGTCGAGCACGACGTGTTGTTCATCGACGAGATCCACCGCATCGCCCGGCCCGCCGAGGAGATGCTCTATCTGGCGATGGAGGACTTCCGCGTCGACGTCGTCGTCGGGAAAGGCCCCGGCGCCACGTCGATTCCGCTGGAGGTCGCCCCGTTCACCCTCGTCGGCGCGACCACCCGGTCGGGCGCACTGACCGGTCCGTTGCGAGACCGGTTCGGGTTCACCGCGCACATGGACTTCTACGAACCCGCCGAGCTGGAACGGGTACTGGCCCGCTCGGCCGGCATCCTGGGCATCGAGTTGGGCGCCGACGCCGGCGCCGAGATCGCCCGCCGGTCCCGCGGCACCCCGCGGATCGCCAACCGGCTGCTCCGCCGCGTCCGGGATTACGCCGAGGTCCGTGCCGACGGGGTCATCACCCGAGACATCGCCAAGTACGCACTCGAGGTCTACGACGTCGACGAGCTCGGGCTCGACCGGCTCGACCGGGCGGTGCTCTCGGCGTTGACGCGCAGCTTCGGCGGCGGTCCGGTCGGGGTGTCGACGCTGGCGGTGGCCGTGGGTGAGGAAGCCACCACGGTCGAGGAGGTGTGCGAGCCGTTCCTGGTGCGGGCCGGGATGATCGCGCGCACCCCGCGCGGGCGCGTCGCCACCGCGCAGGCGTGGACACATCTCGGGCTGAAGCCACCCGCCGGTGCCGTCGGACTCGGTCAGACGGGTCTGTTCGACTGACGAGGGCGATAAAGCTGCTGGTGCCCGGCCCTACGCGGTAACGTCGCGGCTGTGAGCTGGCGTCGGTTCGGCGCGATCGCGGCGGTGCTCGCCGCGATGTCCGGGTGTGGGACCAGCACCGCTTCGCCGCCGGCCGTTCCCGGCGCGGTGGACCTCGGCGGCGGGCGCACGATGTTCCTCGACTGCCAGGGATCCGGCAGCCCAACGGTTTTCATCATCCCGGGCATGGGCAGCTACGCCGAGGTGTGGAACCACGTCATCGGTCCTGACGACCCGGTCTGGTCGACGCCGTACGACGACATCGAGATCGCCGACCCTATTCCGAGCCCGGACGCGACCCAACCGACCGCCGCGAGGGCAACCCGCGTGTGCGCCTACGACCGGCCCGACACCCGCCCGGACGGAGAGCAGAGATCCACCCCGGTGCCGCAGCCGCACCAGCTGCAGCAGGACGTCGACGACATCGTGGCCCTGATCGGGGCCGCCGGGCTGCCCACGCCGCTGGTGTTCACCGCGCACTCGTACGGCGGACTGGTCCTGGATCTGCTGGCCCGCCGGCATCCGGACCTGGTCTCCGGGCTGGTGTTCGTCGAGCCGACGTCGGAGTTCCTGCCCGGTGTCGGAAGCCCAGCGCAGAACGCGGCCTTCTTCGCCAGTGGTCTGGAGGGCCGGGCGCCTGCCGAGAGCGTGTGGTTTGAGCAGGCTTTCGCGGCGGTCGCCGCGGCGCCACCGCTGCCGAGGGTCCCCGCCGTCGTGCTCAGCGGCGACAGGTTCCCGCCGCCGCGTCAGCTGACCCCCGACACCTACACGCAGGCGCAGATCCACCGCGCCAACGACCTGCTCGCCGGCGCGCTGGGAACCGTCAACGTGCTGGTGCCGGGAAGCGGGCACAACATGATGCTCTACCAGCCGCGTGCGGTGGCCGACGCGATCGTCGACGTCGTCGAGCGGGTCCGCCGCTCAGGCAACTGACTAACCCGCCCACGATCACCCGCGTGCGGTTCTGGCAATGCGGGCCGCTCATCGACCCGTCAACCTCTGGTTATGCCCCCGGTCGGGCGGGTACCCACTGGCATCCACCCGAGGAGGAATCATGATCGACACAACCAACCAGGGCCGGCGAGGCGTGATGCAGATACCCAGGAGCCGCGGTGCGGTCAGCGGCCTGCTGATCGTGGCGCTGGGCGTCTGGGGTGCGCTGGTGCCGTTCGTCGGGCCGCAGTTCGACTTCGCGTTCACGCCGGACCAGCCGTGGACCTGGACCGCGGGGCGCGGGTGGCTCGAGGTGCTGCCGGGAGCGGTCGCCGTCGTCGGCGGTCTGCTGCTTTTCGCGTCCCGCAACCGCGCCACCGCGATGCTCGGCGGTTGGTTGGCGGTGGCCGCCGGAGCCTGGTTCGTCGTGGGACGTGCCGTCGCCGGCCCGCTGGGCCTGGGCGGGGCCGGCCAGCCGGTGGCAGCCAACGAAACCAAGCAGGTGTGGCTCGAGCTGACGTACTTCTCCGGTCTGGGCGCCCTCATCGTGTTCCTCGCGGCGATGGCGGTCGGCCGGCTGTCGGTGCGCAGTGTCCGCGACATCGCGTACCGCGACGCCCGCGTATCGACGACGGAACCGCACCCCGTGACCGGCCCCGTCGAGGGGGCCCCCGCCCCGGACAGCACCATCGCCGGGACTCAGTCCACGCCGGTGACCGAGCCGGCGGGCCGCAGGCGGCACGGGTTGTTCGGCCGGCGCCGCGACAAGGTTCGTCGCGACAGGATGCCGGTCTAGCTAGAGCAGCCCGAGGCGCTGCAGATCGGTGATGTACTTCACGATGATCTGTGGCGTCACGTGCGGGATGTCCTTGTCCGGACCGATTTTCGCGTCCTTCACAGCTTCTCGGAACCTGTCGGTGGGCGCGATCGAACCCCGGATCGGCACCTCCGGATGCTGATAGTTGTGCAACAGCGGCAGCAGCGAGGCCTGCCGTTGCCGGTCCGGCAGCGCGTTGACCGCCACGGTGAACCGCTGCAGCCAGGTCGGGTAGTCGCCGACGCGCCGCACCGGATATCCCGCCTCGATGAGCCAGTCGACGTACTCGTCGAGCCCGATGCCGTCGTCGTAGGGATTCATCACGTGATAGGTCTCGAAGCCCGACACGACGTGCAGGCCGAGCGTGGAGATCGCTTCGGCGATGAATTCCACCGGCAGGCCGTCGTAGTGGGCCCGCTGCCGGTTGCCGTCGGCATCGAGTTGGTAGAACGAGTCGGGCGCGACTCCGGTGGCGACCAGCGACAGCATCAAGCGGGTGAACATGTCCGGCAGGTTCAGCTGACCCGCGTAGGTGGTGTCGGCCAGGATCATGTCGCAACGGAACACCGAGACCGGTAGGCCGCAGAGGTCGTGCGCCTCGCGCAGCAGCACCTCCCCGGCCCACTTGCTGTTGCTGTAGCCGTTGGCGTAGCTGTCGTCGACACTGCGTGTCGCGCTGATCTGCCGGATGTCGGCGTGCTCGGTGAACTTGCCCGGTTCGATGCCGGCCCCGACCCCGATCGTGGACGTGTACACGAACGGCTTCACTTTCGTGGTGAGCGCGATGCGGATCAGTTCCGCCGTGCCCACGACGTTCGGACCGAAAAGCTGGCTGTAGGGCAGCACATGGTTGACCAGCGCGGCCGGGTCGACGATCAGGTCGACGGTGTCCGCGAGCCGCTGCCACGTCGGTGCATCGAGTCCGAGGTCCACCTCTCCCTTGTCGCCGGCGATCACCTCGAGGTGGTCGGCAGCCAGCCGGCGGTAGTGCTCCAGCAGCTCCGGGTCTCCGCTGTCGAACGTGCGGTCCAGCCGATTGCGTGCCGCCGCATCGTCTTTGGCGCGCACCAGGCAGATCAGCTTGCCGCCGACCAGCGACAACCGCTCCAGCCACTCGAGTGCCAGATAGCGGCCGAGGAAGCCGGTCGCGCCGGTCAGCAGCACGGTGCGGGCCTCGGTGCTCGGTCCCGGCAGGCCGGCAGCGGTGCCCAGCGTGGCGGCGTCGATGAACTTGTCCAACGTCAGGTCGCGCGCATGCGCCTCGGTCACCTCGTCCGGACGTCCGTGGACCGACGCGAACGTGGGTCGCGTCGTACCGTGCCGGCGTTCGGTCTGGATGTACTCGGCCAGCGACTGTAGATCGGTGGCGGGGCTGACGATCACGCCGACGGGAACCTCGACATCGAAGATGTCGCGGAGCAGATTCGCGAAAGTCAACGCCGACAGGGAATCACCACCGAGATCGGTGAAATGGGCGTCGGGTTGCAGATCGCCGGCGGCGGTGCCGAGCAGCGCCGCCGCGGCGCGGCTGACGGTTTCCGGCACCGGACGCGCGGTGCCCGACCGGCGCAGCTCGCGCAGTTCGTCGGCCTGCCCCTCGGCGAGTTCGGTGTAGAGGGCTTCCAGCTGTTGGCCGTAGCGCTCCTTGAGCCTGGGGCGGGCGAGCTTACGGATGCCGGTCAGCATTCCGTTCTCCAGCGTGAACGGGGTGGTCTCGATCAGGAAATCGCGGGGGATCTCGTAGGACTGCAGACCTGCGGACTTCGCGACGTCCTGAAGCGACTCGGCCACAGCAGTTTTCACGTCACCGCTCGTCAGGGCGGCCTCGGTCGGCACGATCACGGCCAGCAGGTAGGGACGTGCGCTGTTGCCGTACACATAGATCTGGCGGATCAGCGGGCTGTCGCCGAAGAGCGCCTCCAGCTTCGAGACGGTGACGAACTCGCCCTGCGACAGCTTGAGGACGTTGTTGCGGCGGTCCAGGTAGACCAGTCGATCCGGTGCGGTCTCGGCGACGATGTCGCCGGTGCGGTAGTAGCCGTCCTCGTCGAACATCTCGGCGGTGACGTCGGGACGCCTGTAGTAACCGGGGAACAGGGTCTCGGACTTGACGAGCAGTTCACCGCGCGGGTGGGGGCGATCGGTGGCGAAGTAGCCGAGGTCGGGGACGTCGACCAGTTTGTAGTCGATGACCGGTGGACGCTGCACCTGGCCGTCGACGAACACCGCCCCGGCCTCGGTGGATCCGTATCCGTCGATCAGGTGCATGTCGAGCAGGTTCTCGACGAATGTCTTCATCTCTGGTGACAGCGGTGCCGAACCCGTCATCGCCATCACATAGCGACCACCGAGCAGCGTGTGCCGCATATCGGCCAACACCGCGGCCTCGTCGGCTGACCGGCGCTCGATTTCCTTGGATACCTCGGCGAACACGGTGTCCCAGATGCGCGGCACGAAGCTGAGCTGGGTCGGGCGCACCAGGGCGAGATCCTCCAGGAACGTCGAAAGATCGCTCTTGGCGGCGAAGTACGCGGTCCCGCCGGCGCCCAGGGTGCCGTAGAGCAACCCACGGCCCATCATGTGGCTCATCGGCAGGAAGTTCAGCGAGATCGACGGAAGAGCTCCGTGATCGCCCCAGCTCGCGCGGGTGGAACGTCGCCACGAATTGGCCACGAGGTGTTCGGGGTACATGGCGCCCTTGGGAGCGCCGGTGCTGCCGGAGGTGTAGATCAGCAGTGTCAGGGTGTCGTCGTCCGGCGAGAAGGGCTCGCGTGCAGGCGCTTTGGCGCCACGGTCGATGAGCTCGGCGATGGTCTCGATCTCGACCGTGGCGCCGGCGTGGCGCAGGCGGTCGGTCGCCGCGGTGAGGGCGTCACGGTGGTCGTCGACCTCGCCGTGGTGATCGAACACCACGAGGCGGGCCACCGTCGGCGCGTCCAGGACCAGGGTGACGGCATCGGAGAGCGCGTCGACCGACGAGGCGACCACCACCGGCTCGGTCTCGGCGACGATCGGCCGCAGGGTGGCGACCGGGGCGCTGGTCTGCAGCGGTACCGACACCGCACCGATCATCGCCAGCGCCATGTCGACGGTGGTGTAGTCGACGCTGGTGAAGCCGAGCAGCGCGACCCGGTCACCCGGGCTCACGTCGGTCAGGGCGGCGGTCACGGCGCGGATGCGGCCGGCCAGTTCGGCGTAGGTGATGGTCTGGAAGTGGGGAAGGAGTTCGGCGGTGGTGCGGCCGGTTTCGGCGTCGTCGACGAAACGCACGGCACGCTGGCCGAGGGCGGGCCGATCGGCGTAACCGTCGAGCACCGTCTGCATGATCTCGGGAAGGTGCATCCCGGGACGGTCGATGGCGTGGGAGATGCCCTCATCCGGCGCGGCGGCGGCGAACTGGGGGTCGGTGGCCTGTAGTTCGGCGATGCGACGGGCGAGACGCTCTTCGCGGGAATCAGTAGACATGGTCGTCCTCCGAGAGATCGCGAGTCAGGAGGGACGCGACGCTGCGCCCACAAGAAACTACGTTAGTAAAACTAAATATATTTCCCGATGATAGGCCCGCGAGCTGGCAACGTGCTGTGAATTAGTTGTGGCACAGGCGAACTCGTGACGAGTGCGGGCCACGCCACACCCTGCCGCCCGGCGTTAATCGGCCCACATTCCCGCGGCGGGCGCAGGTCTGTCGCACGCCTGCGATTAGCGTGGATGAATAGCTTGCCTAATTGTCCAGGAGGTGCGAGCGTGCATCCGCAGTCGCAGAGGCTCACCGAGTTGTTCTCGGCGCGGTTGTCGCCCAGCGCCCGCGACGACGTCGCCGCCATCGTCCTCGGCCCGCGGCTGTGCGGAGTGTGTGTCGCACTCGGCGCCCCTGAGCGGGACTGGTGGCGGATCGCCCAGTGGGCGACCCGGTTGGACGACAGCCGCGTCTGCGACGAGTTCGGCGCCTATCTCGACGTGTTGGTGGCCTACCGGTGCGCCCGGCCGGGGGAGGACGTGATCTCCGATCTGATCGCCTATGACGTCGACGGTGACGGCGACGGTCTCACCGCGGACGAGATCCGCGGCATTCTCGTGGACTTCGTCCGCGCCGGCGTTCAGCCGGTGTAGGCCATCACGTGCTTGATACGCGTGTAGTCCTCCAGCCCGTACATCGACAGGTCCTTGCCGTGGCCTGACGACTTGAAACCGCCGTGCGGCATCTCGGCGACCAGCGGGATGTGCGTGTTGATCCAGACGCAGCCGAAGTCGAGCGCGTTGGACACCCGCAGGGCGCGGGAGACGTCCCTGGTCCACACCGACGACGCCAACCCGTATTCGACCCCGTTGGCCCAGCCGACCGCCTCGTCCTCGTCGGAGAACGACTGCACGGTGATGACGGGGCCGAAGATCTCCTGCTGGATCAGCCGGTCGTCCTGGCGCAGCCCGCCGATCACCGTGGGTTCGACGTAGAAACCCTTGTCGCCCTGACGATTTCCGCCGACCGCCACGGTGGCGTGGGACGGGATGTCGGAGAAGAACGACAGCACCCGCTCCATCTGGTTGACGTTGTTGACCGGCGGGACCCACGCGTCCTCGTCGTCGGCAGGGCGGCCGAACGTCGTCGTCGCGCCCTTGGCCTGCTCGGCCAGGGCGGCGGTGAGGTCCGCCGCGATCGACGCCGACGCGAGCACCCTGGTCGCTGCCGTGCAGTCCTGCCCGGCGTTGAAGTACGCGGCGGTCGCGATGCCTTCGGCCGCGGCCGCGAGGTCGGCGTCGTCGAACACGACGACCGGAGCCTTGCCGCCGAGCTCCAGATGGGTGCGCTTGAGGTTGCCGCCTGCGCTGACCGCGACGGCCTTGCCCGCCGCCACCGAACCGGTGATCGCCACCATCTCCGGGGTCGGGTGCGCGACGAGGTTCGCGCCCGTCACGCGGTCGCCGGTGACGACGTTGAGCACGCCCGGCGGCAGGTGCCTGGCCGCCAACTCGGCCAGCATCACCGTCGTCACCGGAGTGGTGTCGCTGGGCTTGATGACGACCGTGTTGCCCGCGGCGATGGCCGGGCAGATCTTCCAGATCGCCATCATCATCGGGTAGTTCCACGGCGCGACCTGGCCGACCACGCCGACCGGTTCGCGGCGGATCCACGAGGTGTGGTCGGCCATGTACTCGCCGGCGGACTTGCCCTCCAACACCCGTGCCGCGCCGGCGAAGAACCGGATCTGGTCGACCATCGGCGGGATCTCCTCGGCCGCGGTGACGTGGTTCGGCTTGCCGGTGTTGCGGCCCTCGGCGGCGACGAGCGCGTCGGCGGCCTTCTCCACTTCGTCGGCGAAGTCCAGCAGCGCCTTCTGCCGCTGCGACGGCGTGGTCTTCTTCCACTCCTTGAACGCCTTGGCCGCGGCCGCGTACGCGGTGTCGATGTCCTGTTCGTTGGACACCGGCGCGGTGCCGTACTGCTCGCCGGTGCTCGGATCGACGAGCGGCATGGTGGCGCCGCTGCTGGAGTCGACGAGTTGCCCGTCGATGAAGTTCTGGACCGTGGTCATGTCAGTCAGCTCCTTGGGTCAGAGGTCACGCAGGATCAGTTCGAGGACGTCGAGGCCTTCGAGCAGCAGCTCGTCGCTGATGGCCAGCGGGGGCAGGAACCGCAGCACGTTGCCGAACGTGCCGCAGGACAACACGATCACGCCGGCCTGGTGCGCGGCGGCGAGCAGATTCCTGGTCAGCTCCGGGTCGGGTTCCAGCGTTCCGGGCTTGACCAGCTCGACGGCGATCATCGCCCCGCGGCCGCGGACGTCGCCGATCCGGTCGTCCTCGGCCTGTAATCGGCCCAGCTTGTCCTTCATCAGCGCCTCGATCTGTGCGGCCCGCTGCACCAGACCTTCGGACTCGATGGTCTCCATGGTGGCCAGCGCGGCCGCGCACGCCACCGGGTTGCCGCCGTAGGTCCCGCCCAGGCCGCTGACGTGCGGGGCGTCCATGATGTCGGCGCGACCGGTGACCGCCGACAGCGGCATGCCACCGGCGATGCCCTTCGCGGTGACGATTAGGTCCGGGACGATGCCTTCGTGTTCGCAGGCGAACATCGCACCCGTGCGGGCGAAACCGGTCTGCACCTCGTCGGCGATGAACACCACGCCGTTGGCGCGACACCACTCCAGCAGCGTCGGCAGGAAACCCTCGGCGGGCACGATGAACCCGCCCTCGCCCTGGATCGGTTCGATGATCACCGCGGCGAGGTTGTCGGCGCCGACCTGCTTGTCGATCGCGGTGATCGCGCGGCGTGCGGCGAGTTCGCCGTCGGTGGCCAACTCCTTGCCACCGAACTCGGCGTCGCGGAACGGGTACGACAGCGGCGCGCGGTAGATCTCGGGGGCGAACGGGCCGAAGCCGTGCTTGTACGGCATCGACTTCGCCGTCAGCGCCATCGTCAGGTTGGTGCGGCCGTGGTAGGCGTGGTCGAACGACACGACGGCCTGCTTACGGGTGTAGGCGCGGGCGATCTTGACCGCGTTCTCGACCGCCTCGGAACCGGAATTGAACAGCGCGGACCGCTTGTCGCCGTCCCCGGGTGTGAGCCGGTTGAGCGCCTCGGCGACGGCCACATAACCCTCGTAGGGCGTGACCATGAAGCAGGTGTGGGTGAACCTGTGGAGTTGCTCGGTGGCCCGTTCCACCACCCGGGGGGAGGAATTGCCGACGGTGGTGACCGCGATACCCGACCCGAGGTCGATCAGCCGGTTGCCGTCGACGTCCTCGACGATGCCGCCGAACGCCCGCGCCGCGTAGACCGGCATGGTGCTGCCGACTCCGCGGGCCACCGAGCTGCTCCTGCGGGCGATCAGTTCGGCGGACCGGGGACCGGGAATGGCGGTGGCGAGGTGGCGGCTCTGTTCCAGAGCGCTCACGGGAACCTCCTAGAGACCTACAGAACTGCGAGTTCGACGATTGCCGCGTTACCGTGCGAGCCTAGCCGCTGAAGGTGCCGATCCGTCGAGATCGCGGCCGGGGTGGTGCGGAATCGGCATGTTGAACGTGGATCGACGACGGATTCCGTCGCGTAGGCCGGCCGGGGCGGCGCCCGGTGCGGCATGGGCGTCGGGACCGGGGTCGTGGTCGTGAGCGGCCGCAATGGCACACTGGTCAACTGAGTCCGCACGGCGGGCTTCCGCTGCTGCAGGTCCAATGGCCTGCCCGCAATACCGATACGAAACTTTTAGAGAGACACTGCCGACATGGATCTGGTCGTTTTCCTGCCCCTGCTCATCATCATGGGCGCGTTCATGTTCTTCGCGTCGCGCCGCCAGAAGAAGGCCATGCAGGCGACCATCGACCTGCACAACTCCCTGCAGATCGGCGATCAGGTCCACACCACGTCGGGCCTGAAGGGCACGATCGCCGGTATCACCGACGACTACGTCGACCTGGAGATCGCGCCCGGCGTGGTCACCACGTGGATGAAGCTCGCGGTCCGCGACCGCATCGTCGACGACGCCGAGGACGTCGATGTCGACGACGACGCCGACATCGCCGATCAGCCCAACAGCAAGACTGACTGAAAAGTCAGCGACAACGCGTAGTCTTTTCGTGCTTTCGCGCCCTGGTGCGGTATCGACGAACTGATCTGAGGAGACTGTAGACACGTGGCATCGTCTTCGACGGTTCACCCTGCCCGCTACCTGGCGCTGTTCCTGGTACTGCTCATCGGCGCCTACCTGCTGGTGT
>NZ_LMVQ01000557.1 GCF_001545925.1 Mycobacterium sp. NAZ190054 | reverse complement strand
TAGAGTTACGGCGGTCCATAGCGGCAGGGAAACGCCCGGTCCCATCCCGAACCCGGAAGCTAAGCCTGCCAGCGCCGATGATACTACCCACCCGGGTGGAAAAGTAGGACACCGCCGAACACAAATTGAAGTCCTGTGGCCCCCAATTCGATTGGGGGCCACAGGCATTTGTTTAACCAGTCGACTTCAGTCGAACAGCGTCGCGACGGGCGACACGCGATTCTTCTCCAGTTCCAGGAGCGCCCGCTTCCGGTCCAGGCCGCCGCCGTATCCGGTGAGGCTGCCGTTGGCTCCGATCACCCGATGGCAGGGCACGACGATGCCGATCGGATTGTGTCCGTTGGCAAGCCCGACCGCGCGGAATGCGCCCGGTGAACCGATCTGCCTGGCGATCTCGCCGTAGGACCGGGTCTCTCCGTAGGGAATCGTCAACAGGGCGGCCCACACCCGGCGCTGGAACTCGCTGCCGACGAGATCAAGGTCCAGTTCGAACTCGGTACGGTCACCGGCGAAGTACGCCTCGAGCTGTTCGACCGCGTCGGGGAACGCCTCGTCATCGGGTTCCCAGCCGTCGCGCGACGGTTCGTAGGTCTGATCGACCATCCGCAGATGCCTCAGCCGGCCGTCCCTGCCCGCCAGGGTGAGCGGACCGACGGGGCTGTCCATCATGCGGAATTGCAGTGTTGCCATCACTTCTCCTTCGGTGGCCAGTCATTGACCGCATGGTCGAGAGCGGTCCAGAGGTACTGGGTGGCGTATGAGCGCCAGGGGCGCCAGCGGGCACTGTGTTCGGTGAGGGGGCGAGCATCGGAGGGCAGGCCCAGTTGCCTGGCGGCCAACCGTACTCCCAGGTCGGTGACCGGGAACGCGTCGGGGTCACCCAGCCCCCGCATCGCGATCACCTCCGCCGTCCAGGGGCCGATACCGGGAAGCGCCAGCAGCTGGTCGCGGGCCCGGTTCCAGTCGCAGCCCGCGTCGAGGGTGACATCGCCGTCTGCCAGGGCGCGGATCAACGCGATCAGCGACCGCTGCCGCGATCTCGGAAACGCGAGACGCGCCGGATCGATCCCGGAGAGATGCTCGACCGCCGGAAAGACATGCGTCAGACCGCCATTCGCGTCGGACACTGGTTCGCCGTACGTCGAGACGATCCGGCCGGCATGGGTTCGCGCCGCCTTGATCGACACCTGCTGGCCCAGCACGACCCGCACCGCGAGTTCCTGTTCGTCGACGGTCCGTGGGATCCGCTGCCCTGGCACCTTGGCCACGAGAACGCTCAAGTCCGGATCCGCGCCGAGCGCGTCGTCCACGGCCTCTGGATCGGCGTCGAGGTCGAGCAGGCGCCGGCAGCGGGCGATGGCGGTGGCCAGATCGCGAAAGTCGTCCAGCACGACCTGACACTGAACATTGTCGGGTTGCGGTGTGAGGCTGACGATCCCGGTGCCGTGCGGGAGTCGCATCGTGCGGCGGTACGCGCCGTCGCGGACCTCCTCGACTCCGGGCACGGCACTGGCGGCCAGATGGCCGAACATTCCCTCGTATGCGAAAGGCGTCCGAACCGGCAACCGGAGGGACAGGACGCCCGCGCCACCGTCGCCGCGGCTGAACCGCGCCTTGGCGCGTTGGCGCAGCACGGTCGGCGTCACGTCGCAGACCGCGCGCACGGTGTCGTTGAACTGACGGATGCTGGAGAACCCGGCGGCGAAAGCGACGTCGCTGAACGGTAATTCGGTGGTCTCGATGAGCACCCGAGCGGTCTGCGCTCGCTGGGCCCGGGCCAGCGCCAACGGGTTGGCGCCCACCTCGGCCTGCAGCAGCCGCTCCAGCTGCCGGGTCGTATAGCCGACCCGGGCGGCCAGGCCCGTGACGCCGTCGCGGTCGACGACGCCGTCGGCGATCAACCGCATGGTCCGGGCCACCACGTCGCCGCGGACGTTCCACTCGGGTGAGCCGGGCGACGCGTCGGGCCGGCACCGCTTACACGGTCGGAAGCCCGCCTTCTGCGCGGCCGCCGCCGTCGGGTAGAACCGCATGTTGCGGGCATACGGCGGCCGGACGGGGCAACTCGGCCGGCAATAGATCTTGGTGGTGAGCACGGCGGTGACGAACCAGCCGTCGAACCGGGCGTCCTTGGACTGGACGGCCCGGTAACAGCGGTCGAAATCGTCGTGCATGACTCATACGATTACACGTCGCCACCGACAAGACTGGCGGAAAACCGACATCGTCGTGGGAGGTCCGTCCCTCACGACGACAGGTGCTCGTGGCCGCTGTCATGTTCTCATCCGTCCTTCGGCGGGATAACGAGCACCCAGCCGCGGCCCGATACGTCTGTGTCTAGATTCTCCGGAGTTCGAAGACTGGAATCACCCGCTCCGGCTTTGGATAGGTGTCGATTCGGGGACAGAGTTCCACTACCTTCGCATACAAGTCGTCACGCTCCTGGCCTGTGATTTCCCGGGCTTCGACGTCATACGACTCCGGGCCGATCTCAACATGCGCAGCGGCGTTTGCACGAAGGTTGTGCACCCACGCCGGATTCTGTGGGGCGCCCCCTCTGGTGCCCACGATCAGGATGCGGCCGTCAACAGTGAAGTATTCCAAGGGAGTTTGACGTCGCTGACCAGACTTGGCACCCGTCGTTGTCAACAGGACGACCTGAGAGTCTGCGAACGGACCGCCGACCCGTCCGCGATTGGACCGAAACTCGTCAACGACCGCCGCATTGAAGGCCTGCAGAATCTGCGGATCTGCCTGCGCTTCAGCGTGGGTCGGGATTCGCGGAACCTTCGATTCGTTCTGGCCGACACGCTCAACCGGATCATCGATACTCACAGCAGCGGCAACGAAGCGACAACGGGGTTCATTCCAGTTGCGGGAGCAAGTTGGGAACATGAGAAACCGCCGCCCGTGCCGGGCGTCAGGGACCCACGCGTGCGCACCTGCCATGATGGGCGGTGATGGTCAGGCGGTGGGTGGTGTGGGTCGCGATCGTCATGGCGATTCTTGTGTTCGCGGGAGCCGGCGGGGTCTACCAGCTCATGAACGCGCGGACGTTCCAGTTGGCGGGACGCCTGGTCGACCGCGTCGCGACCGAGGACAGGGTCGTCGCACTCACCTTCGACGACGGTCCGACCGATCGAACCCCGGAAGTGCTGGCCATGCTCTCCGCTGCCGGTGTACGCGCCACGTTCTACCTCAACGGGCGAGACCTGCAGCGGTATCCGCAGCACGGCCGCGCGATCGCGGCCGCCGGGCACGAACTCGGTAACCACACCTACTCGCACCGGCGCATGGTGCTGGTGTCACCGGCGACGGTCGCCGATGAGGTCGAGCGCACCGATGCCGAGATCAGGGCTACGGGGTATTCGGAACCCATCACGTTCCGGCCGCCCTACGGCAAGAAGCTGTGGACGCTGCCGCACTACCTCGCCGAGCACGACCGGACCACGGTGATGTGGGACGTCGAACCGGACTCGGCCGATACGGCAGATGCGAACGCGATGGTGACCGCGGCTGTCGATGCGGTGCGGCCGGGATCGATTGTGCTGCTGCACGTGATGGCCGAGAGCCGCGGCGCGTCGCGCGCTGCGGTCCCCGGCCTCATCGCTGAGTTGCGTGGGCGCGGCTATGAATTCGTCACCGTCTCCGAGTTGTTGCAGCGGAACTGAGCGGCACCGGCGGTCTCGACGTCCGGAGTTTCCAGCACTCCGCGCTCATGCAGATCCGCGATCTGCGCCGAATCCAGCCCGAGAAGCTCTGCGGCGATCTCGACGGTCTGCTCGCCCAACAACGGCGCCTGCCCCATCGGTGGGTCGGCCACGTGCTCGCAGTGGATCTGCACGTTCTCCATCACGAACGGCGCCGACCCGTACGGATGCAGCTCCTCCCGGAACGCCCGGCGCTGCTCGTAGTAACCCCAGCCGGGCAGCTCCCCGGCGTGCAGCACGGCGCCGGCGGGCACGCCCGCGGCCTGCAACAGTTCCATCGCCTCCGTTCCGGAGCGTTGCGCCGTCCACGATCGAAGCGCGTCGTCGAGTGACTGCCCGTCCTGCCCGGTGAAGCCGATGGCTTCGGCCAGCGCGCGCCGGTCGGTGTCGTCACGCACGGTGACGGCCACCCACCGGTCTTCACCCCGAGCCGGGAACAGACCCCACGGGGCGCCGGGCCGCGGCTCGTCGGCGCGCTGATGCCCGCTCCGCTGCACCGCATCCGCGGCGATGTCGGCCGCCAGATGGCTGAGCATGACCTCGGCTTGCGAGATGCTCGCCGCCCCACCGGTTCCGGTGTGTTCCCTGCGCAACAGCAGGGCCACCGCGGTCAGCGTGCCGATCCGGGCCGCGACGTGATCGGGGTAGACGGTCACGGTGTCGCAGAAGGTCTCTGGCTCGCCCGGGTACACCCACAGGTTGGTGAAGCCCACCGCGGCCCGCACCAGCGGCCCGTAGCCGAGCCGCTTTGCCCACGGGCCGGTCGGGCCGAACGCCGAGCTGTCGACCACCACGATGCCGGGGTTGATCCGCCGCAGCGTCGCGTAGTCCATGCCCAGCGCGTCGGCCACGCCCGGCTTGAAGTTGCTCAGAACGACATCGCTCTGCGCCACCAGGCGGTGCGCGAGTGCCCTGCCCTCGGCAGATCTCAGGTCGATGCCGATCGACCGCTTGTTGCGATGCCCCGCCGCGTACGGCTGCGTCATCGATGTCAGCCGGCCGACCCGCAGGCCGTCCGGATGCGCCGAGTGCTCGATCTTGACGACCTCGGCGCCGAGATCGCCGAACAGCCGTCCGGTGTCCGCACCGACCACGATGACACCGAGGTCCAGGACGCGGACGCCCTCCAGCGGCAGCCCCCCGCCCGGCCGTTCCCGTCCGGCCAGGGCCGGCGCCGTGCTGACGCGCTCGGCCACGGTTGCCCGGGTGTCCAACGCGCTCGCCCGGTGCCCGTCGATCTCGCTGACTCCCGCCGGGACCGGTGCCGTCACGCCGGGGGCGAGTTCCACGTCGCGGAAGAAGCCGCGTGCGGTGAAGTGGTCGGCGTTCAGCGCCTCCGACAGCGTCAGCACCGCCGCGGTGGGCACGCCGTGGGCCTGACCCTGCGCCTCCAAATCGGCGCGGGTCTTGTCGGCGCAGAACCGCTCGATCGCCTCGAGCAGGTGCGGTGACCGGAAGCGCTTGCCGAGCTTGTCGTAGGACGGATCCGAGAACTCCTCCGGGCTGCCCATCAACGTGAACATGCCCTGCCACTGCCGTTTCGACATGATGCAGATGCGGACGTGACCGTCCTTGCACGGGATGATCGGGTAGCGCTGGCGTTCGGCGTTCCAATCCCGTTGTTGAGCGCTCAACGGCACACCGGCCGACCCGCTGCCGGCTGATCCGAATGGCGGGTCGAGGGTCTGCATCGCGCCGTCGAGGATGGAGAAGTCGATCAGATCGCCTTCGCCGGTGCGCAACCGGTCCAGGTACAGGCTGAGCGTCCACACCGCGGCCTGCGCGGCCGCCACCTGGTAGGGCAGATCCGCCGGCGGGATCAACGGTTCCCGGCCGGGGATGCCCGAGCGGGACAGCTGGCTGGTCAGTGCGTGCAGGACCGGCCCGGTGGCCTGCCAATTCCGGTAGTCGTTGTCGCGCCCGAAGTCGCTGAGCGACAGGATCACCAATGCCGGGTGCCGAGCCCTGATGTCGCGCGCCGACAAGATCGTCTCGGCGGGGGAGCCGGGACGGGTGCTCTCGATGAGGATGTCGGCATCGGCCAGCAGTGCGGTGAACTGCTCGCGCCCGGCCGCCGTGGCGGGGTCGATGTCGACGGTGGTCATGCCGTGCCGGTTGATCGCGGTCTGCACTGCCACCGAACCGACGTACGGGCCGACCTGTTCGTCGCCGGTGACGCCGCGCAGGCGCAGCACGGTGACGTCGGCACCCAGGTCTGCGAACAGACGCCCGACGGCCGTCATCGGGCCCGAGGAGGCGTCCAGGATCCGGACCCCGGCCAGCGGCGGATCGTAGGTGGCAGCGGACATGGCGCTCAGCTCCGCCGCGCCTGGCGGAACGGGATGTCGCGGTCGGCCTCCGGCTCCTTCGGCAGCCCGAGCACGCGTTCACCGATGATGTTGCGCTGGATCTGGTCGGTACCACCGCCGATGGACGTGAAGAACGCGTTCAGCGTCAGGAAGTTGACGTCGTCGGCGACCGGGTTCTCCGGTCCGGACAGCAGCGCCTGGGCACCGATGATCTGGGTCTTCATCGCGGCCTCGGTGTGCAGGATCCGTGACATCGCCAGCTTGCCCAGCGACATGATCGAACTCGACGTTCCCTGTGTGGTCGCGGCTTTCGCCCGCGCGTTGTTGATCCGGTTGAGTTCCCGCATCGCGATCACCGAGGCCAGCTGGTGGCGCACCGCCGGATCGTCGAGCACGCCGTTCTCCCTGGCCAGTTCGATCAGGGTGTCCGCCTTACGGTTTCGTGATCCGCGGTTGGTGTCACCCATGATCGAACGTTCGTAAGCCAGCGCGGTCTGCAGTGCGCGCCACCCGTTGCCCTCGCCGCCGAGCAGGTAGTCGTCCGGAGCCGTCGCATCGCTGATGAAGACCTCGTTGAAGTGGGACTCGCCGGTGATCTGCACCAGTGGCCGCACCTCGATGCCGTCCTGCTTCATCGGCAGGATGAACAGGCTCAGGCCCTTGTGCTTGGGCACATCCCAGTCGGTCCGGGCCAGCAGCAGGGCGTAGTCGGCGGTCTTCGCACCCGAGGTCCACACCTTCTGGCCGTTGACGATCCACTGATCACCCTGCCGTGTCGCGGTGGTCCGCACGCTCGCCAAGTCCGAGCCCGCGCCGGGCTCGCTGTAGAGCAGGCAGGTGCGGGACCGCTCGACCAGGAAGGCGCGCAGCAGATCCCTGCGCAGCGTCTCGGTGCCGAGCTTCAGCGTGGTGTTCGCCGGGATGTTGTACTTGTCCTGACGCGATCCCGGCGCCTTGACCGCCGCGAACTCCTGCCCGATGACGTCGGCCAGTTGATTCGGATAGCCGCGGCCGAACCACTCGGTCGGATAGGTCGGCACCGCGTAGCCTGCGTCGAGCACCTTCTCCAGCCAGGCGATCCGCTCGGGCGATGACGCCCACGGGTCGGTGCTCTTCGGTAGCGCAGTCCAGTTGAGGCGCAACCACTCCCGGACCTCGTCCCGTAGTTCGTCCGGACCGGGCAGCGTAGGCGTCGTCATATCAGGCACCTTTCGAGACGAGGTAGCGCTCGCGATAAAGCCGGGGGCCGCCGAACAGCTGCATTCCGGTGCGCGCCCGGCGCAGGAACAGGTGGGCCGGATGCTCCCACGTGAAGCCGATACCGCCGTGCATCTGGATGGCCTGCATCGCGATGGTCTGGTACGCCTCGGCGCACGCGAACCCGGCCAATGCGATCGCGCCGTCGGAGTTCTCGCTTCCGGACGCCTTCTCCTCCGCGGCATGCTGAGCGGCCGAGGTGGCCGACTCGACCTCGAGCAGCAGATCGGCGGCCATGTGCTTGAGCGCCTGGAAGCTGCCGATCTGTCTGCCGAACTGGATCCGGGTCTTGAGGTACTCGACGGTCATGTCGAAGATCCGGCGGGAACCGCCGACCTGTTCACCGGCCGAGGCGATGACGGCGTAGTCGAGGGCCTCCTTCACGGCCCCCCAGCCGGCGGTGCCGAGCCGGTGGGCGGGCGTGCCTGCGAAGGTGAATGTGGACAGTCGCACGGTCGGGTCGAACACCGATGCCGCACAACGCTGGAACCCGTCGGCGCCGACAGCCACCTCGAACACCCCGACGTCGTCGCCGGTGCGGGCCGCCACCAACACCACGTCGGCGACCTGCCCCCACGTCACGTAGTGCGCAGTGCCGGTGAGGGTGCCGTCGGTGCCCACCCGGACGTCGACCCCGTCGGGGGTCCACGAACCGGACGGGCCGGTCAGCGCGACGGTTCCGATCGCGCTGCCATCGGCGAGTGACGGCAGCAGCCGCTGCCTGTCCTCGGCCGCGCCCGCCGCGTCGATCAGCGCGACGGTCAGCACGGCACTGGAGATGAACGGCGCGGGAAGCAGAGCGGCCCCGGTCTCCTCGGCGACGGTTTCCAGCTCGAGGGCGCCGAAACCCAGGCCGCCGAGGTCGGGTTCGACGAGCATGCCCAGCACGCCCTGGTCGGCCAGCCGCCCCCACAGCTCGCGATCGAACCCCTCGTCGGAGTCCATCACCCGCCGCACGTCGTCTTCAGTGCACTTGTCCGCCAACAATTCACCCACCGCAGTGCGCAACTCCGCGCGCTCGGCCGCACTGATCGCCACCGTCAACCGCCTCTCCTGGCTTGCATCACCGTGCCGTCCCGTCGCTCACAGCTCGCCGGCCGGCGTGGCCAACCGCGTCGGCTGGTCGTGGCCCCGCAGCGTCACCGTCTCACCGAGCACCCAGTGCACACGTTCGGACTCGTCGGCGCCGGTGACCGCGTCGGCCGAGGCCACCAGCAGCTGTGTCTCGTTCTTGGCGAGCTCACACAGCCTCGCGGCCTCGTTGACGGGCTCGCCGATGACCGTGTACTCGAAGCGTTCCTTGGCCCCGACGTTGCCGGCCACCACCTGACCGGCGGCCACGCCGATTCCCGCCGGGCACTCCGGAATCTCGTCGCGCAGCCGCCGCGCCATGGCGCGCGCCGCGGCCAGCGCTTCGGTCTCGGCGTTGTCCAGCGAGACGGGCGCGCCGAACACGGCCAGAACCGCGTCGCCCTCGAACTTGTTCACCAGGCCGTGGTGATCGTCGACCTCGTCGACGATCACGTCGAAGAACCGGTTGAGCAGTTCCACGACCTCGGCGGCGGGCCTGCTCGTGACGAGCTGGGTGGAACCGATGATGTCGACGAAGATGACGGCCGCGTGGCGTTCCTCGCCGCCCAGCTCGATCTGCTGCTTCTCGGCGGCCAGCGCGACTTCGCGACCGACGTGGCGACCGAACAGATCTCGCACCCGTTCGCGTTCGCGCAGGCCGTGCACCATCGAGTTGAACCCGCGTTGCAGCTCACCGAGTTCGGTGCCGTCGAACACCACCAGATTGCAGTCCAGGTCGCCGTCCTCGACCTTCTGGAGCGCGGCGCGCACGACACGGACCGGGGTGGCGATGAGCCAGGACAGCAGCCACATCAGGGTCAACCCGAAGATCAGAGCGATGACGGCGATGATCATCACGGCGACGGCGAACTGGGTCGCGCTGAGGTTCTGCAGCGACAGCGCGAACACAGCCAGCAAGAGGATGCCCAGCACGGGCACACCGGAACTGAGAAGCCACACGGTCATGGTCCGGCCCATGACACCGTCCGCCAGCCGGCGGGGCGGACGCCCTGCCTCCAGCGCCTGGGCGGCGATCGGGCGCAGCGCGAACTCGGTGATCATGTAGCACGCGGTCGCGACGACGATGCCCGGGAAGCCGACCGCGAACAGGAACCGCGGAATGAAGGCGGTGTCCTGCAGCCCGAACAGCAAGGTCAGCAGCGCGGTCCCGACGCCCCAGAGGAGCAGCAGCTTCTGCGCCACGCGCGCCGGAGCGCGGAACACGTTCTGCTGATCGGTCCGGGTGGGGCTGCGCTCCTCGATCGCCCAGCGCAGCGAGCCGACGGTCCGCGTGGTGATCCACGCGGTGCCCATGACCAGCGCGACCATCATGTATGCCGGCGCGACACCGAAGGTCAGCCAGGCCGGGGCGTCGGAGAAGACGCTGGGCACCGGAATGGCGATGGTGTTGAGCAGCAGCGACACCCCGATACCGAGGATGTTGGTGAACAAGATGAAGAACGTCAGGATGACCTGGATGCGGATGCGCCGGCGGCCCTGGCTCTCTTCGGGCCTGCCCAGCAGCCAGGAGCCGTAGTCCGGCGTCCCCAGCCGCCCGCTTTGCCGGGTCACCCTCTCCAGCACACGGCCCAGCCGACGCGGCACGCTCTTGGTGGCGTTCATTGTCACGTCAGCCTAGTGACCCGGGGTCGGGCATCTATGGTGGTTCGGTGCGCCTCGTCATCGCCCAGTGCACCGTGGACTACGTCGGACGACTCACTGCTCATCTGCCTTCGGCCCGCCGGCTGTTGCTGTTCAAGGCAGACGGATCGGTCAGTGTGCATGCCGACGACCGTGCCTACAAGCCCCTGAACTGGATGTCGCCGCCGTGCTGGATCGTCGAACAGCCCGACGGCGACGCACCGGTCTGGGTGGTCGAGAACAAGGCCGGCGAACAGCTGCGCATCACCGTGGAATCGATCGAGCACGATTCCAGCCACGAGCTGGGCGTGGATCCCGGTCTGGTCAAGGACGGCGTCGAGGCGCATCTGCAGGCGCTGCTGGCCGAGCACGTCGAACTTCTCGGTGCCGGATACACGTTGGTGCGCCGCGAGTACATGACGCCCATCGGGCCGGTGGATCTGCTCTGCCGCGACGAACAGGGCCGCTCGGTCGCGGTGGAGATCAAGCGCCGGGGTGAGATCGACGGCGTCGAACAACTCACCCGCTACCTCGAACTGCTCAACAGGGACTCGCTGCTGGCGCCGGTCGCCGGCGTGTTCGCCGCGCAGCAGATCAAGCCGCAAGCCCGCACGCTCGCCACCGATCGCGGGATCCGTTGCGTCACCTTGGATTACGACAAGATGCGGGGCATGGACAGCGACGAGTTCCGGCTGTTCTGATGAAGAAGCGGCGCGCCCCGCGCAAACGTCCGCCCGCGCGTGACCCGTTGCCGGCGCCGCGGCGCGTCGAGGCGGGTCCCGACGGTTACGACTACGAGGTGCGCCAGGTCGCGGCGGCGCGCGCGACGAAGGTCTATCGGTGCCCGGGCTGCGACCACGAGATCAGGCCCACCACCGCGCACGTGGTGGTGTGGCCCGCCGACAGCGCGGGAGACGACCGGCGGCACTGGCACACCTCGTGCTGGGCCCACCGGCAGACGCGCGGTCCGACCCGCCGGTGGTCTTAGTGAGAGCTCTCGCCTGAGTCCGCGGCGGGTTCGACGAGCTCGATCAGCACGCCGCCGCCGTCCTTGGGATGGACGAAGTTGATCCGCGAGTTCGCGGTGCCGCGCCGGGGCGCGTCGTAGATCAGCCGCACACCCTGCTCGCGGAGCCGGTCGCTCAGCGCATCGATGTCGCTGACCCGGTAGGCGAACTGCTGCAGGCCGGGCCCGCGCTTGTCGAGGAACTTCGCGATCGTCGAGCTGTCGTCGATCGGGGCCATCAGCTGGATCTGCGTGCTGCCGATCGGCGCGCCGCGCACCGACAGCATGGCCTCGCGGATGCCCTGCTCCTCGTTGACCTCTTCGTGGAGCACGATCATGCCGAGATGGTCGTGGTACCACTTGATCGCGGCGTCCAGATCGGGGACGGCGATGCCGACGTGGTCGATCCCGGTCACCAGCGCGGTGGCCAGTGCCGGACGGGCGTCAGTCTGCTCGGCGGTCATAACGCAAAGGTAACCTAACAAGATCGGTTTCGAATAGCTCGGGGACCCCGTATAGCCTCTTTGGAGCCGTCCGAAACAAGTCTGGAGGTCGTCATGACGACGTCAGTGATCGTTGCTGGAGCCCGTACGCCGGTGGGGAAGCTCTCCGGTTCACTCAAGGACTTCTCGGGCAGCGACCTGGGGGCGATCGCGATCAAGGGTGCGCTGGAGAAGGCTGGTGTGGCGGCTTCGGCGGTGGAGTACGTGATCATGGGTCAGGTGCTCACCGCGGGGGCCGGGCAGATGCCTGCGCGGCAGGCTGCGGTGGCCGCCGGTATTCCGTGGGACGTGCCCGCGCTGACGATCAACAAGATGTGTTTGTCGGGTATCGACGCGATCGCGTTGGCCGATCAGTTGATCCGCGCCGGGGAGTTCGACGTGGTGGTCGCCGGCGGGCAGGAGTCGATGACCCAGGCGCCGCATCTGCTGATGAACAGCCGCGCGGGCTACAAGTACGGCGATGTCACCGTGCTCGACCATCTGGCCTATGACGGCCTGCACGACGTGTTCACCGATCAGCCGATGGGCGCGTTGACCGAGCAACGCAACGACGTCGACCGGTTCACCCGGGCCGAGCAGGACGAGTACGCGGCGACCTCGCATCGTCGGGCGGCGGCGGCATGGAAGGACGGGGTGTTCGCCGACGAGGTGGTGCCGGTGCAGATCCCGCAGCGCAAGGGTGACCCGATCGAGTTCGCCGAGGACGAGGGCATCCGGGCGAACACCACCGCCGAGTCTCTGGCCGGGTTGAAGCCGGCGTTCCGCAAGGACGGCACCATCACCGCCGGCTCGGCGTCGCAGATCTCCGACGGGGCGTGTGCGGTCGTGGTGATGAACAAGGCCAAGGCCGAGGAGATGGGGCTCGAGTGGTTGTGTGAGATCGGCGCGCACGGTGTGGTCGCCGGCCCCGACTCCACCCTGCAGTCCCAGCCGGCGAACGCGACGAAGAAAGCGCTGGCGAAGGAGTCGATCACGGTCGACGACCTGGACGTTGTCGAGTTCAACGAGGCGTTCGCCGCGGTCGCGCTGGCGTCCACCAGGGAGCTGGGCATCGACCCCGCCAAGGTCAACGTCAACGGTGGCGCGATCGCGGTCGGGCATCCGATCGGGATGTCGGGTGCGCGGATCACCCTGCACGTCGCGCTGGAGCTGGCCCGGCGCGGATCCGGTTACGCGGTGGCCGCGCTGTGCGGAGCCGGCGGCCAGGGCGACGCCCTGATCCTGCGGAGGCCCTGACATGGTCAACCTCACCCGGATCTACACCCGTACCGGCGACGGCGGCACCACCCGCCTCGGCGACCTCAGCGAGACGTCCAAACTGGATCCCCGCCTGGAGGCCTACGCCACCGTCGACGAGACCAACGCCCACATCGGTGTGGCGCTGAGCGTCGCCGACCTCGAGGACGCGGTGGTCACGGTCCTGCTGCACATCCAGAACGACCTGTTCGACGTGGGCGCCGACCTGAGCACCCCGATCGTGCCGGACCCGAAGCATCCCCCGCTGCGGGTGACCCAGTCTTACGTCGACCGCCTGGAGAAATGGTGCGACGACTTCAACGACGAACTCGAGCCGCTGCGTTCGTTCATCCTCAACGGCGGCTCGCCGGCGGCTGCCTACCTGCACGTCGCGCGCACGGTCGCGCGCCGCGCGGAGCGGGAGGCCTGGCGGGCCTATGAGCAGTACGCGGACTCGATGAACAAGCTGACGATCACCTATCTGAACCGGCTGTCCGACCTGCTGTTCATCCTGGCCCGCCACAGCAACCGCGAGCACGGGGACGTGCTGTGGGTGCCGGGCGGTGCGCGCCTGTGAGCCCACAAGCCGGTTACGCCGCGCGGGTCGACATGGCCGGGCGGGCGGCGGTGGTGTTCGGCGGTGGCGGCGCGGCGGCGCGGCACGTGGCCTCCCTGCTTCACGCCGACGCCGCCGTGACGGTGGTGCACGACGCCGCCGAGGCCACGATCGAGGATCTGGCCGATCGGGGTCTGATCGCCTGGCGCCGACGCGATTTCACCGACAGCGACCTCGACGACATGTGGCTGGCCGTCGCGGCCACCGAACGGGCCGAGACGGATCGCAGGATCGCCCGTGCCTGCGAGGACCGGCGCCTGTGGTGCATCCGGGAGCCGGGCGGGGAACCCCGGGGCTCCGATCGGGGACGCGTCACGCTGGTCGGCGGCGGCCCGGGGGACCCCGGTCTGTTGACCGTCGCCGGGCTGGAGGCGCTGCGTGCCGCCGATGTGGTCGTCACCGATCGGCTGGCACCGGTGTCGGTGCTCGCCGAACTCGGGCCCGCGGTGTCGGTCATCGACGTCGGCAAGATCCCGTTCGGGAAGGCCACTCCCCAGCACCAGATCAACGACATCCTGATCGAGCAGGCCCGCGCGGGCAGGTCCGTGGTCCGGCTCAAGGGCGGCGACAGCTTCCTGTTCGGCCGCGGTGGTGAGGAACTGATCGCCTGTGCCGCCGCCGGGATTCCGGTGTCGGTCATCCCGGGGGTGACCTCAGCGCTCGCGGTGCCGGCGTGCGCGGGGATCCCGGTGACCCACCGCGGGATCACCCAGGGCGTCACCGTGGTGTCGGGCCATGTGCCGCCGGACGATCCGGCCTCGACGGTGGACTACGCCGCCCTGGCCCGGGCCGGCACCACGCTGGTGTTCCTGATGGCGGTCACCACGCTGCCGGCGATCACCGCGCGCCTGATCGGCCACGGGCTCTCACCCGACACGCCCGCGGCCACCGTCGCGGACGGCACGCTGGCGCAGCAGCGGGTGGTGCGGGGTACCGTCGCCACCATCGCCGACGCCGTGCACGCCGCGGGGATCAAGCCGCCCGCCATCACGGTGATCGGCGACGTCGCCGCATTCGATCCCGGCGCCATGGCCGCGAATGTGACACCGCCGCGCGAACTCTGGGCAGCCGCCCTCCGCTAGCGCCCCGGTCCCTCCTCGGGCGGCTCCGCGATTCCGACCTCGGCCAACACGGCGGCGGTGTCCGCGCCCAGCGTCGGTGAGAACCCACGCACCCTGCCCGGCGTACGCGAAAAGCCCGTCGGCACACCGGGGAAGCGCACCGGGCCGTAGGGAGTCGGGACCGACTGGAAGAATCCGACCGCGGCCAGATGCGGATCGTCGAACAAGTCGTCGGTGGTGCGCACAGACGACGCCGGAATCCCGAGCCGCTCGAACAGCGCGAGCCATTCGTCGGTCGTACGCGTGCGTAACGTCTGCGCCAGCAGCCCGTACACGACGTCGATGTCCTCGGCACGGCCTGCCATCGTCGCGTATCGGTCGGTCGCCCACGCCGGCTGCACCGTGTCGACGAAGGCCCTCCACTGTTTGTCGTTGTAGATCAGCACCGCGACATGGCCGTCCAGCGTCGGGAACGGCTTTCGATTGGGCGCCACCGTCCGTGGGTACACCGCACGGCCCAGGGCCGGGTCGAACATCGCTCCGTTGGCGTGTTCGACCAGCATGAAGGACGCCATCGTCTCGAACATCGGCACCTCGACCTCCTGCCCCTCACCAGTGCGTTCGCGGTGGAACAGCGCCATCATGGTGGCGTAGAGGGCCGTCAGCCCGCAGATCTTGTCGGCCATGATCGATCCGACGTAACCGGCTGCGCCCGTGAGTTTTTCCTGTACGTCGGCCAGCCCGCACTCGGCCTGGATGGTGTCGTCGTAGGCGGGGCGGTCCCGGTACGGGCCCTGCCGTCCGTAGCCGTAGCAGTTCGTGTACACGATCGCGGGATTCAGAGTGGCGACGGCCGGATAGTCGAAGCCGAGCCTTGCGACGGCTTGTGCGCGCATCGAGTGGATGAAGACGTCGGCGTGTCTGACGAGCGCCCGCAGAGCCTCGCGTCCGCCGGCCGACTGTAGGTCGAGCACCACGCTGCGTTTCCCCCGGTTCACGTTCGTGAACACGCCGCTCATTCCCGGTTCCGGCCCTACCGAGATGTAGCGGGCGTTGTCACCGCTGGGCGGCTCGACCTTGACGACATCGGCACCCATGTCGGCCATGATCTGCGTGCAGTACGGCCCCATCACCACCGAGGTCAGATCGATCACCCGGACACCGGTGAGCGGACCGGACGTGCCGACGCTGGAAGCCACAGCCCGGATCTTAGGCTCCCGGCGACTCGACGTGCTCACCCAGGCGGACGACGAGGTCGACAGCGGTGGCTCCGTCGTGGTGCACGATCAATGGGTTGATCTCGAGCTCGTCAAGCCGCTCTCCCAGCTGTGCGGCGGCATGGGACAGCGACGAGATGACCTGGGCCGCAGCGGCGGTATCGACGCCGGCCTGCCGGCGGTAGCCCTGCAGAAGTGGCGCTCCGCGCAATCCCCGCAGCAGCTCGGCGGCTTGTTCGGGCGACACCGGCGCCAGCGCCGACCGGGTGTCGGAGTACAACTCGGCGTAGATGCCGCCCATCCCCACGGTGAGCACGGGTGGGTAACCGTTCTTCGCGCCGTCGACACCGACCAGCAGTTCCACTCCGCCGGGTGCGCGTTGTTGCACGAGCACGCCTTCGATCGTCGCGTCGGGCCTGCGTTCCCGCGCGGCGTCGACGATGCTCGTGAAAGTCGTTGCGGCATCGGCCGGATCGTCGAGCATCCGGACACCCGCAACCTCTGTCTTGTGAGTGATGTCCGCGGATTGGATCTTCAGCACCACAGGCGCACCGATCTCGTGCGCCACGCGTGCCGCCTCGTCCGCGCTGGTGGTCATCGACGATGCCGGACGGCCGATATCCAGGATGTCCAGCAGGGCAGTGCCTCTGGCCTCGCTGAGCACCGGGCCGTCTGCTGCCAGTGCCTCCACCGCCGCGTCGAGTCCCTCCCGCAGCACGACAGGCGAGGTGGAGACGGAGGAGCTCAGCCTGGCCAGCAGGCTGTGATGTACCCGTGCCAGCGCCGCCGCCTTGCTGTGGATCGAGGAGTGCACCGGCACCCGGTGCTCGCGCAGAATGCCGACCGCCTCGGTGATCTGGCCGGCATCGGCCAGCCAGACGACACCGAAGGGGATCGGTGCCAGCTCGGCCACCGCCACCACTTGCCGGGCGATGTCGGCGGCGCGTTTGCCGGTGACGTTGGTCAGCACGAGGATCAGGGCATTGGTGTCGGGGTCGGCCAGCACGATGTCACACACCTCGGCAAGGGCGCCGCCGGGCTGCGCGAACAGTTGGGCGGTCACGTCCACCGGGTTGGACGTCGAGCCGAACGCGGGAATGTGGTCACGTAGCGCGAGCTGGGTCGCGGGGTCGAGTTCGCTCAGTCCGAGGCCGACCGCTTCGAGTTGGTCGGCGGCGAGTCCCCCGGCCCCGCCCGAACTCGTGACCACAGCCGCCCGACCGCCCGTCATCCGCTTGCCGGGCACCAGTTCGACGACGGTATCCAGCATGTCGTCGAGGTCACGCACGTTGATGACCCCGTGGCGTGCCGACTCCAGCTCGAACCCGGTGTCGGGTCCGATCATCGCGCCGGTGTGGGATTCGGCGGCGCGCCGGCCCGCGGCGGATCTGCCGGACCGCAGGACGACGATGTCCTTCCCGAGTTCGGCTGCGCGCGTGGTGAGGTCCTGCCACGCGGTTCCGTCCGGCAGCGCCTCCAGATACGTCGCGACGATCCGCACGGTCTCCTCTTCGAGCAGCCCGGCGGCCATCTCGACGACGTCGAGGTCAGCTTGGTTGCCGGTGCTCGCCCATGCGGTGATGCCGACGCCGCGCTGACGGGCCATGCCGAGGAACGATCCGCCCAGGGCGCCGCTCTGGCCGACGTAGGCGACCCCCGACGGTTGACCGAGGCTGGTCTCGGCGGCCTCGCTGAAGGTGGCTACCAGATTGCCCGGCCGGTAGATGACTCCCTGACAGTTCGGGCCGAGCAGCCGCATCTCGTGCTGTCGCGCCGAGGCGACCATGTCGTCCTGCAGCGCCCGGCCGGTCGGGCCGAGCTCGGCGAATCCCGACGAGAACACCACGGCCGTGCCCACCCCGACCTGGGCGCACTCTCGTATCGCCTCGCTCGCCGCGTTGGCGGGGACGAGGACCAGCGCGAGGTCCGGTTCTTCCGGGAGGTCGAGCACCGAAGGGTGGCAGGGGAGGCCGTCCAGCTCGGTGTAGCGCGGATTGATCTGGTAGATCGTCCCGGTGAATCCGAAGCGCCGCAGGTTGGCCATCGCCTGGCTGGGCAGGCTGCCCGCGCGCTGGGACGCGCCGATGACCGCGATCGAGCGCGGGCGCAACAGCCTGCTCGCCCAGGAGGTGTCCGAGATGGGCAGGGGGGACGAAATCGACATGGCCGCCTTCCGTGTCAGTGCTTGGCAGGTGCGGGCTCGGCGTAGCGGCGCAGCTCATCGCGCGCCACGGCGCGGATGTGCACCTCGTCAGGCCCGTCGACGATGCGCAATGTGCGTGCGCGGCTCCAGATCTCGGCGAGCGGGAAGTCGTCGGTGACCCCAGCGGCGCCGTGAACCTGAATGGCGCGGTCCAGCACGGCGCAGGCCACTCGGGGCGTGAGCACCTTGATCTTCGAGATCTCGATGCGCGACTTCTTGACGCCCTGGCGGTCGATCATGGCGGCGGTCCGCAGTACCAGCGCACGCGCCTGGTCGATCTCCATCCGCGACTCGGCGATATGGGCTCGGATGGTGCCCTGGTCGGCAAGGGGACCGCCGAAAGCGGTGCGGGACAGCGCCCTACGGCACATCGCCTCCAGCGCACGTTCGGCCATGCCGATCGCGCGCATGCAGTGGTGCACCCGGCCCGGTCCCAGTCGCGACTGGGCGACGACGAATCCTTCGCCCTCGGCGCCGAGGAGATTGGTCACCGGGACCCGGACGTCGTCGTAGACGATCTCGCAATGTCCCTGCTGCTCCCGGAAGCCGTACACCGGCAGCACCCGCTTGATGTGCACCCCGGGCGTGTCGACGGGCACCAGCACCATGGAGTGCCTGCGGTGTTCAGCGGCATCGGGATTCGATTTGGCCAGCACGATCAGGATTTTGCAGCGGGGATCGGCCGCTCCGGTGGTGAACCACTTGTGGCCGTTGATCACGTACTCGTCGCCCTCGCGCCGCATGGTGGTGGAGATGTTCAACGCATCGCTGGAGGCGACAGCGGGCTCGGTCATCGAGAAACCGGACCGGATCGACCCGTCGAGCAACGGCTCGAGCCAATCCTGACGTTGTCGGGGAGTGGCCCAGCGCTCGAGCATCTCCATGTTGCCGCTGTCGGGGGACATGCAGTTCATGGCGGCGGGCGCGATGAACGGGGATTTACCCGTCTCCTCGGCGAGCAGGGCGTAGTCGACGTTGGTCAGCTCCGAGGCGCCCGTGGTGCGGAACAAGTTCCACATCCCGCGTTCGCGGGCCGCCCCGATCAGGTCGTGAAGGATCTGGGGGACGTCGTGGGGCCGGCCCTGGGCTGCCAGCTCCTCGCGCTGTGCCCGGTAGACCGGCTCGGCGGGGTAGACCCGGTCGTTCATGAAGGCCCGGACCTCGTCGAGGAGGTTCTTGGCGGCGGGTGAGATGGAGAAGTCCACGGATGCTCCGTTCGATAGGCGTCGCGTTGCGGTGGTTCAGAGCCGGTCGCCGGCCAACAGTGCCGCCGCGCGGTCGAGCTGCCAGTCGATCTGCTGGTCGAGCGCGTCGAGGTCCATCACCTTGTCGGCCATGGCGCCCGCGACGAAGCGGGCCCGGGTGGTGGTGTTGATGCATGACAACCGCCAGAAGGCGAAAGCCGTGTAGTACGGCAGGGTTCCGACGTCGATTCCGGTGCGCTGCGCATACACCTCGGCGACGTCGCGGCGCCGAGGGAAGCCGCCGGCGGTCGAAGCCGGCGGCACGATCCAGCGACCGGGGTCACCGGGTTCGGCCCACCACGCCAGCAACCAACCCAGGTCGGCCATCGGGTCGCCGACGGCGGCGAGCTCCCAGTCCAAGATGGCCGTGACGTCTCCGCCGGCAGTGCAGATGAGGTTCTCCAGCTTGTAATCACCGTGAAGGAGAACCGGTTTCGACTCGGCGGGCTCGTCGGACTCCAGGATGGCCGCCACCTGGTGGACCCTTGCGGGGACGTCGAGCCCGTCGAGCTGACGGCGCCACACTTTGAGCTGGCGCTGCACGAAAGTCCGTGGCCGGCGCATGTCGCCGAGGCCGACGTGATCGAGGTCGAGAGCGTGCAGCTCGGCCAGTTTGTCGGGAACCGATTGACCCAGAGACTGTTTGGCATCGGAAGTCAGCTTCTCGGCGTTCTCGCGACTGACCACGTAGCCGTCTTCGAAGCTCATGATCAGGAAGGGTGCACCGATCACCGCGGGCTCGTGGCACTCGGCGACGAGGGCCGGGACGTCGATGTTGCCGTGTAGCGCCGACAGCAGGCGCGCCTCGCGAGAGATGTCGTGTGCGCCGCCGCGGCCCAGCGGGGGCCGGCGCAGCACGAACCGGCCGCCGGTGTCGTCGACGAGCAGGTAGGTGAGGTTCGACCGGCCCGCCGCGATGGTCTTCACGCTCACCGGGCCCGACACCGCCGGGACGTGGCCGGCCAGCCACTCGCTCAGGGCGACCGGATCGACACCGATCAGGTGGGCGGCATCGGACGTTGCCGAGTGCGTCATCACATGCTCCGTTCGCTATTCCGGGACGGCGTCCCGATATGGATCATGCAGTGAGGCGCAGCGGGTTGTCAACGGCGGATGGCAAAGTAGCGGTCATGTTCTGGTTTGTCGCGACGCGTTACAGCGCAGCCGACTTCGCGCGAGTGCCACGCTCATGACTCGTGACACCAACGGCGGCCGCGGCATCGCCAAGCGCACCGTCGCCGTCCTCGACGCGGTGATCCATCAGGCCGACGCCGGCGTCGGCGTGCGCGAGATGGCGGGACAACTGGACCTCAGCCGCAGCGCCACGCACCGCATCCTGCAGACGCTCAACGAGTTGCGGATGGTCCGCCTGCGGGCCGACAACCGCTACGGCCCCGGCCCCCGGATCCTGGCGTGGGCGCATTTCCTGATCGAACGAGACCCCTTGCTGCAGAAGGCGCGACCGATACTCGAGCAGCTGGCGGCCGATACCGCCGAGACGGCGCTTCTGCTGACCTACACCGAGCCCCACCATTACGGTCTCGTCGTCGACAAGATCGAGTCGCACCTGCCCGTGCGCTACACCGTCCGCACCGGCACACGATCGCCTCTTCACGCGGGTTCGGCGGGCAAGGCGATCCTCACGCACCTGGCCCCGGACCTCGTCGAATCCCTCGACAGGGAGGGGCTCACCGCCCACACCATCACCGATCCGAACCGTCTCGCCGACGAGCTGGCGCTGACGCGCGAACGCGGCTACGCCACCAGCTCAGGGGAACGCTTCGCCGAGGCCGCCGGTGCGTCGGCCGCGTTCTTCCGCGGCGGCAAGGTCGCCGGGGCGTTCAACGTGACGGTCCCGATGTATCGGCTGGGGGAGGGACAGCTGGGCGTGCTCGGCGCGAAGGTCGCCGGCGCGGCAGCGGACCTGACCGAGGCGTTGTCGAGCGGCGATCCGGTGACCGCGGTGGAGGCTTCGGCACGGCCCGCGGAGGACTTCCTCAGCCGGTTGCGTCAACGGCCGAGTGCCTCCAAGCCGACCGAGGGACGCGACGCGGTATGGGCCTGCATCGCGCTGGATCTGCTGGCCCAGCACCCGTCCGGTGGTGTCACGCCCGACGTGATCACCGATCGTGCGGGATGCAGCAGGTCGACCGCCGTCCGGATCCTCAACGAGCTCCTGGTCGCGGACGTCGCACACGAGGACGGGCACGGCCGGTTCCGGGCGGGCGAGACGATGTTGGTGTGGTCGGCGCTGCTGCGGCACGGAGCCGACGCGATTCGGGTCGCGGCGCTCGACGTCCTCAGCGGACTGGTCGCCGAGGTCGGCGAGAGCGCGTGCCTGGTGGTCTACCGGCCCGAGCAGCACTGCGTGGTGTTCGAAGCCGCCGAAACCACCGACGAGCCGATTCAGTACATCATCCCGATCCCGTCGCACGCGCCGCTGCACGCCGGCGCCGCGGGCAAGGCAGTGCTCGCCCATGCCGACGAGCCCGGGCTCGTTCTCGACGCTGTCACCGAGGCGACCATCACCGACCCGGCGGAGCTCGGCGCCGATCTGGCCGAGATCCGAAGGCGCGGCTACGCCGTCAGCGTCGGCGAGCGGATCGCCGAGGCCGCAGGCGTCGCAGCTCCCTTCTTCGTCGACGGCACGATCGCCGGCGCCATCACGATCACCATCCCCCGGCATCGGTTCGACGCCGACCGCGCGGCCGTCCTCGGTGCGCGGGTGCGAGCGGCGACCGAGGACCTCACCCGGCTTCTGTCGTGATTCGGCTATAACGGGACGCCGTCCCGTATAAGGTGGGGAGTCGTGTCCACGACCGGAAAGGACGTGCCGATGACCGCCACACTGCCCATCGACTACCTGACTCTCGCCGAAAGCACAGCCGTCACCGAGGCGAACAGGATCGGAGGCACCGCGTGCCCCCACGACGCGGCGTACTGCGCGGCGACCGACCCCGCCACCGGACGTCTGATCGCCCGATATCCCGATTCCGGCCCGGCGCAGGTCGACGCGGGGGTCTCCGCGGCGGCGGCCGCAGCACCGGCATGGGGCCGCAGCACACCCGATCAGCGCCGAGCTGTGCTGCAGGGCTGGACCGAGCGCATCACCGCGCACCGAACGATGCTGGCCGCCATCGCGACTGCCGAGATGGGCAAGCCACTGACCGAGAGCCTGGCCGAGATCGATCGCACCGTCGCCGAAATCGAGTTCACCATGGGCGAACCGCACCGGCTCTTCGGG
>NZ_LMVQ01000556.1 GCF_001545925.1 Mycobacterium sp. NAZ190054 | reverse complement strand
GCTGGACTCGGCTTCACACACCGACGTCACGGCGTACGCCGTCCGGGACGGCGCTCTGGTCGCCGAGACCGCGTTCGGCTGCACCGGCCTCGCCGACCCGCGCCAACTGGTCGGATACCAGGGCGCCGCCGCAGCGCCATCGGCCATCGTTCTGATCAACCACGGCCTGCACGTCGAGATCCAGGTCGACAGGGAGCATCCGGTCGGACGCACGGATTCGGCCGGCGTGAGGGACGTCGTGCTGGAGTCCGCGGTCACCACAATCATGGATCTGGAAGACTCGGTTGCGGCTGTAGATGCAGCGGACAAGGTTGCCGGCTACCGCAATTGGCTTCACTTGATGCAGGGACGGCTGAGCGCGGAGGTCGCCAAGGACGGGTGCGCGTTCACCCGCACGATGAATCCGGATCGGGAGTACACCGCCCCGTCAGGCTCTGCGCGTGTACGGCTTCCCGCCCGGTCCATGCTGATGATTCGGCACGTCGGCCATCTCATGGCCAGCGAAGCGGTGTTGGATGAATTCGGGGTGCCGGTCCCCGAGGGAATTCTCGACGCCTTGTTCACCGGACTCGGCTCGCTGCACGACCTGCGCGGTCCGGTCGCCGGCACCAACTCGCGCACCGGCAGCGCTTACGTGGTCAAGCCAAAGCTGCACGGCCCCGACGAGGTCGAACTGGCCTGCGAGATCCTCGCCCGGACCGAGGCCCTGCTCGGCCTGTCCCAGGGAACCATCAAGATCGGCATTATGGACGAAGAGCGCCGAACGTCGCTCAACCTCAAAGCTTGTATTCACCGGGCGCGGGACCGCGTGGCGTTCATCAACACCGGCTTCCTGGACCGCACCGGTGACGAGATCCACACCTCCATGCTGGCCGGTCCGATGGTCCGCAAGTCAATGATGAAGGCACAGCCGTGGTTCGCGGCCTATGAAGAGTCGAACGTCCACACGGGGCTGGCTTGCGGATTCCGCGGCCGCGCCCAGATCGGCAAAGGCATGTGGGCCGCACCCGACAACATGGCCGACATGGTGGAGCAGAAGATCACGCACCCACGTGCCGGCGCCAATTGTGCGTGGGTGCCGTCGCCTACCGCGGCCACTCTGCATGCACTCCACTATCACCAGGTGGATGTCGCTGCGCGCCAATCAGAACTGTCGCGCGATCATCGGCCGCCGATCACCCGGCTACTCACCATCCCGTTGGGTGATCCGGCCGAGTGGGATGCTGACGCCCGTCGGGAAGAACTCGACAACAACGTGCAGAGCACCCTCGGCTATGTCGTGCGTTGGGTCGACGCCGGAGTGGGTTGCTCCAAGGTGCCCGACCTGTCCATGACTCCTTTGATGGAGGATCGGGCGACCTGTCGGATCAGTTCCCAGCACATCGCAAACTGGATCTATCACAGAGTCATCACCGTCGACCAGGTGGAGGACTCTCTTCGGCGGATGGCTGTCGTGGTGGACAGACAGAACTCGGATGACCCCGGTTACCGCCCAATGGCTCCGAGTTACGACAGTCCTGCGTTCCGCGCCGCCCGAATGCTCGTCCTACACGGTAGAAGTCAACCCTCGGGCTACACCGAACCGATCCTGCACCAGCACCGTGCCGCTGTGAAGGCGGCCAACCTGACAGAAAGCAGCTGATGACCCTGACCCTAGAAACAGCTCGCACCATTGTCGTAGAGGCTCGTGCAGCCGCAGTCGAGCAAGACCTCAAGCCGATCGCTGTCGTGGTCCTGGACGCGGGCGGGCATCTGGTCGCCGCCGAACGGGAGGACGGCTGTTCGATCAAGCGTTTCGAGATTGCCAAGGCCAAGGCATACGGCGCACTTGCTCTGGGCTCCGGGAGTCGAGCCCTGATGGTTCGTGCCGAACAACAGCCATACTTCATCGCCGCCGCCACGGCCGTTATCGGGAACGAACTGGTACCGGTACCCGGCGGCGTCCTCATCCGGGACTCTGTGGGAAATCTACTAGGCGCGGTTGGCATTTCGGGTGACAGCTCCGATAACGACGAGCGCGCAGCGGTGGCGGGCATTGTCGCCGTCTCCTTGGCCGCCCAGACCGACTAGTCGGCCGCGGGCGTGCCGCGGCCCGTCACACCCCTCATCACGCCGTGTTTCAATATAAGTGAAATCAACATCGACAACGAAGGTGGCCTCGAGTGGCGGGAAGCTGGTTTCCTGACACCACACCGCTGCGGATCTCACCCGACTACCGCCGACTCTGGGTCGGAAACACAGTGGCCTACCTCGGCGTGACGACCACCACCGTCACAGTCGCCTATCAGATGTACCAGCTCACCGGCTCGTCGTTCGCGGTCGGAGCAATCGGGTTGGTGGCAATCCTCCCGTTCATCATCGGCGGGCTCTACGGAGGCGCGCTGGTCGACCACTTCGACCGCAAGCGGGTCGCGCTGATCACGGCCGGCGCGACATGGCTCGGAGCGCTCGCGTTGGTGTCACAGGCCATGCTGAGCCTGAACTCCCAACTGTGCCTCTACCTGATCGTCGGCGTACAGAGCGTCTTCGTCGCCGTCAACGGTCCGGCCCGCAACGCGATCATTCCTCGCCTGTTACCGCGGCACGCGCTGGCAGCCGCCAACGCACTCTCCGTCAGCGCCACCGCGCTGGCGCTCGCGCTGGGCCCGTTGGTCGCCGGGGTGATACTGACGTGGCAGGGCGTGGCAGCTGCCTACCTTGTCGACGCGCTGGCCTACACCGCGCTGCTCTATGCACTCGTGCGACTTCCGCCGATGCCGGTGGTGTATGGCGAAAACAAGGGCACAGCACCAGGATTTGCATCGGTGTTGAACGGATTCCGGTTTCTGCGCCAAGCGCCGAACTTGCGTGCGAGCTTCCTGGTCGACATGTGTGCGATGGTGTTCGCCGAGCCTCAGGCGCTTTTTCCCGCGCTGGCGCTCGGCGTCTATGCAGGCAATCCCTCGGCGTTGGGATTGCTGCAGGCCGCACCGTCGATCGGCGCACTGATCGGGTTCACGGTGTCGGGTCCGTTGCACCGTATCCGTCGACAAGGGCTGGCCATTGTGCTCGCGGTCGCCGGCTATGGAACTGCCATCACGTTCGCGGGTGTGGCCGCCATTGGTGCGCCCGGCCTACTGGTGCTGGGCGTGGTGATGCTGTCGATCGCGGGTGGCTTCGACATGGTGTCGGCGACGTTTCGATTCACCATGTTGCAGGCCGCCGTGCCCGACGACCTACGGGGTCGGATCCAGGGTTTGTTCACCGTCGTCGTGGTCGGCGGCCCACGCTTGGGTCAGTTTCTGATCGGTTCGGCCGCGATGTGGCTCGGGGAGCCCGTCGCCATGGTTGTCGGCGGGGTGGCCTGCGCCGTCGCGGTCGGCGTCACCACGGCGTTCAACCGGGGCCGCCTTCTGCGTTACGACGCCCGAGATCCCAGCCCGTGACCCTTGCCGACAACGACGGAGTTAGACGAGAACCGGTTTCGACGGGGTGAAAACCACCGGCATCGATTCCAGACCGCTGACGAAGTTCGCCGGGCGCAGCGGCAGCATGTTCTCGTCGGCCAGCCTCAGGTCGGGCAGCCGCTGCAGAACCTTGGTCAGCATGAGCCGCAGCTCCAGCCGGGCCAGCTGGTTGCCCAGGCAGAAGTGCGTACCGAACCCGAAAGCCACGTGGCTGTTGGGATTTCGGTGGATGTCGAACTCGTCGGGATTCTCGAACACCGTCTCGTCGAAGTTCGCCGACTCGAACATCAGCATGATCTTCTCGCCCGATTTCAGCGACGTGCCATGGAACTCGGTGTCGGCGGTCAGCGTCCGGCACATGTTCTTCACCGGTGAGGTCCAGCGCAGCATCTCCTCGATGGCGCCGGGCAGCAGCTCCACGTCGCCTACCAGCTGACGCCACTGATCCTGGTGCCGCAGAAGCTGTTCGGTGCCGCCCGACAGCGTGTGCCGGGTGGTCTCGTCGCCTCCGATGAGGATCAGCAGTGTCTCGAAGACGATCTCGTCGTCCGACATCCGGGAACCCTCGACCTCGGCGTTGACCAGCACCGAGAACAGGTCGTCGCGCGGGTTGGCGCGGCGGTCGGCGATCACCTCCATGGTGAACGCGGTGTAGGCGGCGAAGGTGTCCATCAGTTTCTGGATCACGGTCTCGTCGACGGTCGACGACAGCCCGCAGACCAGGTCGTCGGACCACGTGAGCAGCATGTCGCGCTCGTCGGGCAGCACCCCGAGCATGTCCCCGATGACCGCCATCGGCAGCGGGGCGGCGATGTCGCGGACGAAGTCGCACTCGCCGCGTTCGCACACCGCGTCGATCAGGGTGTCGCACAGCCGCTCGATCGACGGCACCTTGTCCATCACCCGCTTGCGGGTGAAACCGGAGTTGACCAGCTTGCGCCGCAACAGGTGTGACGGATCGTCCATGTCGATCATGTACGGCATGCCGGGCTGGTCCGGCCGGATGCCGCCGGTGCTGGAGAACAGCTCCGGGTTGCGTTCGGCGTCGAGGACCGCCTGGTACGTGGTGGCCGCGGCCAACCCGTTACGGTCCCGGAACACCGGCTGATTGGCCCGCATCCACTTGTACGCCGCGCGCGCCGCGGGGCCGTCGGCGTAGAAGTTGCCGTCGGCGAGATCGACGTCGAGACCGGCTTCGACCAGGGGCGAGGTTGTCATGCGTCTCCTACGATCCGGGAGTCGGCGAATGTCATGTCGACGTTGGCCGCCGAACTCGACACGAGTGCGCGTTTGGGTAAGCCTAGGGCGGAAAGCTCAGCGGCGTAGGGATGTTCGCCAAGACGCAGCGAGACGCCGCCGGGCCGGTAGCGCACCCCGGACAGCACCATCTTGCCCTCGGTCTCCCGGGTGACGCCGTCGAGATGTGAGTACGTCGAATGCACCTGCGGCTTGGATGCGAGCGCCGCGGGCACCGGGATGCCGGGCGCGAACTCCATGCTCACCACGTGCTGACCGTCGATGCTGACGTCGAACCCGAACTGGCGCCCGTTGCGGACATCGGCAGTATCGTCCGCTCCGCGGACGGTGAAGTCGGCCATCACCTTCGGGTAACCCCAGATCGTCCGGCCGGCTTCGAGCGTGAACGACTGGTCGACCGGCAGGTGGTGCACGAACGCGCCTGCCGACTGCAGCGCCTTCATCCCGCTCGCGTGCGTTCCGGGCGGGTTCACCATCACGTTGGTGCCGTACTCGTAGTACTGGCCCAGATCGGTGTCCTCGTAGCGCATCAGCATCAACACCACCATCGCCCGGCGGTTGCCCCGGCCGAACCGGCACACCTTGAGGCCGCTGTAGTCGATCATCCGCTGGGCGGCGTCGGCGTCCACGGCGAACATCGCGGTGTGTTGATGGGCGGTACGCACCCGCACCGGCATCGTCAGGACGGTTCCGGCGATGGTGTGCTGGGACAGCTCAGTGGTGTCGCTCACACGCCCAATCTAGAACGTCCGCTAGACACTCGGCAAGGAAGTGTCTAGTCGGCGGTCCAAACCAGGGCGGCCAGATCGCGGATCTGCTCGGACGAGCGGGCGCCGACGACCATCATGGTGACCCCGGCGGCTTCCCACGCCTTGATCTGTTCCCTGACGTAGGCGAGATCGCCGACGATCGCGGAGTCGTCGACCAACTCGTCGGGAATGATCTTGGCCGCCTCGTCCTTGCGGTCACTGCGGAACAGTTTGGTGACGTCGTCGACCACCTCGGCGTACCCCATCCGGCGGTACACGTCGGCGTGGAAGTTGGTGTCTTCGGCGCCCATTCCGCCCATGTAGAGCGCCAGGTGGGGCTTCATCAGCTCCATGATCTCGGCGCGGTCGTCGGTGACGACGACCTGGGCGGTCGCGCAGATCTCGAACGTCTCCCGGGTGCGCCGGGCACCCGGACGCGCGAAGCCTTCGTCGAGCCACTCGTTGTACATGCCCGCGATGCGTGGCGAATAGAAGATCGGCAGCCAGCCGTCGCAGATCTCGGCGGCCAGCGCGACGTTCTTGGGACCCTCGGCGCCGAGCATCACCGGGATGTCCGCGCGGCGCGGATGGGTGATCGGTTTCAGGCTCTTGCCCAGGCCGGTGGTGCCCTCCCCGGTCAGCGGCAGCGGATAGTGCGGGCCGGCGCTGCGCACCGGGGCCTCGCGCGCCCACACCTGGCGCAGGATGTCGATGTACTCACGGGTGCGGGCCAGCGGCTTGGGGAACTTCTGCCCGTACCAGCCCTCGACAACCTGCGGGCCCGAGACGCCCAGGCCGAGGATGTGCCGGCCGCCGGACAGGTGGTCCAGCGTCAGCGCCGCCATCGCGCACGCCGTCGGGGTGCGCGCGGACAGCTGGATCACCGACGTGCCCAGCCGCATCCGGGTGGTCTCACGACCCCACCACGCCAGCGGGGTGTAGGCGTCCGAACCCCACGCCTCGGCGGTGAACACGGTGTCGAAGCCGGCCTCCTCCGCCGTGGCGACGAGCTCGGCGTGGTTGGTGGGCGGCTGCGCCCCCCAATAACCCAACTGAAGTCCCAGCTTCACCGCGCTACCTCCACACCCGTCCTTGAAACCATTCTTAGAACCTGTTCTACTCGATGCCGTGACCACCAGCCAAAGCAGCCCGGTGCAGATCGACCCCCATGAGCCGCCGCTTTCCGCGCCGCTGAAGCTCGCATTCGACTACACCCGTTCAGTAGGACCGCTCCTCGGTCAGTTCTTCACCGCTCTCCGCGAGCGGCGCATCGTCGGAGTTCGCGGATCGGACGGCAGGGTGCTCGTCCCGCCCGCCGAGTACGACCCCGTCACCTGGGAGCAATTGACCGAGATCGTACCGGTGGCAAGTGTCGGCACGGTCGTTTCGTGGACCTGGCAGCCGGAGCCGCTGGAAGGCCAGCCGCTGGACCGCCCGTTCGCGTGGGCGCTGATCAAGCTCGACGGTGCGGACACCCCGCTCCTGCACGCGGTCGACGCCGGTTCGGCGGACGCGATCAGCACGGGTGCACGGGTTGCCGCGCACTGGGTGGACGAGCCGGCGGGCGCGATCACCGACATCGCCTACTTCACCCTCGGTGATCAGGCCGAGGCCGTCCCGGCACCGCCCGAGGGCCTGGAGCCGGTCGGCATGGTCGTGATCCCGAGCTCGATCGAGATCCAGCACACCGCGTCCCAGCCGGAGAGCGCCTTCCTGCGCGCCCTCGAGCAGGGCAAGCTTCTCGGAGCGCGCTCGGGGCCTGACGGCAAGGTGTACTTCCCTCCGCGCGAGGCGAATCCGGCAACCGGACGGCCGTTGGACGAGTTCGTCGAACTGTCCGACAAGGGCACCGTCACGACGTTCGCGATCATCAACATCCCGTTCGCCGGGCAGCGCATCAAACCGCCCTACGTCGCGGCCTACGTGCTGCTCGACGGCGCCGACATCCCGGTGCTGCACCTGGTCTCCGACATCGAGGCCGACAAGGTCCGCATGGGGATGCGCGTGCAGGCGGTGTGGAAGCCCGAGGATCAGTGGGGCCTGGGTATCGACAACATCGAATACTTCCGGCCGACGGGCGAACCCGACGCCGACTACGACACCTACAAACATCACCTGTAAAGGGCAAGCTCACATGGCTTCGGAAAGTTCAGTCGCAGTAGTCGGGTTCGCGCACGCGCCCCATGTGCGCCGCACCGACGGCACCACCAACGGCGTCGAGATGTTGATGCCGTGCTTCGAATCCATCTACGCCGATCTCGGCATCACCAAGTCCGACATCGGGTTCTGGTGCTCGGGATCATCGGATTACCTTGCGGGCCGGGCGTTCTCGTTCATCTCGGCGATCGACTCGATCGGCGCGGTGCCGCCGATCAACGAGTCCCACGTCGAGATGGACGCGGCCTGGGCGCTTTACGAGGCCTACATCAAGATCCTCACCGGCGAGGTCGAGACCGCGCTGGTCTACGGGTTCGGCAAGTCCTCGGCGGGCACCCTGCGCCGGGTCCTCGCGCTGCAGACCGACCCGTACACCGTCGCACCGCTGTGGCCGGATTCGGTGAGCATGGCGGGTCTGCAGGCCAGATTCGGCCTGGACTCCGGGAAGTGGACCGCCGAGCAGATGGCGCAGGTCGCGCTCGACGCGCAGGCCGCCGCATCCCGCGTGGACTCCCTGGAACCGGGCGCCAGCGTGGACGAACTGCTGCAGCGCCCGTACTTCGCGGACCCGTTGCGCCGTCACGACATCGCGCCGATCACCGACGGCGCGTCGGCGATCATGCTCGCCGCCGGGGACCGCGCGCGCGAACTGCGTGAGCGGCCGGCCTGGATCACCGGGATCGAGCACCGCATCGAGACACCGGTGCTGGGTGCGCGTGACCTGACCACGTCACCGTCGACGGCCGCGTCGGCACAGGCGGCCACCGGCGGGGACGCCTCGTCGATCGAGATCGCCGAGCTGTACGCGCCGTTCAGTCATCAGCAGCTGATCCTCAAGGAGGCCATCGGCCTGTCCGAGAGCACGAAGATCAACCCGTCCGGCGGGGCGCTGTCGGCCAACCCGATGTTCTCGGCCGGCCTGGAGCGCATCGGTTTCGCCGCGCGGCACATCTTCGACGGCGACGCCTCCCGCGTGCTGGCGCACGCTACGAGCGGTCCTGCGCTGCAACAGAATCTGGTCGCGGTCCTGGAAGGAAAAGACTGATGGGGAGCGCATCGGTTTCGCCGCGCGGCACATCTTCGACGGCGACGCCTCCCGCGTGCTGGCGCACGCTACGAGCGGTCCTGCGCTGCAACAGAATCTGGTCGCGGTCCTGGAAGGAAAAGACTGATGGTGTGGATCGGGACATGCACCGGGTCGCTCGCGCAGGCGGCGGGCTGCGGCGCCCCGCAGCGGGCGATGCTCGCGCTCGGGGCCCCGGCGATCCTGCTGGTCGGCGGCCTGTGGTCGCTCGTCCGCAGCTTCCGGGTGCACGGGCACAGCGCCCGGTGGGCCTGGCAGGGGGCCGGCTGGTCTCTTCTCGCTCTGATGGTGCTCAGCGCCATTCTGAGTCTTCCGTCGCTGCCCGGGCGGTAGCAGACTGGAGGGGTAGTTCTAAGGAGTTACCGATGAAGGGTCCGAAAGATCCCGTCGACCATGTACGCACCACGCGACCGCACGCGGGTGAGTCGATGAAAGACAACAAGATCATGCCGGCGCTCGTGGTGATCGGTCTCGCGCTCGTCAGCTTCGTCGCCGCGCTGGCCGCGTTCGCCACCTCCCATCCCGACGTCGGTGTCACGCTCGGCGCGGTCGCGCTCACCGGATTCGTGCTCGGCGGCGGCTGGCTGATGATCGAGCATCATCGTGTCCGCCGGCTCGAAGAGCTCTGGTACGCAGAACATCCGGGCGCCATAAGGCAGCCGCCCAACAGCTGAGCTAGGGCCGCGAGATTGCAGTCAGGGCCGTGGCGGCGCGGTTGTCCACAGCCTTGACCAGGTCGGCGCTGGGCTGAAACTACCGCCGACCTCTTCCTGACGTGTACGTCGCGGCGACGGCGAAACCCTCGCTGCGGTGATCCGGGCCTGAATCAGCCGAGTGCCCAACGCGCCGCGCGACCGCGATTTCAAATGAACCAGGCGGTCTGCCGCGCAGGCTGAACCAGTTTCACCAGCGAATTCCTTAATTGGCTTGTCATCCAACCAATATGTGAACTACGTTACTGCGAGGTGCTTCGACCGCTGCTCACACGGGGCGGAGCCAACGCCAGGCATGTCGATTCATGGAGAGGTCTTGGTCCCCTTGGGAGAACCCAACAACGACTCGGTGCGGACGAACCGCAAAGTACGCACTCTGGCTGCGATCACAGTCGGTAACTCCTTCGAGTGGTACGAGTGGGCGATCTACGGCATCTTCGCGCCGTTCATCGCGGCGGCGATGTTCGACAACTCAGATCCGGTGTCGGCGCTGTTGTCGACGTTCGCCGTCTTCGCGGTCGGCTTCTTCATGCGTCCAATCGGAGGCGTCGTCTTCGGCCGGATTGCCGATCGCCGTGGACGCAAGTTCGTGCTGGTCGCCACTCTGCTGATGATGGGAACCGGCAGCCTGCTCATCGGGTTTCTGCCTGACTACGACAGTCTCGGAGTATGGGCATCGCTTCTTCTGCTATTGGCTCGCATGTTGCAGGGCTTCGCGCATGGTGGCGAAAGCGCAACGTCGTACTCATATATCGCCGAACTTGCTCCGCCCGAAAAGCGCGGAGCGTGGAGCAGTTTCGCCTTCGTGGCGGTGCTCATCGGAACTGTGTTCGCGTTTGTCCTCGGGGTCGCGCTCACTGCTCACCTCGGGCAGGAAGCTGTCTCCGAATGGGCTTGGCGGGTACCGTTCATCGTCGGTGCGGTCGGCTCCTTCTGCGTGCTGTTCCTGCGGAGCAAGATGGAGGAGTCGGCGGTGTTCAGCCAGCAGGCGCAGCCTTCACCCGCCGCGGTGAAAGTGTCCACGACGGGACTGGTTCGCCCTGTGCTCATCTGTATCGGATTGATCTGCGGTTTGACGGTGTTCCAGTACACCTGGCTCACGTACATTCCGAGTTATGCGATCGTGCACCAAGGTGTATCGGCTCAGTCGGCCTACCTCGCCCTCGCAGGTGCGCAGTTCATTGCTCTTGTTTGCCTACCGTTTTGGGGACGCCTCGGCGACACGATCGGGAGACGGCCGGTCTTCATAGGGTGGGCTCTTCTCGTGGCCGTGTTGCAGATCCCGTTGGTGGCTCTAGCCGGAGCCGGCGCCTGGTCGCTGTTTGTGGCCGGAACAATCGCCTGGGTACTGGCTACCGCAACGGGCGCCCTGCAAGCCGCCGCGCTTGCCGAACAGTTCAGCACTCGCCAACGCACGATGGGGATCGGGCTGGCGTTCTCGGTGTCGGTGGCTGTATTCGGCGGAGCTACGCCGTATCTCAACGAATATCTGCACGCTCACGGATACGGTTGGCTGGCCCCGGCTTGGGTGATCGGCGCAGCTTTGTTGACAGGTTTGACGGCATGGCTCATGCCCGAACGAAACGGGGCGGATCTCGCTCACGTCGGGCACACGCCAATCCGTCAAACTGAGGACAGCGCACCGCCACGGTGAACTGGGTCTTTTCCCGGCAACCGGTGTCGAGCAGGTCGTAGAGGAATGGAGATCGATCCCATGACGCAGGAGCACAAGCGACCGCGCGGACGCCAGACCGAACGGCGGCTCGAGGCGGAGAACAAGCTGCTGGTAGCCGCCGCTGAGCTCATCGGTGAAGTCGGTCCGACGCGCATGACATTCAACGACATCGGCACTCGCGCCGGATACAGCCGAGGGCTGGCCAGTCATCATTTCGGGTCCAAGAACGCCCTCATTCGCCGCATCATGGATAAGGTCACCGAAGACTTCCACCGAGACCTCGCCGCGCACGACCCGGATCCGGCCGACGTCCGCGACGGTATTCGTGAGATCGTTCTCGCCTACTACCGCGGTCTCGGCAAGAGTGATCCGATGATTCGGGCTCGGGTGGCGCTATGGGCGGCGGCAGCGGTGGAGGGGTCTGAGATCGATCGCTCGCACGTCGCTGCCGCCGAGGAGCGCTTCAAGGATGAGATCCGTACACGGATCTCCAAAGGCATTCGTTCCGAGCAGATCCCGGGTGATCTCGACACAGAAGGATTCACCACAGTACTGATCGCGATGCTGCGCGGGGTGGCCGTGCAACTCTTGCTCGACAACTCGGTCGACCTCGACCGGGCGGCAGCCGAAACGCTGGCATTCGTCGACGGCCGGCTCGCGCGCCGTCCGCAGGCAAAGCCGACCTAGACCCCAGATCCCTCCAGGGTGGGCGCGCGACCGCGGCCACCTGTCCAAACTATTGGCTTGTCGGCAAGCCAACAAAACGTAACTCGTGCACGAACTGATGGAGAAACATGACCGTCACCCAACCTCGTCGCTCAGCTGTCGTCACGGGCGCAGCCAGCGGAATCGGGCGGGCCACCGCATGGCGACTGCGTGAGCAGGGGCTTTCAGTAACAGCCGTTGACGTTGGCGAACCAGCCGAGAGGCCGGCCGACATGCCCTTCCAGTACCTCGACGTCGGCTCCGCCGCAGAGTGGCAGGCATTCGCCCGCACCCTTGAGCAGCGTGGCGAGGGGGTCGACGTGTTGGTCAACGCCGCAGGAGTCCAGGGTGAGCTCGGCCGGTCGACGCTTGCGGAGTGTTCGATGGCGAACTGGGACCATGTTCTCGGCGTCAATCTGTCCGGAACCTTCCTGGCATGCCAGAGCATTCTGCCGCTGATGCGTGACCACGGGTCGATAGTGAACATCGCGTCGATCGCCTCGTACTATCCCACCGCCTACAACGTGGCCTACGGTGCGAGTAAGGGCGGTGTCGCCCAGTTGTCCAAAACGGTTGCCGCGGTGGCTGCTCCGCGTGTCCGGTGCAACTCCGTACATCCCGGAGTCATTGCGACACCGATGGTCGAACGGATCCTGACGACCTCGGGTGACTCCTCGGACACCGATTTCGTACACAGAATCCCACTCGGTAGGCAGGGCACCGCTGAAGAAGTAGCCGAGGTGGTGGCATTCCTGGTCTCCGACGCCGCCAGGTATGTCACAGGAGCAGAAATCACCGTCGACGGCGGTAGCCGTCTCGTCCGCTGAGCAGGCGACACGAACGACAAGGAGTCTCAATGGATCGCCTTTTCCGTACCGAGCGCGAACACCGCACTCTCGGGAGCGTCCTGCACAGACAGGCCGCCGCGCGGCCGGAGGCAGAGTTTCTGATCACGGATGACCATGTCTGGACTTACGGGCAGTTCGAGCAATGGACCAACCGGATAGCCGCCGGTCTGCAAGGCCTTGGAATCGAGCAGGGTGACAGGGTGCTCGTGATGCTGCCCAACTGCGCTGAGTTCGTCGCGGTGTGGTTGGCGTGTGCACAGATCGGCGCTGTCGAGGTGCCGGTCAACACCGCCTACAAGGGAATGCTGTTGGAGCACATCGTGTCTGACAGCGGTGCGAAGGTCGCTGTCATCGCGTCGGAGTACCTGCCGCGCTTCGCTCCCGACAGTGACGCATTCGCCGGTCTACGCCATCTCATCGCGTGCGGCTCAGCTCCGTTGGCATACGCCGAGCCGCGACTGCACGATTGGTCCGTCCTCGAGTCCGACCAGGAACCGGACCGGCCCACGGTGAGCCCAACGGATCAGATGGCAATCCTCTACTCCTCGGGTACCACGGGCAGATCAAAAGGAATCATGCTCAGCCACAACTACTTCTGGTTCAGTGGTGTGCGTTGCGCAGACCATGGCCGAGTCACCGACAACGACCGGTTGTACACGTGCCTACCGCTATTTCACGCGAATGCGCAGTGTCTTACCTTGATGACCGGCTTGGTGGCCGGCGCGTCGGTGATTCTCGATTCCCGATTCTCGGCGTCCAGATTCTGGGATCGGCTCCGCCGGTGTCGGGCTACCCGATTCAATTACATCGGCGGAATGATCCCGATCCTTCTCAAGAACCCGCCGTCTGATTCCGACCGGTCGCACCACGTGGAGTTCGCGTTGGGCGCGGCCGCGCCGGCCGATCAATTCCGATTGTTCGAGGAGAGATTCGGCGTCACCTTGTTGGAGAGCTACGGCCAGACGGAGAACTGTGTGGCATTGGCAAACCCGATCGACGAACGGCGGGTGGGCTCGGTGGGCAAGGCGATCTGTGGTTACGACGTCGCGCTGGTCGACGACCACGATGAGCCGGTGCCGGTAGGCGAGATCGGCGAGTTGGTATTCCGGCCGCGCTTCCCCGACATCATGATGACGGGCTATCACGGAATGGCGGAGGCCACGCTGGAAGCGAGCCGGAACCTGTGGTTCCACAGCGGAGATCTGCTCCGGTGCGATGACGACGGCTACTTCTATTACGTCGACCGCAAGAAAGACGCCATTCGGCGCCGTGGCGAGAACATCTCGGCATTCGAGGTGGAACTTGTGGTCAACGCGCACCCTGACGTCATCGAATCCGCAGCGATTGCAGTACCTTCCGAGGTCGGTGAAGACGAGGTGATGATCTTCGTGGTTCGCCGCCCGAGGTCACAACTTGATGAGCTCAAGCTGATCGAGTACTGCGATAGCCGGATGCCGTACTTTGCCGTACCCCGATTCGTCGAGTTCCGTGAAGAGCTTCCGAAGACCCCCACTCATCGTGTCGAGAAGTACCGCCTGCGCGCCGAGGGGCGAACAGCACGAACCTGGGACCGCGAGGCCTCGAGCTTCGAGCTCACCAGATAGCCACCTACATCGAAAGGACACCTCATGATCACCCGAACCGGCAACATCGCCCAGCTCGGCTTCGTCGTATCCGATCTGGGCAAGGCGGTGAAGCACTGGGTCGAATTCCTGAAGGTCGGGCCGTTCTTCGTGGCCGAAGAAATCAAGCCCGACTCGTTCACACACCGTGGCCAGGCCTCAGACGCCACGTTCGCCGCCGCACTCGCCAACACGGGCGACATGCAGATCGAGCTGATTCAGCCGCTCGGCGATTCCCCGAGTCTGTGGCACGAGTTCGCTGCCTCGGGGAGGCAGGGACTGCAGCATGTGGCGTACTGGACCGACGAATTCGACAAGGAGTTCCAGGCGGCACAGAACGCCGGCTACCGGCTTGCACACGGTGGGGTCCTCAGCGGTGGGCGTTTCGTTTATTTCGAGACCGACGACCCGGATGGTTACGCCGTTGAACTCTCCGAACAGAGCCCCGCCAAGCGTGCGGTCTTCGACGCCATCAGAAACGCCGCAGTCGGATGGGACGGCAGTGTCCCGATCCGTCCGTGGTCAGAAGCGCTCGACCTGGCGGCCGCAGCGACCCCCGGGCCCAACTGATGCGTGCCGTCGTTGCAACAGAACAGGGGCCGGTGCTCACCGAAGTCACCGTTCCAGCGTTGTCGCGGAATACGGTAATGGTGAAGGTCCACGCCGCGGCGCTCAACCGCATAGATCTCCGGATGGCTCGAGGTCTTGTCCATGGCTCGTCCGGCGGGTTGGGCAAGGCGTGCGGCATGGAGTGGGCCGGAGAGATCGTCGAGATCGGCTCCGACGTGACCGGATGGACCGCGGGGCAACGCGTGATGGGTGTCGGTGCAGGGGCGTTCGCCGAGTTCCTCACCGCCGACCCCGGAGTGATTCTCGAAGTCCCCGAGGGGCTGTCGTACCACGAGGCCGCGACGCTACCCGTCGGGTTGCAGACAATGCACGACGCGCTGGTCGCTCAGGGAAGGTTCCGGGCCGGGCAGAACGTGCTGATCCAGGGCGCGAGTTCAGGAATGGGCCTGATGGGGATGCAGATCGCCCGGGAGCTCGGCGCGGGCTTGATCATCGGCACGTCCACCGACGCCGACAGACGTCAGCGGCTCGGCGAGTTCGGAGCGGATATGGCTTTGGACTCGCGAGCCGACGACTGGGTGACCGCCGTTCTCACAGCCACCGGCAACGAGGGCGTTGACATCCTTTTGGACCTTGTTGCCGGCCCATTGGTGATCCCCGGTATGCGCGCCACCAAGGTGGGCGGACGGATGGTCAACATCGGACGGGTGGGTGGCGAGCAGGGCGCTGTTGACTTCGATCTGCATTCTCTGCGGCGAATCCAATACGTGGGAACAACCTTTCGTACCCGGGGTCCGAAAGAGGTCAGCGACGTCGTCGCCGCGGCCACTAGGGATCTCAGAGACGCCATCGGTGCCCGCCGCATCACGATGCCGGTGGCCGGAGTGTATCGGCTCGACCAGGTCGATGAGGCATTCGCCCAGATGGAGCGCAATCAGCACTTCGGAAAGCTCGTGCTCAGCGTTGAGGAACGACAGGAAGGAACACGACCTTGAACGAGAAGCCGTGGTCGACCGATGCGGGCGGTCTGCACTTATTTCTGGGAAGCTGCACCGCCTGCGGGCACACATTCTTCCCGCCCCAGATGTACGGCTGTGAGTCGTGCGGCTCCGGGTCGAATAGTTTGACCACTCTTACGGTGCCGGCGGCAGGAACGCTCACCGCTGCGGTGACCGTCAATACCCACCCGGAACTGGCGACGCCTTTCACCGTCGGCGATATCGTGCTCGATCAGAAATCGGTCGTCGTGCAGGCGCTTCTGGCGGCCCCGCTACCGGCGGGGGAGCGCGTTGTTGGCGCCCTCGAAACAGACCAAAGCGGTGAGGTAGTGGTATTCGCAGCAGAACGGGAGTCGGTCTGATGGCCAGGAACTTGTTGAAAGACACGCCCGTCTACGTAGTCGGCATCGGTATGTACGGTTATCGGAGGGCCTCGGCGACAACATATTTGACGATGGGCGTCGCGGCCGTCCGAGAGGCGCTCAGTGATGCGGCGATCATGTGGGAGAACGTGGAAAGTGCGTTCGTCGGGTCGGGGAAAATCGGCATGGCCGCTGCCCCCACACTGGCCCGGTACCTTGGCCGCACCGGCCTCCCCGTCGTCCAAGTCGAAAGTGCATCAGCGTCCGGATCGGTCGCTTTCCGGCAAGCAGTACTCGACGTGGCCAGCGGACGATGCGATGTCAGTCTCTCAGTGGGTGTCGACAAGGCAGAGTTCCCGCCGGACGCGGTCAGCAAGTCGGGAATTCGTGGGCTGGTCGACGGCCGCGTGGAGTTTCACACCATGTTTGCTCTGCGCACCGAACACTGGCTGGAGCAGCGTTCGGCAGATTCCCGCCAACTCGCCGCCGTCGCCGTCAAGAACCACCGCAACGGGGCGCTGAACCCGTATGCGCAGCGGCGCAAGGTGCGAACGCTTGAGGAAGTACTCGAGCCGCCCTACATCTCGGGAATCCTCACCCGATTGCAGTGCACACCCGTGGGGGAAGGTGCCGCTGCGGCGATCGTGGCGTCGGCTGAGGGGCTGACCCGGCTGGGTATCGACCGTCGCCGTTGTGTCAGGGTGCGCGCCGCGGTGCACCAGACGCAGCCACATTTTGATGATGCGGTGGGTAACGAGGAAGAGGCCGTCACACGCGCAGCGGCGCGGGAGGCGTACGAACAGTCCGCGATCGGTCCGGACGGGCTCGACATAGTGGAACTGCACGATGCGTTCTCGGTAGAAGAGCCGATGTACCTGGAAGCAATGGGGGTCTGTGCCGAGGGCAAGGCACTGCACGATCTCGCTCATGGTGCGCTCGACATAGGCGGGCGGGTGGCGGTCAGTCCATCCGGCGGGTTGCTGGCAATGGGACATCCGGTAGGCCCGACCGGTATCGGCCAGGTTTGTGAGTCGGTGCGTCAGCTTCGCGGTGAAGCGACCGGCCGCCAGCATGCGAACGCCAACACCGCATTGGTTCACATGGTGGGTGTCGGTGGTGTCTGCACCATCCATGTTCTCGAGAACGAAGCTGAGGTGAGCCGCCGTTGATCAGTACAGCTTTCACCGAACGCACCGGCATCAAGCATCCCATCCTGTGTGGTGGAATGACGGGTCTCGGCGTCGCTGAGTTGATCGCACCGGTGGCCAACGCCGGGGCCTTGGCATTCCTCACCGCGCTCACCCAACCCACACCGGAAGCACTGGCACGCGAAATTGCGCGGACCCGCGATCTCACCGACCAGCCGTTCGGGGTGAACCTGACGCTCCTGCCGACTATTTCGCCAGTGCCGTACGACGAATACCGCAGCGTCATCATCGATTCGGGCATAAAGTTCGTGGAGACCGCGGGATCGAATCCCAAGGATCATCTCGCTGATCTGAAAGCTGCCGGTGTCACCGTCATACACAAGGCGACCAGTGTCCGGCATGGACTGACGGCGCAGCGGATGGGCGTCGACATGATCAGCATCGACGGATTCGAGTGTGCGGGCCACCCCGGGGAGGACGACGTTGCAGGACTGGTGTTGGTGCCCGCGGCTGCGGACGCGCTCGATGTACCGGTGATCGCGAGCGGAGGTATCGCTGATGGGCGAGGGCTGGCCGCTGCACTGTGCCTGGGCGCGTGCGCGGTCAATATGGGCACGCGCTTCATGGCAACGGTCGAGGCTCCGATTCACGACCACGTAAAGCAACAACTGGTTCGCAACAACGAGTTGGACACCGTGCTGGTCTTCAGAAACCTGCGCAATACCGCTCGCGTGGCACGCAACTCGATCTCCGAAGAGATCAACCGCATCGGACGCGACCCGGAGTCGACCTTCAGCGACGTTGCGGAACTGGCGTCGGGCGCGCGGGGCCGTAAAGCTGTTCTGGGGGCCGGTGACATGGAGGGCGGGATGTGGTGGGCCGGTCAGGCGCAAGGGTTGATCCGCGACATACTGCCCGTGAGTCGGCTTGTCGAATCCATTGTGGCGCAGGCTGAAGAAATCCTGAATCGGCTGCACGAGCGGTCGCTGACACACGCAAGAGGGCAACGATGAATACTTCTGGCTTGTTTGATCTGTTCCAGTTGCCCGAGGAGCATCGGGAGTTGCGGTCGGCGATTCGGGCGTTGGCGGAGAAGGAGATCGCTCCGTATGCCGCTGATGTGGATGAGAATTCGCGATTCCCGCAGGAGGCGCTCGACGCGCTGGTCGCGTCGGGTTTCAACGCGGTGCACGTCCCCGAGGAGTTCGGCGGCCAGGGCGCCGACTCGGTGGCGGCGTGCATTGTCATCGAGGAGGTGGCCCGGGTGGATGCGTCGGCGTCGTTGATTCCGGCGGTGAACAAGCTGGGCACGATGGGGCTGATTCTGCGTGGTTCGGATGAGCTGAAGAAGCAGGTGCTGCCGTCGGTGGCGTCCGGCGAGGCGATGGCGTCTTATGCGTTGTCTGAGCGTGAGGCCGGCAGCGACGCGGCGGCGATGCGCACCCGCGCCAAGGCCGACGGTGACGGCTGGATCCTCAACGGCGCCAAATGCTGGATCACCAACGGCGGCAAGTCGTCCTGGTACACGGTGATGGCGGTGACCGATCCGGACAAGGGCGCCAACGGTATCTCGGCGTTCATGGTGCACCTCGATGATGAGGGTTTCACGATCGGGCCCAAGGAGCGCAAGCTGGGTATCAAGGGTTCGCCGACCACCGAGTTGTATTTCGAGAACTGCCGCATCCCGGGCGACCGCATCATCGGCGAGCCGGGCACCGGGTTCAAGACCGCGCTCGCGACACTGGATCACACCCGTCCGACCATCGGTGCGCAGGCGGTCGGTATTGCGCAGGGTGCGCTGGACGCCGCGCTGGAGTATGTGAAGGACCGTAAGCAGTTCGGTAGGTCGATCAGTGATTTTCAGGCGGTGCAGTTCATGCTCGCCGATATGGCGATGAAGGTCGAGGCGGCCCGGTTGATGGTGTATTCGGCGGCGGCGCGGGCCGAGCGCGGTGAGGGCAATTTGGGGTTCATCTCGGCGGCGTCGAAGTGTTTGGCTTCGGATGTCGCGATGGAGGTGACCACTGATGCGGTGCAGTTGTTCGGCGGTGCGGGCTATACGGTCGATTTTCCGGTGGAGCGGATGATGCGCGATGCGAAGATCACCCAGATTTATGAGGGCACCAATCAGATTCAGCGCGTGGTGATGAGCCGCGCCCTGCTCAGGTGAGCTGACCGCGAGCGTGCATTCCCGGTAGCTGCCTGCACGGCGGCACTACTTTGGGAGCACGCTTGCGAAAAGCTGCGCATCACAGCGCCGGGCGCAGGTGCGTGGTGCCCTAACCAACACGACGACGGGCCCAACCGGTTTCCCGGTCGGGCCCGCCTTGCCGAGAGCTACTGGTTGGATTCCTGGCGCTTCTCGGCAGCATTGGCGCCTGCGCGGGCCGACTCGGCCTCGGCTTCCTTCTTGGCGGCTTCTTGCTGCGCGTCGGCCTTGTCCTGCTGGGCCTTGCCCTCGCGGACCATGTCGTCGCGGCCGGTGACGGTACCCACCGTCTCCTTGGCCTTGCCCTTCACGTCCTCGACGACGCCCTTGATGCCTTCTTGCGGACCACTGTTCTTCTCGGTCATGATCGCCTTCCGCTGGGTAAGTGGATGGGGCTTCGGCGCCCCGTCGTTGAGCCACTCCCTGGCTTCCCGGAGCGCTCCCGGGCTAAACGGGCCGAACCGCGCGCTCAGCCGCGACAAAGTTTGCTGGCCGGCCGGCCACGCCCGGGACGAACGTGAGGGTTTGGCCCTCACGAAATGCGGGGTATGGGAGGGCACGATGAAGACCACCCCACCGCGAGAGTCATTGCATGATCGGCGCCAAGATCAAGAAAGCCCCGGCATAAATTGCAACGCACGTCAGTATGAGGACCGCCAGCGCGATGCCCGCCGCCACCAGAATCCGGCGCAGCGGTTTGGTGTGCTGATTCATGGTCCTCGGTTACCCGCGGCCGGGAGGCCGGTAACAGACACCGGGTGCGTCCATGAATAACGGCGATTCAGCCTGGGGTAATCTCGCTGGCAAGTTTCCGGGAGGTCAGATGGCCGATGTTGCGAGCCACAAGAATGGGCAGCGTCGCGGCGCGCAGTCGGTAGAGCTGCGTGTCACGGCGACGCTGGAGAACCTGGCGGTGCTGCGCACGCTGGTGGCTGCGATCGGCACCTTCGAGGACCTCGACTTCGATGCCGTCGCCGACCTGCGGCTGGCTGTCGACGAGGCGTGTACCCGGCTGATCCGCTCCGCGGTGCCCGAGTCGACGCTCCTGGTCGTGGTCGATCCGCAGCCCGACGCGTTGGTCGTGCACGCGTCGACGACCTGCGACAGCACCGACATCCTGGCGCCGGGCAGCTTCAGCTGGCATGTGCTGAGCTCGCTGACCGACGAAGTCACCACGTTCTCCGACGGCGCGGTCGCCGGCGACGCCGAGGTGTTCGGTATCTCCATGACGACGAGGCGAGCGAGTTCGTTGCAGTGACCCGCCCGTCATCCCAGGGCTCGTCGTCTCGATCGAGCTCTGAATATGCGGACGTTGCCGAGATGTTCCGCGCGCTGGCCGAACTCGAAGAGGGTTCGACCGCGTTCCAACGGCAGCGGGACCGCATCGTCGAGCGTTGTCTGCCGCTGGCCGACCACATCGCGCGCCGGTTCGACGGCCGCGGGGAGCCGCGCGACGATCTGGTCCAGGTGGCCCGGGTGGGTCTGGTCAACGCCGTCATCCGGTTCGACGTGAACGCGGGCTCGGACTTCGTGTCCTTCGCGGTGCCGACGATCATGGGCGAGGTCCGCCGCCACTTCCGGGACAACAGCTGGTCGGTGAAGGTGCCGCGCCGGCTCAAGGAACTGCACCTGCGGCTGGGCGCGGCCACGGCCGAACTGTCCCAGCGGCTGGGCCGTGCCCCGACCGCCACCGAGCTGGCCGCCGAACTGGAGATGGACCGCGACGAGGTCATCGAGGGCCTGGTCGCGGGCAGCTCCTACAACACCCTGTCGATCGACAGCGGGGGCAGCGGCAACGAGGACGCGCCCGCGATCGCCGACACGCTCGGTGACGTGGATCTGACGCTGGACCAGATCGAGAACCGTGAGGCGCTGCGTCCGCTGCTGGCGCAGCTGCCCGAGCGGGAACGCACCGTGCTGGTGCTGCGGTTCTTCGAGTCGATGACGCAGACGCAGATCGCCGAGCGGGTCGGCATCTCGCAGATGCACGTGTCCCGGCTGCTCGCGAAGTCGCTAGCGCGGCTCCGCGACCAACTTGAGTGACCGCGGCGGGTCTTTCCGGATGGCGCTCAACGCCGCGGACACGTCCGGGCAGATCGGCAGTGCCGAGTCCGGGTCGCAGATGCGCAGCAGCCGGTTGACGGCGCTGCCCGGAACCAGCGCCCACCGGATGTCTCCGCTGACGCACTGGACGTTGAGCGTGTGCAGCGCCGAGAAGCCGGCGGTGGAGAAGAACGTCAGCCCGGACAGGTCGACTATCAGCCACTGCGTGGTGTCGGAATGGCGCAGCGCGTAGTTGACGAATTCGATTCCGTTGGCGGCGTCGAGCTCACCGTGGCCCGCCACGATGGCGGTGGATGGTTCGGGCCAACTGGTTTCGAAGTGAGCCGTGTGGCAGACGAAGTTTTCGGAGGCCGGAGCCGACGAATTTTCTGGGACGTGATGCACGATTGACTCCGATCAAGAGTGCGAGTGCGGAAGTTCACGCCATGGCGAAGCCCTAGTTCTCAAAGCCTCCACGGGGCCGAAAGCCCCGTGTGAATGACGATGACGCTTTCTGGGAGGCTGTGAATTCAACCCTGTCTCGAACCTTACGCCTCTAGGCTGATCTTGGACACCTAATACGCAAGTTGTTTACAAACGTTCAGGCGGGTGTCGGCGTCCTGCCTTCCGATGACTCGAGAGTAAGTTCTAACCACTGTGGCACAAGAGGTTTCGGCAACCGGCGTGGTCCTGGCCGCGGGGGCGGGCACCCGGTTCGGAATGCCGAAGGTGCTCGCCGACGGCGGCGGCTGGCTGCGTTCGAGCGTCGCCGCGCTGCATGACGGCGGCTGCGGCGACGTGGTGGTGGTGCTGGGCGCCGCGATCGTCGAGGTCCACGCGCCGTCGTCCTTGCGCGCCCAGAACGGGCCACCGGGATGGCCGAGCAGGACTTCGAGCGCCCCGGCGGAGTCGCGGAAGAGCAGCAGGCCGGCACTGAGCTTGGGCACCGCCCGACGAT
>NZ_LMVQ01000555.1 GCF_001545925.1 Mycobacterium sp. NAZ190054 | reverse complement strand
AAGCTCAGATCAACGGACACCCGCGGCCTCCCTCTATGTCGCAGCACCGAGCCATGACCGATACCGAGCGAACGATCGGTATTTCCTAAACATGCCATCGGCGGTCGCTGTCTGTCAAGCGCGTCGATCTTGGCGGCCCACTGGTCGTCGTCGACACGGGGCTGCCCGAGCTCGACGCCGTAGCGCCGCGCCTCGTCGGCCAGCGCCTCGGCGTACGCGTCGATCTCCGCGGGCCTACCCGCACTGGGTTGCGGCACAAAGAGATTGGCCGCGACAGGGCCGGTGGTGAGCCGTTGCGCCGTCTGCAGCCGGTCGGCGAACGCGTCGGCGGTGAGATAGCCGGCGGCGACGAAACCCAGACCGCCGGCGTCGGTGCCCGCCGCGGCGAGCTCAGGTGTCGACGGACCGCCCGCCATCGGGGCGACGAGCACCGGCGCTGTGAGGTCGCGAACGTCGAACACCACCCGCCTTTCGTATCACGGGCAGGTGGCGCCGATCGCTGGAACCGCGGTCGCCGACCGTCCTATCCTGGTTGCGATGGCGATCACCCTCAACCACACCATCGTCGCGGCGCGGGACAAGGCGACGTCGGCGACGTTCCTGACCGAGCTGTTCGACCTGCCGGCCCCGCGGCCGTTCGGCCATTTCCTGGTGGTCGGCGTCGGTGACACGAGCCTGGACTACGCCGACGTCGGTGCCGACGAACCGATCCACCCGCAGCACTACGCGTTCCTGGTGTCCGAGGACGAGTTCGACGTCATCTACGGGCGGATCCGGGACCGGGGTCTGGAGCACTGGGCCGATCCGAGGGGCACCCACCCGGGCGAGATCAACCACAACGACGGCGGCCGCGGCGTGTACTTCCGGGATCCGGGCGGCCACTACCTGGAGATCCTCACCCGTCCGTACGGGTCCGGCGGCTGACCCGCGGCGGCTCAGCCGACCGAGTGGCCGCGCGCCTCTTCCTGACGCCGGTAGTCGTCGGCCATCGCGCGGACGTGGTCGGGCAGCTCGCCGGAGGCCACGTCGGCGAGAGTGGTCTGCTCAAGCACCGAGCGCATGCTGGCCCGCAGCGCCCGCCACACGTCGGTCAACGCCGCCGTCGGTCCTGAATAGGGCAGGTCACCGAGGCCGATGTCACGCACGCTGGCCAATGGGCCGTCGATGCAGCGCAGCACGTCGGCGATGCTGATGTCGGCCGCGGGCCGGGCCAGCTCGTAGCCGCCGTCGCGACCCCGGTGGCTGCGGACCAGCCGGTCGGTCCGCAGGTCGGACAGGATGTCGACCAGGAACTGCGGCGGTATCCCCTGGGCCTTGGCCAGGTCGTCGGTCTTGACGAGGACGCCGTCGTCCACCGTCGCAAGCTGGACCATCGCGCGCACGGCGTACTCCGCCTTGGCCGACATCCGCATGCGCCAACCCTAGCCCGGCCATCCGGGTCAGCCGGGGATGTCCTCCGCGCTGGGCACCACCACGGCGAACAGGTCCGCCACCGCGGCCAGGCTGGCGCTCTGCACGGCCGGCGCCGGCACGGTCTGGTCCCCCACCCCGGGCAGCGCGCGGGTGGCCGTCGCCGAAGCGACCACCGTCGGCGCGTAGCCGAGGTTGAACGCCCCGCGCGCGGTGGAGTTCACGCACATGTGCGTCATGAAGCCGGCCAGCACGAGATTGGACGCGTTCACCGCCTTGAGGCGTTCGTCGAGATCGGTCTGCACGAACGAGTTCGGATAGTTCTTCACCACCACCGGCTCGTCACCGCGCGGGGCGACCCGGTCGACGATCGCGCCGATCTCCGCGGTGACGTCATACGGCGAACCCGGGCCGGCGTCGTGCTGGATGTGGATCACGGGGATACCCGCGGTGCGGGCCCGGTCCAGCAGTGCGGCCGCCTCGTCCAGCGCGGCCTGCACACCGTCGAGTTCCATCACGCCGTAGGTGTAGGTGTTCTGGCAGTCGATGAGCACCAGGGCCGAATCGGCGAGGCTGACGGGCGCGAGCGGCAGCCCCGTCAGTGAGCGGAGCGTGGGGAGATCAGACATGGTCGCAGCCTACTGCGGACCCGATCGGCGCCGTCAGGACCGGGGCGCGCTCATGTCGGTGCAGTCGAGCCACCGCCCGCCCTCCCGGACGAACGGGGTGGACTCGCTGCTGGTCTCGGGTGCGCCGTCACCCATCGTGCGGGTGACGGTGACGTCCGCGGTGGCGGTGTCACCGTCGACCTGGATGTTGTCGACGCTGTCGATGCTCACCGAGGTCGATTCGGTCATCAGATCCAGCATGGCGTCCCGGTAGGCCGGCTCGTCGTAGTCGACGAGGGCGCGCGCCGCCCGGTCGAGGGTCTCGGCGGAGACCACGCTGCCGAACTGTTCGGCCAGCAGTTCCGACATCTGCGGCACGGTCAGCGACGACGTCTCTTCGCGGGAACCGAACGTGCTGATCGGCGGGACCAGGTGCCCGGCCGGGTCGGCGGCGCGGTCACGGAACTTCGCGCATGTCAGCTCCGCCAACGTGTCCCAGTCGCCGTCGGAGAACGCCTCGGCCTGCGCCTCGACAAGCTCGCGGATCTGCCGTTGATCGCCGGGCGGGGAGGCCGGCGGCGCACCGGTGTCGGCCGTCTCGGCCCTGTCGGATCCGCACCCCGCGAGCGCGAGTGCGAGCACCGCCGCTGTGGTGACGAGCTGGACGACCCGGGCCATGGCATTCCCCTCGGTGAGCTATCCTCCAGCGGCACTCTACCGGCGGCGCAGCAGGCTCGGGGTCAGCGCGCGGTGACCGCCAGCACCGCCTCGGCGAACTCGGGGCGGCACACGATCAGGTCGGGCAGCTTCGGGTCGCGCTGGTTGTACACCAACGGGGACCCGTCGATCCGCGAGGTGTGCAGGCCGGCCGCGCGGGCGACCGCGACCGGGGCCGCCGAATCCCATTCGTACTGCCCGCCGGCGTGCACGTACACGTCGGACACGCCCTGCACCACCGACGCGACTTTGGCTCCGGCAGAACCCATCTCGACCAGAGTGCCGTTCAGTGCGTCGTTGACCTCGAGCGCGACGGCCGGCGGCCGGGTGCGCGAGACCACCACGCGTGGAACCGTGTGCGCCGCCGGCGGCACCGGAACGGTCGGGGTGGCCAGCGTGACCCCCTGTGCGGGCAGCGCGACCGCACCGGCGACGAGTTCGCCGGATTCCCACAGCGCCACATGCACGGCCCAGTCCGTGCGGCCGGGTTCGGAGAACTCCCGCGTCCCGTCCAGCGGATCGACGATCCACACCCGCCGGGCGGACAGCCTGGCCGGATCGGCGCCTTCGGCCGGCCCCTCCTCCGACAGGACCGCGTCGTCCGGGCGTTCGCTGTTGAGCGCCGCCAGCAGGAAGTCATGAGATCGCTTGTCACCCGCGACTTTCCGCTCCTCGGCCGACGCTGCGGCCAACTCGCCGCGGACGTCGAGCAGCAGGTTTCCGGCCTCGGTGGCCAGCCGCGCGGCGAGCGCGTGGTCGTCGGTCACTGCGCGCGGCCCTCCAGCAGCTCGATCACGGCGGCGGCGTGCTCGTCGGGGGTACGGTCCGGGGTGAGCCGCAGATCCGGGTTCTTCGGCCGCTGGTACGGGCTGTCGATCCCGGTGAAGTGGGTGATCTCCCCGGCACGGGCCTTGGCGTACAGCCCCTTCGGATCCCGTCGTTCGCAGTCCTCCAGCGGGGTGTCGCAGAACACCTCGAAGAACTCGACGCCGGCGTCGGTGGCCACCTTGCGTGCCAGTTCCCGGTGCTCGACCAGCGGGCTGATCGCAGGCACCAGCACCACCTGCCCGGCGTCGGCCAGGATGGCCGCCACGTGCGCGAGCCTGCGCAGGTTCTCGGCCCGGTCGGCCATCGAGAACCCGAGATCGGCGTTCAGGCCGTGGCGCAGATTGTCGCCGTCGAGAACGTATGCCGGAACGCCTTTTTCGATCAGCTTCTGCTCGACCAACATCGCCACCGACGACTTACCGGAACCGGACAGTCCGGTGAACCAGACGGTGCGCCCCTTGCTGAGCCGGTCTTCGGGCGTGCACAGCGACTCGTGGCGCACCGTGTTGGGGCTCGCGTCCCGCGCCGAGCCGTCACGCAGCACCATGCCCGCCGCGACGGTGCCGTTGGTGTTCGGGTCGATCAGGATGAACGAGCCGGTGGCCGAGTTGCGGCTGTACTCGTCGAGCAGCAGCGGGACCTGCGAGCGCAGCGAGATCCGGCCCAGCTCATTGAGTTTCAGTGCCGTCGCGGTCTTGTCGCGATGCAGGGTGTTGACGTCGAGCCGGTAGTCCAGACCCGTCACCTTGACGCGGGTGGTGCGGGTGGTGTGCTTGATCAGGTAGTCGCGGCCGGGTTCGAGCGCGGCGGCGTCGGCCATCCAGCACACCGTGGCGTCGAAGTCCTGGGTGAGGCGGGGCTGATTGTGCGGCCGGGCGATCATGTCGCCGCGCGAGATGTCGATCTCGTCGGCCAGGCTGACCGACACCGCCATCGGCGGGAACGCCTCCTCGACGGGCCCGGAGGGGCCTTCGATCGCCGCGATCTTGCTGGCCATCCCGGTCGGCAGCACCACCACCTCGTCGCCCACGCGCATCAACCCGCTGGCGACGGTGCCGGCGTAGCTGCGGTGGTCGTGGTGTTCCCGGGTCTGCGGGCGGATGACGTACTGAACGGGAAAGCGGACGTCGACCAGGTTGCGGTCCCCGGCGATGTAGACCTCTTCGAGATGGCTGAGCAGCGACGGCCCCTCGTACCAGGGTGTGACGTCGGACTTGGTGACGACGTTGTCGCCGTTGAGCGCCGACAGCGGGATCGTGGTGACGTCGTGGACGTCCAGCCGGGCGGCGAAGTCGTGGAACTCGTCGCGGATCGCCTCGAACCGCTGCCTGTCCCAGCCGATCAGATCCATCTTGTTGACCGCGAGCACGATGTGCCGGATACCGAGCAGGGACGCCAGGAACGCATGGCGCCGCGACTGCTCCAGCAGCCCGTGCCGGGCGTCGACGAGCACGATGGCCAGTTGCGCGGTCGACGTGCCGGTGACCATGTTGCGCGTGTACTGAATGTGGCCCGGGGTGTCGGCGATGATGAATTTCCGCTTGGCCGTGGCGAAGTAGCGGTATGCCACGTCGATCGTGATGCCCTGCTCACGCTCGGCGCGCAGGCCGTCGGTCACCAGGGCCAGATCGGTGTAGTCGTGGCCGCGCTCCTTGGAGGTGCGCTCGACCGCGGCGAGCTGGTCCTCCATGACGGCCTTGGAGTCGTAGAGCAGCCGCCCGATCAGGGTGGACTTGCCGTCGTCGACCGAACCGGCGGTGGCGATGCGCAGAAGTGTCGTCATCGTCGGATCTCCCGTCGCTTCGCTCGCCCCATCAGAAGTACCCCTCACGCTTGCGGTCTTCCATCCCGGCTTCGGAGATGCGGTCGTCGGCGCGGGTGGCCCCACGCTCGGTGAGCCGTGAGATCGCGGTTTCGGCGATCACCTCCGACACCGTCGCCGCCGTGGACTCCACGCAGCCGGTGCAGGTCACGTCGCCGACGGTGCGGAACCGGACCGTCTTCTCGACGATCTGCTCGTCCTTGCGCGGCTGCAGGTACTTGTGCACCGCGAGCAGCATGCCGTCGCGTTCGAACACCTTGCGCTGGTGGGCGTAGTAGATCGAGGGCAGCTTGATCTGTTCGGCGCCGATGTAGGACCAGATGTCGAACTCGGTCCAGTTCGACAGCGGGAACACCCGGATGTGCTCACCTTTGCGGTGCCTGCCGTTGTAGAGGTTCCACAGTTCCGGCCGCTGGTTCTTCGGGTCCCACTGCCCGAACTCGTCGCGGAAGCTGAACACCCGCTCCTTGGCGCGCGCCTTCTCCTCGTCGCGCCGCGCGCCGCCGAACGCGGCGTCGAACTTGTTCTCCCGGATCGCACGCAGCAGCGTGAAGGTCTGCATCGGGTTCCGCGACGGGATCGTCTCCACCACGCGTCCGGCGTCGATGTCGTCCTGCACCTTGGCCACCACCAGGCGCACGCCGGACTCGGCGACGAGCTCGTCGCGGGCCTGCAGCACCTCCTCGAAGTTGTGGCCGGTGTCGACGTGCATGACCGGGAACGGCAGCCGGCCCGGCCGGAACGCCTTGATGGCCAGGTGCAACATCACGATGGAGTCCTTGCCGCCGGAGAACAGCAGCACCGGCCGCTCGAACTCGGCGGCGACCTCCCGGATGATGTGGATCGCTTCGGCCTCCAGTGCACGCAGGTGGCTGAGCTCGTAACGTCCCGCGGTCTCGACGAGCTCGTCGGTCGTGGTCATGAATTCCTCGTAAAGTTGGTAGATTTGACCAGATTTACGGCCATAACCCGAGATTGTGCCGCAGCACTGTCCGATGTGTCAACGAACCGCCGCCGAAATGGCATTCCAGCAGCGAAAATGCGAGTGAGGACCTGCTGGAATGCAAGTTCGGCGGGGTTAGCGCGTGACCTCGGTGAGCCGGCCGGTGGCGACGTCGAAGACGAACCCGCGCAGCGATTTGTGCTTGGTGACGAACGGGCTGGCCTCGACGCGGCGCAGCGACTGCCGCACATCCTCCTCGACGTCCTGGAACGCCTCCGCGGCCCACTCGGGCTTGATCCCGGTCTCGTCCTGGATCTGCTGCTTGAAGCCGTCGTCGGTGAACGTCAGCATCCCGCAGTCGGTGTGATGGATCAGGATGATCTCCCTGGTGCCGAGCAGTCGCTGGCTGATCGCCAGCGAACGGATCTCGTCGTCGGTGACCACTCCGCCGGCGTTGCGGATCACGTGCGCTTCGCCCTCCCGGATCCCGAGGGCCCGGTAGACGTCGAGTCGGGCGTCCATGCACGCGACCACCGCGACGTGCCTGCTCGGCGGCAGCGGCAATGGCTTGTCGGGGCCGGAGAACGTCTTGGCGTACTCCTCGTTGTTCTTCAGGTACTCGTCTGTGACCGACATGGCGTGAAGCTAACAGCGCCGTTGCCGGAAGTCACGGGTCTGAATCACGCGGATGTGTGGTGCACTCAGCTCTGCAGGTCGTAGACGGTGGTCCCGCCGACGTCCGTCGGGGCGAAGTTCTGCTCCACCCATGCGGTGATCTGGGCCGACGACCCGGCGTTCCCTCCCGGCCCCCGGTGCCCACCGGCGATGAAGTACCGCACCTGACCCTCGGCCACGTACACCTGGAACTGTTCCAGTGTCGGCGCGTTGTCAGTGCCGGTGAAGCCGCCGACCGCCATCACCGACGCACCCGTGCGCAGTTCCAGGTCGCCGGCCAGCATCGACCCGATTGTCGCTGCCGCCCAACGGTTGTCGGCCGCACTGATCAGATCCTGCAACTCGGCGTTGGCCGACATCGGGCCGCCCGGGCCACCCGGGCCGCCGGGTCCGCCCCGGCCTCCCGGTCCGCCGAAGGCTCGGTCGACACGGGCCGGGCCCGACATCGCCATCGGACCTTCCTGCGAGTTGCCCACCGTCTCGATCGCGTACGCAGCGGGTGCGATTCCCGCGAACAGGATCGCGGCGGCGGCCACCGTCGCGGCGGCGCGGCCCAACCGGTGCACGCCGACCGCGATCACGGCCGCCACGACGATCGAGCCGACGACCACGACCCACCGCAACCAGGGTTGCCAGTCCGGCGTGCGGTCGAGCAGGACGAACGCCCACACGCCCGTCGCCGCGGACATCCCGGCCAGCACCAGTCGCGACGCCGGATGTGTTCGGCGAGACCATAACTCGGCCACCGAAAGGCCGACCAACGCCGCCACACCCGGAGCCAGCGCCACCGTGTAATACGGATGGACGATGCCGTCCATGAAACTGAAGACCACGCCGGTGACCAGCACCCAGCCGCCCCACAGCAGCAGGCTCGCGCGGACGGCGTCGGTGCGCACGGCACGTCGGGTGAGCCACAGTCCGGCCAGCAGCCCGATCAGCGCCGCGGGCAGCAGCCACGACGCCTCGGCACCCATCGAGGCGCCGAACAGCCTGCCGATCCCCGGGTCGCCGCCGAAGAACAGGTTCGCACCCGCCGGTGGTCCGCCGGCGGGGCCGCCAGGAGGACCTCCCGGCCCGCCGCCGGGCATCCCCTCACCACCCATCACGCGTTGAATCCCGTTGTAGCCCAGCGCCAACTGCAGCAGGCTGTTGTCGGTGGACCCACCGATATAGGGGCGTGCGTCAGCCGGCCAGAAGCTGACCAGCGCCACAAAGGAACCCGCGGTGACGAGCATCGCGCCGGCGCCCGCCATCAACGTGCCCAGCCGCCGCCACAGGGACACCGGGGCGGCGACCAGAAAAGCCAGTGCCAGGCCGGGCACCACCAGGAATGCCTGCAGCATCTTGGTCAGGAATCCGAACCCCAGCACGACACCGGCCAGCACGACCCACCGGGCGCCGCCGGTCTGGATGGCCCGCACCATCAGGTAGGCGGCGATCACCACCAGCAGCACCAGCAGCGCATCGGGGTTGTTGTACCGGAACATCAGCGCCGCCACCGGAGTGACCGCCAGTACGGCGCCGGCGATCAGCCCTGCCCCCGGCCCGCTGACCCGGCGCACCGCGGCGAACAGCACGGCTACGGACGCGACACCCATCAACGCCTGCGGCAGCAGCATCGTGAACGGGCTGAATCCGAACAAGCGCCCCGACAGCGCCATCACCCACAGCGCGGCGGGCGGTTTGTCGACGGTGATCGCGTTGCCGGGATCGAGGGAACCGAACAGCCAGGCCTTCCAGTCCTGGGTGCCCGCCTGAACCGCGGCGGCGTAGTACTGGTTGGCCCAGCCCGACGAGCCCAGCCCCCACAGGTAGAGGGCCGCGGTCGCGGCCAGCAGCGCCAGCAGCGCGGGCCGCACCCAGCGCGGCCGCGCACTCTCGGTAGGGCCGGCGTCCGCGCCGGTGCGCCGTGCCAGATCAGCGGTGGCGGTCATCGTGTGGTTCCTTCGGTGGTCGTGCGACGGGGATGGAAGACCCAGCCGCGCAGCAGGACGAAACGCACCACGGTGGCGAGCAGATTGGCCGTCACGAGGACGCCCAGCTCGACCATGCGGTGCGGGGATTCGGCAGTGGCGTGCAACAGCCCGAGAGCGCCGCTGGTGATGGCCAGAGCGATGCCGAACACGATCAGACCCTCGAGGTGGTTGCGGGCCAGCCGCGTGCGGCCGCCGATGCCGAAGGTGAAGCGCCGGTTGGCCGCGGTGTTGCCGATCGCGGTGAGCAGCAGCGCAATCAGGTTGGCCAGCTGCGCGCCGGCCCAGCCCTGCATGAGCATGAACAACAGGATGTAGGCGGCGGTGGAGGCGACCCCCACCGCGCCGAAGCGAACCACCTGCCGCAACAGTGAGCCGGGCGCCGCCGCGGCGGGCGAGTTGCCCAATTGCGCCGCGATCGCGTGGACCGGGATGGACCCGCCGGCGAAACCGCGCAGCAGCCGGCCGATGCCCCGCAGTTCCGCCGCGGCGGTGGCCACGATGTCGACCCGGCTGTCGGGGTCGTCGACCCAGTCCACCGGCACTTCATGGATGCGGAGCCCGCTGCGCTCGGCGAGGACCAGCAGCTCGGTGTCGAAGAACCAGCCGGTGTCCTCGACGTAGGGCAGCAGTTCGGCCGCCACGTCGGCGCGGATCGCCTTGAATCCGCACTGCGCGTCGGAGAACCCGGCCGACAGCGTGGACTTCAGGATCAGGTTGTAGCAGCGGGAGATGATCTCGCGCTTCGGTCCGCGCTGGACCCGCGCGCCGCGGGCCAGCCGCGTCCCGATCGCGAGGTCGGAATGACCCGAGATCAGCGGGGCCACCAGCGGCGCGAACGCAGCCAGATCGGTGGACAGGTCGACATCCATGTACACCAGCACCGTCGCATCCGAGGACGTCCACACCCGGTGCAGTGCGCGGCCACGGCCTTTCTCCTCCAAGCGCACCACCCGCACGTCGGGCAGTTCGTCGGCGAGTTGGGCCGCGATGCGAGGTGTGTCGTCGACGCTGGCGTTGTCGGCGATCGTGATGCGGGCCGGGAACGGCACGGAGTCGCTCAGGTACCGGTGCAGCCGATGCACCGAATTCGCGAGCGCGGCCTGCTCGTTGTAGACAGGGACGACGACGTCGAGCACGGGCGCGCCGGTGGTCCGCGCCATCAGGGCGGCATTGGGACGGGCTCCGAATGGGCGGTCCACGGAGGGAAGCTCGGATTCGAAGGCGGTGTCTGTCATGGCATCCATCCTGTGTTCCGGAGGTGTGCTCACCGTGGGCCCAAGCTATGCGCGGGCTGTGAGATCAGCGGTTGCCGGGTGAGGTCATACAGCACCGTGTCGTCGACGGTGACCGGCGAATAGCGGGCCTGTACCCAGTCCCGGATCGCGTCGGCCTCCAGGTGCGCGGCCCGGTCACCCGCCGGACGCCCCATCATCACGGAGGGGCCGACGATGAAGTAGTGGATGCGCCCCGACTCGGTCAGCTCGATGAACTGCTCCAGTGTCGGGGACGGGTCGGTGCCGTTGAATCCGCCGACCGCCATCACCGGCACCCGCGCCGCGAGTTGATATCCCGCGGCATTGTTGGATCCGACCACGGCGGCAGCCCAGGAGAATCGCTCGGCGTCGGCGTCGAGCATCCTGATCAGGTCGGGATGGGGCCGCGGGGCGCTGAGCAGTCCGCCGCCGGTGAAGCCGCCGCCGCGGGCAGGGCCCACCGACGGCAGCGCTCCGCTGTGCGGTGATGCGGCCGTGGCCAGGGAGAACGCGGCCGGGGCGGCGAGGCAGGAGACCACCGCCAGAGCGGCCACCGAATGCGCCACCCGGGGCGGCAGTGTGGCGACGACGAGCAGCAGCACGGCCGATCCCACTCCCCCGGCCGCGACCGCCCCGCGCAACCATGGCATCCAGTCGATCTGGCGGGCCAACAGCACCGCCGCGAGGACCACGGTCACCACCACCGCGCCGGCCATCGCGGTGGCGGCGGGCACGTCACGCCGGTGCTGCCACAGCAACGTCGCGCCGATGCCGATACCCGCCCCGATCGCGGGCGCCAGCGCGACGGCGTAGTACGAGTGGACGATGCCGTTCATGTAGCTGAACACCACCGCGGTGACCACGAGCCAGCCGGCCCACAGGATCAGCGCCGCGCGGGTGGGGTCGGTGCGGGGCCGGCGTCGGGTGATGACGAATCCCGCTGCCAGGCAGATGATCGCGGCCGGCAGCAACCAGGCGATGTCGGCGCCCATGCCGAACCCGAACAGCCTGCCCCAGCCCACATCGTGGTTGAGATTGCCGAGTCCGCCCGGTTCGTCGCCGGTCAGCCGCCCGATTCCGTTGTAGCCCAAGGTGAGCTCGACGATGCTGTTGGTCTGTGAGCCACCGATGTAGGGCCGCGCCTGCGCCGGCCACACCTCGACGAGCAGCAGATACCACCCCGCCGACACAACGGTGGCACCGGCCGCGGTGACCGCGTCCACCACCCGCCGGCCCAGCGGTCTGTGTCCGGCGACGAGATAGGCCGCCGCGAACGCCGGCAGGACCAGCAGCGCCTGCAGCATCTTGGTCAGGAAACCCAGTCCGACCGCGACACCGGCGGCGACCAACCACCCTCTGCCGGCATTTCTCTCGCAGCCCCGCTGGGTGCAGTACGCGGCGACCACGAGCAGCAGCACCAGCAGAGCGTCGGGGTTGTTGAACCGGAACATCAGGGCCGCCACCGGCGTCAGCGCCAGCACGGCGCCGGCGAGCAGTCCGGCGCCGTGCCCGCTCACGCGCCGCACGGCGGCGTAGAGCACTGCCACCGCCGCCACACCCATGAGCGCCTGCGGAACCAGCACACTCCACGGGTTGAAGCCGAACAGGCGTGCCGAAAGATCCATCACCCACAGCGCTGCCGGCGGTTTGTCGACCGTGATCGCGTTCGCGGCGTCGCTGGAACCGAAGAACATCGCCGCCCCGTTCGCGGAACCGGCCTGCACCGCCGCCGAGTAGTAGGCGTTGGCCCAACCGCTCGCGCCGAGGTTCCACAGGTACAGCACCGCGGTAGCAGCCAGCAGAACCGTCAGGGCCAATCGGCGCGAGCGGACAGCAAATCGCGTGCGGGGCCGCTGCTGCGTGCGAGTTCGTGTCTTTTCGGCGGGGGTCAGCAGGGTCATTGAACGAATGATCGGCGGCACCGCTAGGCGCCCGATGTGCCCGGACTGTGCCCCGGCTGTGACTTGCCGGGCAGCGTGACGACGAATTCGGTTCTGCCCGGCACACTCTGGACCTCGATGGTGCCGCCGTGCGCGCGCACGACGGCGGCGACGATGGCGAGGCCCAGACCGGTGCTCCGGCCCCGCCGGGCCCGCGAGGAGTCGCCACGCGCGAACCGCTCGAACACCTCCGGCAGCAGCCAGGCGGGGATGCCCGGGCCGTCGTCACGCACCGTCAGCACCGCGGCGCCGTCGTCACCGACCACGAGCGATGTCGTGACGACGGTGCCCTCCGGAGTGTGGATCCTGGCGTTGGCCAGCAGGTTGGCCAGCACCTGATGCAGCCGCGCCTCGTCACCGGTGACCGTCACCGGGTCGTCGGGAAGGTCCAGCTCCCAGGTGTGGTCGGCACCCGCGACGTGCGCGTCGCTGACGGCGTCGACGACCAGGCGGGTCAGATCGACCGTCTCGCGCTGCAGTGGGCGGCCACTGTCGAGCCGGGCGAGCAGCAGCATGTCCTCAACGAGTTGGGTCATCCTTTCGGTTTCGGATTCGACGCGGTTCATCGCATGGGCCACATCGTCGGGAAGCTCCGCCCGCTTGCGTTGCGCCAGTTCGGTGTAGCCACGAATGGCGGCCAGTGGTGTGCGGAGCTCGTGGCTGGCGTCGGCCACGAACTGCCGCACCCGGGTCTCGCTGGCGTGCCGCGCCGACAGCGCGCCGGCGATGCGGTCGAGCATCCGGTTCAGTGCGGCGCCGAGACGGCCGACCTCGGTGTGTTCGGCCGCGGGATCGACGGTGACGATCGGAGTCGGCAGTTTCACCTCGCCGCGGTCGAGTTCGAGGTCGGCGACCTGTTGCGCGGCCGCGGAAACCCTTGCCAGCGGCGCCAGTTGGCGCCGCACGATGACGACGCCGGCCGCACCCGCGGCCACCAGCGCGGTCGCGCCGACGGCACAGAAGATCACCACCACCCAGAACAGGGTGTCGTCGACATCGGCGGTCGGCAGCCCCGCGACCACGGTGTCGCCGGGGAGGTGGGCGGGGAATCCGACCACGCGGTAACGGCCGAGGCCGTCGAGTTCGACGGTCCGGGGGCGCTCGTCGGCGCCGACCGCGGCCAGTTGCCCGGCTGCCGCGGCGGAGATCTCGGCACGCGAGCCGTCGGCGGTGATGACGCCGGCCGCCCGGGCCTGCCCTGCCGTCACCACCGCCCCGACGGTGTGGATGGCCTGACCGGGAGCGTTCAGGAACGCCGGGCCCGGCCCCTGGTCGTCGCGGATCAGCATGCGGGGCCCCGGCCGTCCCGGCAGCATCACGCCGGGTGGCCGCATCCCCGACCGTCCCATGCCCGGTGGTGGCGGCGGCCCGAACTCGAAGATCACCGACGACCGCCTGCCCGCCTCGACCACCTGCTCGTCGAGTTGATTCATCAGAAAGCGTTGCAGCGCAAACTCGGTCGCGAGGCCGATGCCCGCGCACACCGCGGCGAGCAACAGCACCTGGGTGACGATCAGCCGGGTGCGCAGTGACCAGCTGCGTGGGGAACGGAAAGCAGGCACCGTCCGCTCAGCGCGCAGGTTTGAGGACATATCCGGCACCACGCAGCGTATGGATCATCGGTTCCCGCCCGCTGTCGATCTTCTTCCGGAGATAGGACACGTACAGTTCGACGATGTTGGACCGGCCGCCGAAGTCGTAGCTCCACACCCGGTCCAGGATCTGCGCCTTGCTCAGCACCCGCCTGGCGTTACGCATCATGAAGCGCAGCAGCTCGAATTCCGTTGCCGTGAGCGTGATGAGATCGCCACCGCGGGTCACCTCGTGGCTGTCCTCGTCGAGCACCAGGTCGCCGACGACGATCTTGGCTCCGCCGGTGTCGGTGCTGACCCCGGTGCGCCGTAGCAGCGCGCGTAACCGAAGCACGACCTCCTCGATGCTGAACGGTTTCGTCACGTAGTCGTCGCCGCCGGCGGTCAGCCCGGCAATGCGGTCCTCGACCGAGTCCTTCGCGGTGAGCAGCAGCAGTGGCAGCCCGGGAAGCTGCTCACGCAGCTTGCGCAGCACCTCCAGCCCGCTCATGTCCGGCAGCATCACGTCGAGCACGACGACGTCGGGCGGGTTGTCCCGCGCGGTCTCGATCGCGGAGGCCCCGTCGCCGGCGGTGGAGATCTCCCAGCCTTCGTAGCGCAACGCCATCGACAACAGTTCGGCCAGCACGGGTTCGTCGTCGACGACCAGGACATGGATCGGGCCGCCGTCGGCCCGGCGCATCACGACTCGCGCCGGGTCGTCCCCGGGTGCGCTCTGCGAGCCGGCCATCGCTCCATTATCGGGCCGCCCGCTAGGTGCTTCCTGTGCCGTTCCTATGCGCGCGCTGTGAACGCGGCTCATGGGGCGATCCGACCCGCTGAACGCCAGCCCGGCAGCCACGCCGGGGCCGTGTCACCGGGCTGTGTCACCACGCATCTCTTAACCTTGGCCCATGCAGCCCCGCGGCGGACCCACCGGATGACCCGCTTCCTCGCGCGCCGGCTGCTCAACTACGTCGTGCTGTTGGGGTTGGCGTCGTTCCTGACGTTCGCGCTGACATCGCTGACGTTCGAGCCGCTCGACAGCCTGCTCGAGCGCAACCCGCGCCCGCCGCAGGCCGTCATCGACGCCAAGGCCGCCGAACTCAACCTCGACCAGCCGATACCGGTGCGCTACGCCGACTGGCTGGCCGGCGCTGTGCGCGGCGACTTCGGGACCACCGTCGGCGGCCAGCCGGTGAGTGACGAACTCTGGCGCCGCATCGGGGTGAGCCTGCGCCTGGTGATCATCGGGTCGATCGTCGGCACCGTGCTGGGCGTCGTCGCCGGCGCGTGGGGCGCGGTCAGGCAGTACCGGATGTCGGACCGGGTCATCACCACGCTGGCGCTGCTGATCCTGAGCGCGCCGACGTTCGTGATCGCCAACCTGCTGATCCTGGCGGCGCTGAACGCGAACTCGTTCCTCGGTGTGCAGATCTTCGAGTACACCGGGGAGACGTCCTCGGACGCCGTCGGCGGTGGTTGGAATCAGTTCGTCGACCGGCTGCAGCACCTCGTGCTGCCCACGTTCACGCTGGCGCTGGGCGCGATGGCCGGATACAGCCGCTACCAGCGCAACGCGATGCTCGACGTGCTCGGCCAGGACTTCATCCGCACCGCGCGGGCCAAGGGGCTCACCCGGCGGCAGGCGTTGTTCCGGCACGGGCTGCGCACCGCGCTGATCCCGATGGCCACCCTGTTCGCCTACGGCGTCGGCGGCCTGTTCACCGGGGCGGTGTTCGTCGAGAAGATCTTCGGGTGGCACGGCATCGGTGAGTGGTTCGTGCAGGGCATCACCACCCAGGACACCAACATCGTCGTCGCGATCACCGTGTTCACCGGGGTGACGGTGCTGCTGGCCGGACTCCTCTCCGACGTGCTCTACGCCGCGCTCGATCCTCGGGTGCGGATCTCATGAGCGACGTCGTGACCGAGCGCACCGGACACGGCTTCGTGTCGCGGCGCAGGCTGGTGTGGCGGCGGTTCGTGCGCAACCGGCCCGCCGTGGTGTCGCTGTTCGTGCTGGCCGCGCTGTTCGTCAGCTGCTGGGCGCTGCCGCCACTGCTCCCCTACTCGCACACCGACCTCGACTACTACGCGCTGCAGCAGCCGCCGACGACCACGCACTGGTTCGGCACCAACGCACTGGGGCAGGACCTTCTCGCGCAGACGCTGCGCGGGATGCAGAAGTCGCTGCTGGTCGGGGTCTGTGTGGCGTTCCTGTCCACGGTCGTCGCGGCGACCGTGGGCGCGATCGCCGGCTATTTCGGTGCCTGGCGCAGCGCCGCGCTGATGTGGATAGTCGACCTGCTGCTGGTGGTCCCGAGCTTCCTGCTCATCGCGATCGTCACCCCCCGCACGCGGGAGTCCGGCACGATCCTGTGGCTGATCCTGCTGCTCGTCGCGTTCAGCTGGATGATCAGCGCCCGCATGGTCCGCGGGATGACGATGAGCCTGCGGGAACGCGAATTCGTCACCGCGGCAAGGTACATGGGCGTCAGCCACTGGCGCGTCATCGTCCGCCACATCATTCCCAACGTCGCGTCGATCCTGATCATCGACACCGCGCTCAACGTCGGGCTGGCGGTGCTGGCCGAGACGAGCCTGAGCTTCCTCGGGTTCGGGGTGCAGCCGCCCGACGTGTCGCTGGGCACCCTGATCGCCGACGGCACCCGGTCGGTGACGACGTTCCCGTGGGTCTTCCTGTTCCCGGCCGGAGTGCTGGTGCTGATCGTGTTCTGCGCCAACCTCGTCGGGGACGGGTTGCGCGACGCGCTGGATCCCGGGGTGCGGCCCGCGCCGCGCCGCAGGCGGAGGGCGGCGACCCGATGAGCCTGCTCGAGGTCAGGGGGCTGACGGTCACCTTCCCGACCGATGACGAACACGTCCCCGCGGTCCGCGGTCTGGACTACCACGTCGACTCCGGCGAGGTCGTGGCGCTGGTCGGGGAATCGGGCGCGGGCAAGTCCGCCGGGGCGATGGCCGTCATCGGCCTGCTCCCCGAGTACGCCGAGGTGTCCGGTTCGGTCCGGTTGCACGGCGAGGAACTGCTCGGCCTGACCGACCGGCAGATGTCGCAGGTGCGCGGCGCGAGGATCGGCACGGTGTTCCAGGACCCGATGTCGGCGCTGACACCGGTCTACCCGGTCGGCGCGCAGATCGCCGAAGCCATCCGCATCCACCAGCGGGGCATCGACAAGCGGACGGCACACACCCGGGCCGTGGAACTGCTCGAGATGGTCGGCATCGCGCGACCCGCGCAACGGGCCCTGGCGTTCCCGCATGAACTGTCCGGCGGTGAACGCCAGCGCGTGGTCATCGCGATCGCGATCGCCAACGATCCCGACCTGCTGATCTGCGACGAGCCGACCACCGCGCTCGACGTGACCGTGCAGGCACAGATCCTCGACGTGCTGCGCACCGCACGCGACGTCACCGGCGCCGGGGTGCTGATCATCACCCACGACCTGGGCGTGGTCGCCGAGTTCGCCGACCGCGCGCTGGTGATGTATGCCGGGCGCGCCGTCGAGACCGCGCCCGTCGCCGATCTGTACCGCGGCCGGCGGATGCCTTACACGGTCGGGCTGCTGGGCTCGGTGCCCCGCCTGGACGCGGCGCAGGGCGTCCGTCTGGTGCCGATCCCGGGCGCGCCGCCGGCGGTGACCGCGTTGCCGCCGGGCTGCCCGTTCGCCCCACGGTGCCCGCTCGCGATCGACGAATGCCGGTCCGCGGAGCCCGAACTGGTGCCTGTCGGCCCCGGTCACCGGGTGGCGTGTATCCGCCACGAGATGGTCGACGGCCGCAGCGCCGCCGATATCTACGGCGTGTCGACGGCACCGCACGCCGCGACTGCGCCGCCCGAGGACAACGTGGTCGTTCGCGTCGCCGACCTGGTCAAGACGTACCCGCTGACCAAGGGGGTGGTGCTGCGGCGACGCATCGGCGAGGTGCGCGCGGTGGACGGGGTGTCGTTCGACCTGCAGCAGGGCCGCACGCTGGGCATCGTCGGCGAATCCGGGTCCGGGAAGTCCACCACACTGCACCAGATCCTTGACCTGTCGGCGCCACAGTCCGGCACCGTCGAAGTGCTCGGCCGCGACGTCGCGACGTTGGACCGGCGGTCGCGCAAGGCGCTGCGCGGCGACCTTCAGGTCGTGTTCCAGGACCCGGTGGCCTCGCTGGACCCCCGCCTGCCCGTGTTCGACATTCTCGCAGAACCCTTGCAGGCCAACGGTTTCACCAAGAGCGACATTCGCGACCGGGTCGCCGAGCTGCTGGCCGTGGTCGGGTTGCGCCGCGAGGACGCCGCCCGCTACCCGGCCGAGTTCTCCGGTGGACAGAAGCAACGAGTCGGCATCGCCAGGGCGCTGGCGACGCGGCCGAAGATCCTCGCGCTCGACGAGCCGGTCAGCGCGCTCGACGTGTCCATCCAGGCGGGGATCGTCAACCTGCTGCTCGATCTGCAGGACCGGTTCGGACTGGCCTACCTGTTCGTGTCCCACGACCTGTCCGTGGTGCGGCATCTGGCCCACCGGGTGGCGGTGATGCACAAAGGGAAGGTCGTCGAGCAGGGCGACAGCGATCAGGTGTTCAGCAAGCCGCAGCACGAGTACACCCGCCGACTGCTGGCCGCGGTACCCCGCGCTCAGGCCGATCGCCGTTAGAGTCAATCCGCATGACGCACGTGAGCTCCCGAGCAGACACCACATCGCGCACCTGGTCGCCCAGGAGTGCGATCACGCGCCTGCTCGCGATCGGTTCGGTGGCGGCGCTGGTCCTGACCGGGTGCTCCAGCGGGCCGGCCGACGCGCCGCCGGCCGGCGGTACCGCCGAGCTCGGCGCCACCGCCGACATCAACCCGCAGGACCCCGCGACCCTTCAGCAGGGCGGCAATCTGCGGCTCGCGCTGACCGGTTTTCCGGCGAACTTCAACAACCTGCACATCGACGGCAACCTCGGCGAGATCGGCCGCATGTACCGGCCGACGCTGCCGCGCGCATTCGTCATCAAGCCCGACGGCGAGATGACGGTCAACAGCGACTACTTCACCAGCGTCGAGCTGACCAGCACCGACCCGCAGGTCGTCACCTACACGATCAACCCCAAGGCGGTGTGGACCAACGGCAGACCGGTCACCTGGGAGGACATCGCCGCGCAGATCAACGCCACCAGCGGCAAGGACGAGCGGTTCCTGTTCGCCTCGCCCAACGGCAGCGAGCGGGTGGCGTCGGTGACCAAGGGGGTGGACGACAGGCAGGCCGTGGTCACGTTCGCCAAGCATTTCGCCGACTGGCGGGGCATGTTCGCCGGGAACGGGATGCTGTACCCGAAGGAGATGACGCAGGATCCCGAGGCGTTCAACAAGGGCTTCCTGACGGGCCCCGGGCCGTCGGCGGGACCGTTCATGGTCACCGCCGTGGACCGCGGCGCCCAGCGAATCACGCTGGGCCGCAACCCGGAATGGTGGGGAACGCCGCCGCTGCTGGACAGCATGACCTACACGGTGCTCGACGACGCCGCGATGCTGCCCGCGCTGGAGAACAACGCGCTGGACTCGGTCGGTCTTGCCACTCTCGACGATCTGGAACGGGCCCGCCGCGCCGACGGCGTCACGATCCGGCGCGCCCCCGCCCCGAACTGGTATCACCTCACGTTCAACGGTGCCGAGGGCGCGCCGCTGTCGGATCCGGCGCTGCGGGCCGCGATCACCAAGGGCATCGACCGGCAGGCCATCTCGGCGGTGTCGCAGCGCGGACTGACCGACGAACCGAAAGCGTTGAACAACCACATCTACCTGGCCGGCCAGGAGGGCTACCAGGACAACAGCATCGGCTTCGACCCCGAGGCCGCCAAGCGCGAACTCGACGAGCTGGGCTGGACACTCAGTGACTCCGGGGCCGGCCAGTTCCGGGAGAAGGACGGGCGGCGGCTGACGCTGCGCGACGTGTTCTACGACGGCGCGAGCACCCGGGCGATCGCCCAGATCGCGCAGAACCAGCTCGCCCAGATCGGCGTCAACCTCGAACTGGTCCCTGTCGCCGGCGGCTCGCTGTTCACCGACTACATCAACCCGGGCAACTTCGACATCGCCCAGTTCGCCTGGGGTGGCGACGCTTTCCCACTCGCCAGCCTCACGCAGATCTACGCCTCGAACGGTGAGAGCAACTACGGCAAGATCCGCAGTCCGCAGATCGACGCCAAGATCGAGGAGACGCTGTCCGAGCTGGACCCGGCCGGGGCGCGGGCGCTGGCCAACGAACTCGACGTCATGCTGTGGGAGATCGGGCACAGCCTGCCGCTGTTCCAGGCCCCCGGCAATGTCGCCGTGCGCAGCAACCTCGCCAACTACGGACCCGCAGGCATCGGCGACATCAACTACTCGGCGATCGGGTTCATGAAATAGCGGCCCGCGTACCGCGGCGAAACCTCACAGCAGACGGTTGAGCCGGCGGCCGGCCGGCAGGCTGCGCAGTTCCCGCATGCCGTCGAGCACGTCTTTGGGCCGGTCCCCGGACGCGGTGCGTTCCACGTCGTCCCGGACCTGCGGTGGCACCAGGTCGAGCGAGCCCCGGACATTCCACAGCTGCACGGTCTGCACCGTCCAGTACCCGGCGAAGCCCGCGATCAGCAGCACCTCGACCACCAGCAGCCGATGCTCCCAGGCCGGGTAGAGCACCACCGTCGAGAAGGTGCCCACGGCACTGAGCACCATGTACGTCGCGATGGACAGATAGATCCGGCAGTACGCCATGCGGTGGGGAGCGAGCGCGTCATCCTGCTTGTAGGTGAGCCACGCGCTGATGAACACGACCAGCGTGATCGCAACGAACAGCACCACGGCCGCCGGCAGATGTGCGTCGTCGTCGAATGAGCCCCTCCGGCCGAAGAATCCGAGCAGACCGGCCACCACCACGATCCACATCGCGATCCGGGCGAGCCAGCCGCCCGTGGTCAACGGTGGCCGCTCCGAACCCTTCACGCGCGCGATGAACCATGAGAGCACCTGTGCCACAACGATCGCCGCGATCAGCGCGGAGATGCTGTTCACGACTCCGGGGTCGATCACCGACGGGTCGGCGACGGCGTCCTGAGCCGGTATCGGCACGAACGCGACCACGAAAGCCATGAGCCCGGCAAGGTTGAGCAGTTGATCCTCGCTGCTGGAGTCGCCGCGATAGACGATCAGCAGCGTGCCCAACGCACACAGGGACGCCACGAACACGTTGCGCGCCGCCGAGTGGTAGTAGGCGCTGATCGAGGTCAGCCAGTGATCTGAGGTGGCCCTCTCGATCAGGACACCCACCGTGAGCATCACGATCATGACGGCCATTCCGCCGCGCAGGTAGCGGTAGGTGTCGACCACCGAGACGCTCGCTGCCGTCGTTGTCTGCGGGTGTGGCATCGATCCCCCTGCACCTGGTGAATCCGTACGGAAACGGTACCCAGTCATCGGGACCGGCAAGCCGGGAAATCCCACCGTCGCCTCGGTCACGAGGCGACGTGGCGCACCACCCGCGGTATCGCCCCGGGCACCATCGACTCCGCACGGACCGCCACCGCGAGGGCACGGACCAGCAGCCGCACCGTCAGGTTGGCCGGCAGTGCATCCAGTTCGGCTGCGCGCGAGGGAAGTTCGGCGATCTTCCCGGTGTGGACGGCCCGGCAGACCTGCAGGGCCGCGTGCTCCCGGGTGTCGAGGATGCTGTGGCCGGCGGTGGGAAGCTCCACGAGCACCGACTCGGGAATCAGGCCGGCGACGCGGCGCGCCACCTCCGGAGGCGTCGTCAGGTCGCGACCTCCCGACAGCACCACCGTGGGCCAGCTGAAACCGGGCATCTCCGCGGGCAGGTCGTACGGTTCGGCGACGAATTCCACGTCACCAGAAGCCATCTCGCGTAACGCGATCGCGGGATCGAGCGGGCGGCCGTCGGGGACGGCGCCGTAGTTCAACTCCCGGTAGGCGATGCGCTCCACCAGGTCGGGCTCGTTGTGGTACGGGGTCTTGCGTTCCAGCAGCTTCCTGGTCCCCAGACCCACCGCCGCCCACAGCAGGTCACGGCCGCCGAGCAGCAGGTCGAGTTGACGGCGCAGCACATCCGGCCCGGCCGCGCCGTACAGGTCCCCGATCAGCTGCACATCTTTCGAGCTGAGCACCCCTTCGGCGGCGAGGCGGCGTACCCGCGGCGCGAGTTCCGCACCGCCGCCGGCGACCCCGTCCCACAGCACCCGACGTGTCTGTGCGCGCACGACGTCGATGTCACCGGCCGAGAGCAGCGGGGAGTCCAGGACCATCGCGTGCACCCGGCCCGGATGCCGGACACCGACGCCGGCGGCCAGGTAGGAGCCGTAGGAGGTGCCGTAGACGACAGCGGTCTCGACCTGGGCGTCGTCGAGCACCGCGGCGATGTCGTCCACGGCGGCGTCGACGGTCAGCGCCTCCGGCGGCAGATCGGCGCCCGCGTCGTCGTGGCGGGACAGGCCGACACCCCGGTGTTCGACCATGATGACGTCGAGTCCCGCCACCGCGACGCGCCGGCGGAACGCCCGGTACAGCGCCACGGATGCGGCGCCGGGCCCGCCCGGGATGATCACCACCGGGTGTGCCGACTTGCGGCCCGTCCGCACGTAGTAGAGGTCGAACTGTTCGCCCTCTGGCCCGGCGGCGCCCTGGCGAACGGGCCGGCGAACCGGTCGCACCCCGGGCAACGCGGCGAGCTTGGCGTGCGCCCGGCGACGTCTGGCGTTCATCGTCATCACGGCCATTGTGCCGGTGACCGAAGGTGCGGGCATCACCTTCGCCGTGGGTGGCGGGGGCTAGGCGATCAGTTCGATGTGCTGGGCGGTCTGCACCCCGGCGTAGCGCTGCGGGCTGCACGTCAGGATGATCACCTGGCCGTCGCCGGCGACGGCGTCGAAGACCTCCGCCATCTTCGTCAGCCGGTCGGTGTCGGTGAAGCCGAGCGCGTCGTCGATCACGACCGGCACGCTGTCCTCCTTGGCGACAAGCGCCGCCCCCGCCAGCCTGGCGACGATGCCCAGCTGCTCCTTGGCGCCCCCGGACAACGATTCGTACGGCACGGTCCGCCCGGCCAGCGTACGGTGCCCGATGCGCAGCGAGCTGTCCACGTCGACCTCGAAGCTGTCGCCGAACACGATGCGGCCCAACCGTTCCACCTCGCCGCGGAACGGGTCGACATAGCGCTGGCGCACGGCGTCGCGGTGCCTGCCCATCACCGACCGCAACAACTGGGCCGCCCGCGCGCGGCGCTGGACCCGGACATACTCCGCTTCGGCCCGTTCCGCGGCGAGGTGGAACGGTTGGGACGCCTCGTGTTCGGCGACAGCTCCGAGGTCGACGGGGCCAGTTCGCTGCGCCCCGGGTCACGCCCGGAGCTGGGAGCGGGGCGGGGTAGGGGGTTGGGGGTGTGTCGGGG
>NZ_LMVQ01000554.1 GCF_001545925.1 Mycobacterium sp. NAZ190054 | reverse complement strand
GCACGAGTACGCCGATCAGTGGCTCGAACTGAGTGTGGCACCAACCGAGGGTGTCGCGGTCGGCTTGGCACACGACGCTCACCGCCTCGACGAGATCGACCAACTGCTCGCACTCGACCAGACCCTGGCCGGATCGAACGCCGCGGCGTCGTCGCGGACGACGAACGCCGCGGTGCGGGTCCCGTCCACCAGCTCGCCGAGCAGCTCGGGCGGTTCGGACGCCGCGACGAGCGCGGGGATGGCCAGGTAGACGGTGCCGAACAGGGGGCCGCAGGCCAGCGCGGCGCCGAGCTCCTCGACCGCGACCGCCTGGTCGACGAGGCTGCCGGCGACGCCGCCCGCGGATTCGGGCACCGACAGGCCCAGCACGCCGAGCTCGGAGCCCAGCCGGGCCCAGATCTTCGGGTCGTACGGCGGGTCGGCCGTCATCGCGGCGCGGACCGCGCTCTCGTCGATGTGGTCGGCGCAGAACTTGCGCACCGCGGTGCGCAACTGCCGCTGCTCGTCGGTGAACACGTACTCGCCTTGCGACTCAGCCACCTTGTCGGGCTGATCCGCAAGCTCCTCAGCCACCTTGTCGGGCTGATCCGCAAGCTCCTCAGCCACGCGGCACCTCCTTCCACGGCATCCCCGCATCCGCGCGGAGGTCTCCCGGCAGGCCGAGCACCCGCTCGGCGAGGATGTTGCGCATCACCTCGGACGTGCCGCCTTCGATCGTGTTGGCGCGGCTGCGCAGGAACCGTTGCTGGATGGGGCCGCGCCAGTCCTGGTCGTCACCGTCGTGCATGCCGTAGCTGCCGTACAGGATTCCCTCGGGGCCCAGCAGGTCCATGCAGAACTCGTAGACGTGCTGGTTGAGCTCGGCGCCGACGAGCTTGCCGACCGACGCCTCCGGACCCGGCCCGCCGACGGTCGCCGCGGCCCTGGACCGCTCGGCGGTGAGCCGCTGCGCCTCGGCGCGCAGCCACAGGCTGGTGAGACGGTCCCGCAGCACCGGGGTGTGCAGATCCGGCCGGGACGCCCACAGCGAGACCGCGTCGGAGATCGTGCCCGCCCCGCGTCGGCTGCCGCTGCCGCCCAGCGCACTGCGCTCGTTCATCAGCGTCGTCATCGCCACGCGCCACCCGTCGCCGACCGCGCCGAGGCGGTACGTGTCGGGGATACGGGCGTCGGTCATGTAGACCTCGTTGAACTCCGCATGCCCGGTCAGCTGCCGCAGCGGCCGGGTCTGGACACCCTCGCCGTGCATGTCGATGACGAAGTAGGTCAGCCCCTTGTGCTTGGGCACGTCGGGATCGGTGCGGGCCAGCAGCAGGCCCCACTTCGCGCGGTGGGCCAGGCTGGTCCACACCTTCTGACCGTTGACCACCCAGGTGTCACCGTCGAGCACCGCCGAGGTGGCCAGGCCCGCCAGGTCCGAGCCGGCGCCGGGCTCGGAGAACAGCTGGCACCAGATCTCCTCGGTGGTGGCCAGCGGCCGCAGCAGGCGCTCTCGGATCTCGTCGGTCTGGGCGTGCTCGCGCACCGTCGGGGCGGCCATGCCGTAGCCCATCGGGTTCAGGCCCAGCGGCACGGGACCGCCGGCGGCCTGCAGGATCCGGTCGGCGACCGCCTGCAGGCCCCGCGACAGTCCGAGACCACCGAAACCTTCGGGGAAGTGCACCCACGACAGCCCGGCATCGAAGCAGGCGCCGAGGAACTCCTGGACGGGAACGGTCTTGGGATCGTGTTCGTCGACCACCCGGCGGGCGATCTCGGCGACCCGGTCGGCATCAGTGCCCATAGCTGCACACTAAATCAGCGCGTGCGCCGACCGACGGCCAACGCGTCGGTCGGGGGCCGGGAGGGTCAGGCCTGCGTCAGCGCGAGGTGCTCGACGTGGGACCTGTGACGACGCTGGAGCAGGTAGCGGAGCCACCGAACATCAAGTAACACAGTGATCCTTACGCAGTCTTGGTCAGGAGGGGAAGCAGTTGGCGGCGCGCCACCATCGCATCGGCGAAGTGGTTCAGCGCCTCGGGAACCGAGCCCGCCGCGGGGAATTCGATGCCGGCCTCGCGGAGCGTCTGCTCGACCGCGCGGCTGGCGATCATCGACCACTCCACGCCGGCGGCCGTGCACACGTCGTCGACGGCATACAGCAGCGAAACCGCCTCGCGGGTGAAGGAGTCGACCCCGCTGAGGTCGAGGACGAAGGGCTTCTCGGCGAGGATGAAGCGGTCGGTGTACTCGCTGGCGCGGCCGACGTTGGCCCCGTCGAGGTGACCGGAGATGGTCACGACGGTGGCCAACTGGCGGCAGTGCGCCCGAATACCTGCGCCATCGCAATGAAACGTCGGATTGCCGTACATCGCAGCCTCCCTCGATCCCGTGGTGACACAGCGCGCCGGTGTGGCGCTACACGGATCAAGGTAGTGAGGCAATTTAAGGCCGCCGGGTGTATCTACTAATACTTCGGTAAGAACTGTTTCCCAGCCGCACAGCAAACTCCCCGGTAACTTTCACCGCCGGAGCTGTTGCTGCGCCCCGGTGTAGTTCACCCACGGGTTGTAGTCGGCCAGCAGCTCCTCCTGCGGGGGCCGCGCGTCCTCGGGCACGTGCTGGAGGTTGATCCGGATCCGGTACCAGATCGAGCTGGGTCCCCGCATTCCGTCGACCAGAACGTCGGCCGGTTCCAGCTTCGCCGCAGCCGCGGGATGCTTTTCCCGCCATCGCTGCAGCGCGGCCATCGCCTCGTCCCTGGTCTTCGTGCGGGCGATCTCGATCAGCGGCATCACCGACACCCGGCGCCCGTCCGCGGACTTCCGCGCACCGCGGGGCGCCTTCTCGGCGGGCCCGAGCCGGTCGGCGAGGTCGAGCAGCGCCTCCAGGCCGCCCGCCGCGTCGTCCATCCCCTCCCACGGATCACCGTGTTCGGCGAACCGCCGCGGCACCGTCTGCACGGTGAACTCCTCGGGCCGGCAACCGGCGACCTCGTCCCAGAACAGCGGCGTGGACACCCGCGCGTCCGGGGTGGCGCGCACCGAGTACGCCGACGCGACGGTGCGGTCCTTGGCGTTCTGGTTGAAGTCGACGAACACCCCGTGCCGTTCCTCCTTCCACCACCGGGCGGTCGCCGACTCCGGGGCTCGGCGCTCCACTTCCCGGGCGACGGCCTCGGCGGCGAGGCGGACGAGCTTGAACGGCCAGTTGCGGTGGATGCGCGCGTAGATGTGGAAGCCCCGCGAACCGGACGTCTTCGGCCAGGCCACCAGCCCGTGGTCTTCGAGCACCTCCCGCGCGACGAACGCCACGTCGAGGATCTGCCGCCAGCCGACGCCGGGCATCGGGTCGAGGTCGACGCGCAGTTCGTCGGGATGCTCCAGATCGTCGGCGCGCACCGGGTGCGGGTTGAGGTCGACGCAACCGAGGTTCACCGCCCAGATCAACCCGGCCGGGTCATGCAGCACGGCCTCCTTGGCCGACGTCCCCGACGCGTACTTCAGCTCGGCGACGTCGACGAAGTCCGGACGCTTCTCGGGCGCGCGTTTCTGGAAGACCGCTTCCTGCTCGATACCCTTGACGAACCGCTTGAGGATCATCGGCCGGTCCTGCACACCGCGCAACGCACCGCCGGCCACCGCGGCGTAGTAACGCATCAAATCGCCCTTGGTGAGCCCGAGATCGGGAAACACCACCTTGTCGGGATGGGTGACGGGCACCTGTTCGCCGGCGATCTCGAACCACTCGCGAGGTGCCATTTCTTCATCGTAGGTTCCAAACCGCGGTGCGACCCCCGTCACATAAGGTTGTCGCATGCCCAAGCTCAGCGAACTGCCGTTGCAGGCCGTCGCCAAGGTCCAGCAGACCGTCGGCAAATATCTCGACCGGGGATCCGCCGAGTTGCACTACGCGCGCAAGATGTTCGAGGCGGGCGCGCTGAAACTGGAGCCGCCACAGGACATCGCCGCGTTCGTGGCCGACATGCGGCGGTGGGGCGAGTTCGGGATGATCCCGGCGCTCAACGCGCGCCGCCACCCGAACCGCACGGCCGTCATCGACGACTTCGGTGAGATGACGTTCAAGGAACTCGACGACGCGGCCAACACGGTGGCCAACGGCCTGCTCGCCAAGGGTGTCAAGGGCGGCGACGGGGTGGCCATCCTGGCCCGCAACCACCGCTGGTTCCTGGTGTCGGTGTACGCCACCGCGAAGACGGGTGCCCGCATCATCCTGCTCAACAGCGAGTTCTCCGGCCCTCAGATCAAGGAGGTGTCCGAACGTGAGGGCGCCAAGCTTGTCATCTACGACGACGAATACACCGCCGCCGTCGCAGCGGCCGACCCCGAACTGGGCAAGCTGCGCTCCCTCGGGGTGAACCCGGACAAGAGTGAGCCGTCCGGGAGCACCGACGAGACCCTCGAAGAGCTGATCGCCCGCACCGGCTCGAAGCCGCCGCCGAAGGTCACCAGGCATTCGTCGATCATCATCCTGACCAGCGGCACCACCGGCACACCGAAAGGCGCCAACCGCAGCGCCCCGCCGTCGCTGGCCCCGATCGGCGGCGTGCTGTCATCGGTGCCGTTCAAGTCCGGTGAGGTGACGTCGCTGCCCGCGCCGATGTTCCACGCGCTGGGCTTCCTGCACGCGACGATCGCGATGATGCTTGGCACCACACTGGTGCTGCGCCGGCGGTTCAAGCCGGCGACGGTGCTCGCCGACATCGAGAAGTACAGGGCCACTGCGATCGTCGTGGTGCCGGTGATGCTGTCCCGGATGCTCGACGAACTCGACAAGTCCTCCCCGAAACCGGACCTGTCGTCGCTGCGCATCGTGTTCGTGTCCGGCTCGCAGCTGGGCGCCGAACTGGCCACCCGGGCGCTGCGCGAACTCGGGCCGGTCGTCTACAACCTCTACGGCTCCACCGAGGTCGCGTACGCGACAATCGCAGGCCCCCAACACCTCTCGATCAACCCGGCGACGGTCGGGCCGGTCGTCAAGGGGATGAAAATCCGGATCCTCGACGACAACGGCAACGACGTACCGCGCGGCGAGGTGGGCCGCATCTTCGTCGGCAACTTCTTCCCGTTCCAGGGCTACACCGGCGGCGGCGGCAAACAGATCATCGACGGGCTGCTGTCCTCCGGCGACGTCGGCTACTTCGACGAGCACGATCTGCTCTACGTCAGCGGCCGCGACGACGAGATGATCGTCTCCGGCGGTGAGAACGTGTTCCCGGCCGAGATCGAGGATCTGGTCAGCGGACATCCCGAGGTGGTGGAGGCGACGGCGATCGGCGTCGAGGACAAGGAGTGGGGCCACCGGTTGCGCTGCTTCGTCGTCAAGGCCGAGGGCGCGACGATCGACGAGGACGCGATCAAGGCCTACGTGCGCGACAACCTGGCCCGCTACAAGGTTCCGCGCGAGGTGGTGTTCCTCGACGAGCTGCCCCGCAACCCCACCGGAAAGATCCTCAAGCGCGAGTTGCGCGAGATGAAGCTCGACTGATTCCGGCGGTCATTCCGAGAACGCGGCCGAGCCGGGGACGGCGAGTGTCACCAGCATCAGCAGCAGCAGGAACCAGCCCGCGCCCTGCCAGGCCGTCCAGCCGCCGCCACCCTTCCACTGCCGGTAGGCGCGCAGCAGCGCGCCGACCCCACCCGCGAACAGGAACACCGGCACCAGCGCGGCGCTGAACACCGAACCGCGGTCCCCGAACGCGTAGACCGCGAACGCGATCGCCGCCAGCACGACGACCACGAAGGTGTAGGTCACCGCCGCCCGGTACTCCCCGGGGCGGTTGAACCGCTTCTCGACGAAGTCACGATCAGGATTCGACATCGCCGAAGGGGTTCCCGGCCGCGCGTGGGGCAAACCCACCTCAGGTGCGCATCGAGCGCAGCCGGAACGTGCGGACCGGACCGGCGGTGGTGGCGCGGCACTGCGAGAAGAGCGGTTCGGACATCGTCTCGTCCAGAAGAACCTCGACCGTGCCGGTGCCGGCGCCCAACAGGACCCGGACCCCGTCCTCGGCCTGCTGGACGGCCACCGCGGGCAGCGCGTCGATGCGGTCCTCGCCCAGGGCCTCCCGCGCGAAATGCTGCGCGGCCTGCACTGCGTGGGGAACCGACGTGCGCCCGCGCAGGAACCGGTCGTCGAGTCTTCCGTCGAGGTACAGCCGCACGAGTTCGGCGCCGTCGGTGCTGTCGACCCGGCCGTAGCAGAGCCCCTCGGGCAGGATCAGCATGGTCGCGGCGAACCGATCACCACCCAGATGTGAGCATTCCCAGGTGTTTTCGGGATACACGGCGGCGATCGCGGCGGCCGCGGCGCGGCCACGCACCGCGCAGCACTGGTCGTGTCTGCCGTGCGCGCAGACCGCCACGAGCGGCCCGCTGGTCTCGGTCCCGTCGGCGCCGTCGAGGTCGAGTTCGAGATAGTCGGTTGCGCTGTCGACCTCGCCGCGGAACAGCGCGTGCCTGCCCACATCGGACCTCGCCACGAACCATCGCCACCGCGGCGTCTGCCCTCGACGGCCGTGGCGCCGGACCGCCGCGATGCGCATGCCGGCGGACTCGGCGCGGCGCACGATCGCCCGCCCGAGCCCGGGGTCGAGGGATCCCGGCGACTGCAGGAACGCCGACGGACCCCACCCGCCCTCCACTTCGAGAAGGAGCCAGGACGAACCCGCCGAAGCGGTTCCGTACATCGGTTCGCCCCGCGCCAGCGACTCGTCACTGCACGGCGAGCGCTTCGCTGGCGTCACGAAAAGTCAGCCTACGACCGGCACCACGACGCCTTCGCGCAGCAGCCGCCGGACCAGAACCGCGCCGTCGGCGCCGTCCAGACCGGGCAGGTTGCCGGCGTCGGTGACACGGCCGTCGAGGATCTCCTCGACTGCGGCCGCGCAGAGGGCGGGAAAGGTGATGGTCTTGTCGGTCAGCCGGACGCTGACCCGACCGTCGGTGCGGTGCTGCACGGTCGCGTGCAGGCCGCGGCGCCACCGGACCCGCACCGTGTCCGCCCGGTCAGCGGCGCGCAGCACCGCCAGCGGACGGACCGCCTCCGGTCGGGTCCGCGCCCCGTACCGGGAGATCACCCGATCGGCGGCGGCGGTGCTCAGCACGGCCGCGTTGTCCTGCAGCCGGGTGACCATCTCGGCGATGACCTTCGCCGCCGTCGCCCCCGCCTCGTCCCGGTCGACGGGGTCGGTGCCCATCGGCAGCGGTGCCCGGAATTCGTCGAAGCGGCTGAGCTCGTCGAGAACGGCACGCGCGACGTCCCACACCGTCGTCGCCGACACCCCGATGGTGAGGTGGATCGACGTCGTGTCCACCGCCTGCGCCGCGTGCACCCACCCGCGCGGCAGGTAGAGGGCGTCACCCTGCGACAGCACGGCGTCGATGACGGGCTCCGCGGTGACCCGTTCGGCGATCTGCTCCCGGTGATCGGTCCACGGCTGGGTCGGCAGCGGGTGGCGGTGAACCGGTTCGTGGACGATCCACCGCTTGCGGCCCGACACCTGTAGGACGAACACGTCGTGGACGTCGTAGTGGAAGTCGAAACCCCGGTTGTCCGGCGGGGTGATGTACGCATTCGCCTGCGCGGGGTGACCGATGTCCGCGACGACCCGCTCGACGAAATCGATCAGCGGCGGCCACAACCTGTGCAGTCCCTGCAGGACGACCGTCGCGCCGGACCCGAGTTGGGACAGCACCTTGGCCGAATCGACCTGGTCGGCGATCTCGGCGCCGAACCCGGCGGGGCCGAGGTAGGCGTCCTTGGCCAGGACGTGGCCCTCCTTGGCGAGCCGGATGAACGGCGCGCGCACCCCGCGTTCGGCGATGAGCTCGTCGACCGTCGCGGGCGAGAGCAGGTCGCAGAAGTCGCGGGGCAGCGCGCCGGCCGGGCTCAGCAGCGGCTTGCGCCCCCAGTACTCGGCGGCGAAGGCGTCAGTGTCGATGCCGATGCAACGGCTGAGCACGGTGGGTCTCAGGCGGTACCGTCGGCGCCGCCGTCGTGGCCTTCGGGGTTGCTTCCGCCGTCGGCGGGGCCTTCACCACCGGCGGTGCCGTCGGCGCCGCCGTCGTGGCCTTCGGGGTTGCTTCCGCCGTCGGCGGGGCCTTCACCACCGGCGGGGCCGTCGGCGCCGCCGTCGTGGCCTTCGGGGTTGCTTCCACCGTCGGCCGGGCCTTCACCGCCGCCGGCGGTGGTGCTGATGTCGTCGTCTTCGAGCGCCATGGGGGTCTTCTCCCTGTCGGTCCCCGGAGGGATCCTCCTGTGCGCGGAGTGCGCGCGTCGGGGGTTTGCCCCGCCAGGGACCGGCCGAAACGCCCGTCGGCCTACGGATCGCGCGGAAGTCCCAGCAGCCGCTCGGCGATGATGTTGAGCTGCACCTCCGACGTCCCGCCGTAGATCGTGGTCGCGCGGCTGGCCAGCAGGTACTCGGCCCAGCGACCGGTGAGCTGCTCGGGATCGCCGACGACGGCGTCGGTGCCGAACGAGGACACCGCGAACTCGGCGTAGCCCTGCCCGGTCTTCATCGACAGCAGCTTGGAGATCGCCGCGGCGGGCATCGGATCGCCGCCGGCGAGCGTGAGCAGCGTCGACCGCATGTTCAGGATCTTGGCCGCGTGCCCTTCGGCGATCAGGATACCGGCGTGGTTCTGCGCGATCTGGTCGAACTGGCCCTCGCCGATGAACTCGACGAACTTGTCCAGGCTCGGCAGGAACGGGGGCTCACTGCTGCCGATGGACACCCGCTCGTTGGTCAGCGTGTTGCGGCTGACCTCCCATCCGCGGTTGACCTCGCCGAGCACCATGTCGTCGGGGACGAACACGTCGTCGATGAACACCGTGTTGAACATCGCGTTGCCGGTGAGCTCCCGCAGCGGCTTGACCTCGACCCCCTCGCTCTTCATGTCGAGCAGGAAGTAGGTGATGCCGGCGTGCTTCGGGGCGCTGGGATCGGTGCGGGCCAGCAGCGCGCCCCACTCGGAGAACTGGGCACCCGTGGTCCAGATCTTCTGACCGGTGATGCGCCAGCCGCCGTCGACCTTGGTGGCCTTGGTGGTCAGGCTGGCCAGGTCCGAACCGGCGCCGGGCTCGGAGAACAGCTGGCACCAGATCATCTCGCCGCGGAACGTCGGCGGCAGGAACCGCTGCTTCTGGTCGTCGGTGCCGAACGCGACGATCGACGGGATGATCCACGCGGCGATGCCCATCTGCGGTCGCCTGACCCGGCCCGTCGCGAACTCCTGGGCGATGATGATCTGCTCGATCGGGGTGGCCGCCCGCCCCCACGGCACCGGCAGGTGCGGCTGGACCCAGCCGCCCTCGGCGATCGCGGCGTTGCGCTGCTCGCGCGGGATCTCCTTCAACGCAGCCACTTCCGCGCGGATCTCGTCGCGCAGCTTCTCCGTCTCGGGGTCGAGGTCGATGTTCAGCGCCCGCATCCCGGTGGTCGTCGCGAGATCGACGACCTGCTGCGGGTAGTCCGCGGCCCGACCGAACGACGCGGCCAGCACCAGCGCCCGGCGGTAGTACACGTTGGTGTCGTGCTCCCAGGTGAACCCGATGCCGCCGTGCACCTGGATGCAGTCCTGGGCGCAGTGCTGCGCAGCCACGGGCGCCAGGGTAGCCGCCACCGCGGCGGCGAATTCACAAGCGGCGTCCGGGTTCTCACGGGACTCGTCGATCGCGCGAGCCGCGTCCCAGACCGCCGCGGTGGCCCGCTCGGTCTCGGCGATCATGTTCGCGCACTTGTGCTTGATGGCCTGGAGCTGGCCGATCGGGCGGCCGAACTGCTCGCGGATCTTCGCATACGCCGACGCGGTGTCGGTGGCCCAGCGGGCGACGCCGATCGCCTCGGCGGAGAGCAGGGTCGACATCAGCGCGCGGGCGTGGCCGCGGCTCAGGTTGCCCAGCACCCGATTCCCGACTTCTTCTGGGCCGACCTCGACGGCGTTGGCGCGCACATGGGCGACCGGCCGCAGCGGGTCGACACTGCGCACCGGCTCGATCTCCAGCGTGGCGGCGTCGAGCACCACCCATTCCTCACCGGACTCGATCGCGACGGGCAGCACCAGCAGCGACGCCTGCGCGGCGCAAGGGACGGCGCGCACCTCGCCGCGGATCACCAGGCCGTCGCCGTGCCGGGTCGCGGTCAGACCCGAGTCGATCGCGTAGGCGGCGATCACCTCACCGGAGGCGAGGTCGCGCAGCACCGCGGCGCCGGGGTCGTGGGCGGCGATCAGTGCGCTCGCGATGGCCGACGGCACGAACGGCCCCGGTACCGCGCCGTAGCCGAACTCCGCGATGACGATGGCCAGCTCGAGGATGCCGAAACCCTGCCCGCCGACCGACTCGGCCAGGTGCACGCCGTGCAGCCCCTGTTCGGCCGCGGACTTCCAGTACGGCGGCGGGTTGGGGACCGGGTTCTCCAGCGCGTCGTGCAACACCTCCGACGGGGCCACCCGTTCGACGAAGGCCCGCACCGAATTGGCCAGGTCGTTGTGTTCTTCAAGGATCGCGATGGGCATAGCTGCACCTTTCCACGCCGTCGTGGCTGGTCCCAACCGGTTGGTTGGGTATGAGATTACCTCGGCACCTGGTTCACCACGTCAGCGAGGTCGCGGCCGTCGCGCAACCGTCGGCAGTTGTCGACCGCGAACTGCAGATAGCGGCGCATGGTGTCGACGGTGTACCAGCTGACGTGCGGGGTCAGCACCACGTTCGGCAGGGTCAGCAGCGGATTGTCCGCAGGCACCGGCTCCACGCTGAACACATCGAGGCCGGCCGCCGCCAGCCTGCCGCCGCGCAGCGCGTCGACCAGGGCCGCCTCGTCGACGATCGGCCCGCGGGACGTGTTGACCAGCACCGCGTCCTCCCTCATCCGGTTCAGCGCGTCGCGGCCCAGCAGGCCGGCGGTGGCGTCGGTGAGCGGCAGATGCAGCGAGACGATGTCGGCTTCGGACAGCAGGTTCGGCAGTGTGCGCCAGCCGGCGCTGCCGTCGTCGCGGGTGCTGGTGTGGATCACCTCGGCGCCCATCGCGAGCAGGATCCGTTCCAACTGCTTGGCGATGTTGCCGTAACCGACCAGCCCGACGGTGCAGCTGCCGATGTCGCGCACCGTCTCACCCAGCGTCGGATCCGACGGCCAGCCGCGGCCGTCGCGGGTGGCGCGGTCCAGGTCGGGCAGTCTGCGCAACGCGGCGAGCATCAGCAGCAGCGTGCCCTCGGCGACCGACGGCGCGTTGGCGCCGGGCATGTTCGCGACCGCGACCCCGCGCGCCGTCGCGGCGTCCACGTCGATGGTGTTGACCCCCGCGCCCAGTTTGTGCACCAGCCGCAACCGGGGCGCCTTGGCCAGGTCCTCACCCGAGAGGGGGCGCAACACGTGCCAGAGCACGTCGGCCTCCGGTAGCTCCCGATAGAAGGTGTCGTCGTCGTCCTCGGCGCAGAACCGCAGATCCAGCCAATCTGTGTGCGGTGCAAGGAATTCAGTGACCTTGTCGCCAGGCACGAAATTCGCGAGCACCCTCACCAGCGGCGTGCGATCCACTTGGCGATGGTATCGGCTTTCTCCGAGCGTGCGCCCGGGGTGGTGAAGTAGTGGTCGGTGTCGATCGAGCACATCGTCTTGTCGGCGCTGCCGAGCGCGTCGTGGATGCGCTGGGCGTCGGAGGGGTAGACGCCGGTGTCCTGTTCGGCGTTGATCACCAACGCCGGACACGTGATCCGGGACAGGTGCGGCTCGGCCCGGGTCTGCGCGTGGCGCAGGCTCCACATGCCCAACCAGTTGCGCAGGGTGCAGGCCGCCGCGATTCCGTGCGTGGACCGGTTCGCCTTGGCCGGCACCCCGGCGTAACACATGTTGGCGGGCCGCTTCGTGGGTTCCAGCGTGGGGTCGACCATGCGCGGGTCTGCCCAGGTGCGCATCACCGTGAACGGCCGGTCGGAGAACCCGGCTGCGCGGACGCGGGTCAGTTCGGCCTCGGCCCAGTCGGTGATGGCCTCGTTGCGTGCGATCTGCGCGGCCCGGTACCGCGCGATGAACTCCGGGTCGAAGGGCGGTCCGTTGCGCTCGTTGAACAGATCGAGGTCGAGATCGGTTGCCACCGCGTCGTTCTCGTCGACGACCGACGCGTCCATCCATGCGGTGAGCACGTCGGGGCGACCGGGGTGGGCGGCGCTGGCCACGTAGCCGTCGGCAGGTGGCAGGTGGTCGAGACCGGCGGCAGGGCGCATCCCCTGCAGCGGGGTGACGTGCTTGTCGACGGCGTTGGCCTGATACGCGGCCATCAACGACCCCCCGCCCGAATTGCCGAGCAGAATCACCGTTTCGATGCCCTGGACCTCGCGCAGCCAGCGCACGCCGACCCCGATGTCCACCAGCGCGTGGTCGAGCAGGAAGCTGCTTTCGAACCCCCGGAACCGGGTGTTCCAGCCCAGGAAACCGATGCCGCGGGTGGCCATGTAGTCGGCGAGATAGTGCTCGGAGAAGTCGATCTGGTAGTGCGTCGCGATCATCGCCACCTTCGGCTTGCGGCCCATGCCGCGGTGGTACAGCCCCTGGCACGGGTGCCCGCCGGAGCCGGCACGCCGCGCGGTGGACGAGTCCAGCCCGATGAATTCCCGGGTGACGCCTGGGGTCTGGGTGGCGATGTGGCTCATGGGTGGTGGGCCTCCGGGTAGTAGATGGTCCGGTAGAAGATGTCGGCGAGGGTCTTGATGCAGGCCTCGTCGTCGATGTCGCCCGGGGCATCGGCGTTCACGCCGGAGAGCTGGGTGTAGCAGAACTGGTTGAGCATCGACACCAGCGCCACCGCCACCAGGTGGGCGTCGTTGTTCTCGGAGAAGCCTTGACGCTGCGCCTGTTTGACCAGCGAAGTGATCAAGGCGATCGGTAGCGAACAGATCTCGTTCCAGTACTCGGCGAAGTCGTCGCTGATCATCGCCAGCTGGCTGACGGCGATGATCTCGGCGAGCCGGTTGCGATAGGTGTTCCAGTGCGCGGCCGCCGCCTGGTAGGACCGCTCCCAGTTGTCCAGCCCCGGCTGTGCGGCGGCCAGTGAGCGGGTGCGGGCCTCGTCGCGGAAGCGCACCGCCCACTCGCGGACCATCGCCTCCTTGGAGTCGTAGTAGTTGTAGAACGACGCCGTCGACCGGCCCGCCTCCCCGGCGATGTCCGCGATCGTGGTGGCCAGGATGCCCTTGCGCGCGATCACCGAACGGGCCGCCGCGTCGATCGCCGCCTGGGTCTGGCGCCCGCGGACCGTCGGGAGTTCCTCGCGGGGACTGACGCTCACCTGGCACCCACTCGCGCTGCACTCCTCGTTCGCCGTTGATCCGAAACTGAATCTGATGTTAGATTCAGTTTCGCAGCCGCGCGCCGAAATTGCATTCCAACAGGCGTCCACTCGAACTTTCGCTGCTGGAATGCCATTTCGGCGGAGAAAGGAAGGCGCGAACATGATCAAGCCGCACAACGCCAACACCGAGTTCGAACTCGGCGGCATCAACCATGTGGCCCTGGTCTGCTCGGACATGGCGAAGACCGTGGACTTCTACACCAACGTGCTCGGCATGCCGCTGGTCAAGTCGCTCGATCTGCCCGGTGGCATGGGTCAGCACTTCTTCTTCGACGCGGGCAACGGTGACTGCGTGGCGTTCTTCTGGTTCGCCGACGCGCCCGACCGCGTGCCGGGGATCTCGTCACCGGAGGCGATCCCGGGCATCGGCGACATCGTCAGCGCGGTGAGCACGATGAACCACCTGGCCTTCCACGTGCCCGCCGAGAAGTTCGACGAGTACCGGCAGCGACTCAAGGACAAAGGGGTGCGGGTCGGGCCGATCCTCAACCACGACGAGAGCGAGGTGCAGGTCTCGGCGACCGTGCACCCCGGCGTGTACGTGAGGTCCTTCTACTTCCTCGACCCCGACGGCATCACGCTCGAATTCGCGTGCTGGACCAAGGAATTCGGCGAGTCCGATACCACCACGACGCCGAAGACGGCCGCCGACCGGCGCGTTCGGGCCCCGAACTAGTCGCGGTACAGGGCTGGGTCGGCGAGCTGGTCGATCAGCGCGCCGAGCTGGCCCGCCAGCTGCGCGGCGGTGAAGTCGAGGTCGCCGGCCAGCCAGGCGCTCAACGTCTGGGCCACCCCGCCGACCACGAAGTGGCCCGCCGCCCGGATCCGTTCGTTCTGTTCCAGCTGTAACGCCGTGCCGGCGTGCTGGCCGGACAGCAGCGCGAACAACGCGCCGGACTCCGCACGCTTGCGCACCACCACCGGGTTGTCCAGACGCGCGCTGAACAGCAGCCGGCCGACCCGGACGTCGTCGGAGATGGTGCGCACGATGTTGGCCATGCCCTGGCGGCTCTGCTCCCGCGCGGGCGCCGCGGCGACGGCGGCCTGCGTGGTGGCCGCGATGTCGGCGACCACCCAGTCGAAGACGGCACCGACGAAGACGTCCTTGTCGGTGAAGCTCTCGTAGAAGTACCGCGCGGCCAGACCGGCCTGCGCGCAGATGGCCCGCACCGTCAGTTCGGGCGGGGCGGCCTGCCCGCCGAGCAGGTCCAGGCCGGCCTCCAGGAAACGGCGGCGGCGCTCGGCGACCCGCTGCCGGGCCTCGACCCCGCGGTACGGACGGACCTGGGCCATGGCACCCATATTGACACTCCTCGCAGCGAAGGAGCAATATCAGGAAACAGGCGTTCGCACATTTGCGGAGCGCCACCGCCGAGAGGAGTGTTCGCCGTGACGCTGGACGAATCGGTCAGTGCGCCGGTACCGCTTGTCGAACGTCCCGTGACCGACTCGACGGCGCCGTCGCCTCCGCGCGGCCCGGCCCGGTCCGACGACGGCATGCTCGGCCTGGGTCTGCTGGCCGGCCCGGCGAACGTGATCATGCAGCTGGCCCGCCCGGGCGTCGGCTACGGCGTGGTGGAGAGCCGGGTCGAGAGCGGCCGGATCGACCGCCACCCGGTCAAGCGGGCCCGCACCACCTTCACCTACCTCGCGGTGTCGACCAACGGCACGCCCGAACAGCAGTCCGCGTTCCGGCGTGCGGTCAACCGTGCGCACGCGCAGGTGTTCTCCACCGACGAGAGCCCGGTGAAGTACCACGCCTTCGACAAGGAACTGCAGCTGTGGGTCGGCGCCTGCCTCTACAAGGGGGTGGTCGACGTACACCGGTTGTTCGTCGGCGAGATGGACGACGACACCGCCGACCGGCTCTATCTGCAGGGGCGGGCCCTGGCGACGATGCTGCAGGTGCCGGAGGACATGTGGCCGGCCGACCGTGCCGCGTTCGACCGCTACTGGCAGCAATCGCTGGACCAGGTGCACATCGACGACACCGTGCGCGAGTTCCTCTATCCGATCGCGGCGTCCCGGCTACGCGGTATGGCGTTGCCCGGACCCCTGCAGCGGCGGGCGGAGCGGCTCGCGCTGCTGATCACCACCGGCTTCCTGCCGCAGCGCTTCCGCGACGAGATGCGGCTGCCGTGGGACGCCGACCGGCAACGCAGGTTCGACCGGCTGATGTCCGTGTTACGGACCGTCAACCGCATTTCCCCCAAGGTCGTGCGTCAGTTCCCGTTCAACGTGCTGCTCAAAGACCTCGACTGGCGCATCCGCACCGGGCGCCCGCTCGTCTGAGCCGACCGGTGACCCGGTTCACTCCGCCGGGCTGACCCGTGCGTCTCGACACTTTGCCTGTGCGATGCTAACTTCAGCAAAAGTTAGCTTAGCCATACATAAGTCGTCGCAAGGAGATGCGGGGGGACAGGTCCCTGGTACGCCCAGGGTCCGGCACCGCGAACACAGTTCATGGAATTTGGGAGTGACACGATCGCGGCTGCGGCCGGAGCGACCCGCGTCGATCAGGACGTGGTCAGCCGGTTTGCGACCTGCTGCCGCGCGCTGGGGCTGTCGGTGCACGACAGGCGGCGTCCGGCGGACCTGGCGGCCGCCGGGAACGGTTTCGCGGCGCTGACGCGCATCGCGCACGACCAGTGCGACGCATGGACCGGGCTGGCCGCCGCCGGCGACGACTCGCCGCACGTCATCGAGGCGGTGTGGCAAACTTCGGCGACCGCCGGCGTGCTGCAGCGCGAGATCCACCTCGAGCCCGGTGCGCTCGGCTTCGGCTACGACACCGGCCTCTATCTGCGGTTCCGCGCAGCCACCCCCGACGACTTCGCGCTGGCGTATGCCGTGCGGCTGTGCGACGCGGCGCGGTACGAGGAGGCCGACGAGCTGGTCGGCGCACTCCTCGAACGCCGGCCCGGCTGGCTGGAGGCCCGGTGGGTGCGCGCGGTGCTGCACTACCGGACGGCGCGGTGGTCCGACGTGGTCCGGATGCTGACCCCGCTGGTGGCAGATCAGTCGCTCGACGAGACCCCGGCACACGCCGCCCGCGTCGCGCTCGGCACCGCGCTGGCCCGGCTCGGCATGTTCGCCCCCGCGTTGTCGCACCTGGAGCGGCCCGAAGGTCCGGTCGCCGTCGCGGCCGTGGACGGCGCACTGGTCAAGGCGCTGGCGCTGCGCGCGCAGGGGGAGGACGAGGACGCCCATGAACTGCTGCAGGAGCTCTACGCCGCCAACCCGGAGAACGCTCAGATCGAAGAAGCGTTGTCGGACACCAGCTTCGGGATCCCGACGACGACGGCGGCGCGCATCGAGGCGCGCAGCAACCCGTGGGACCCTGAGACCGAGCCCGGCGAGGCCGATTTCGTCGACCCGGGGGCCAAGGACCGCAAGGCGCACCTGCTGATCGAGGCCGAAGCCGAACTCGCCGAGTTCATCGGCCTCGACGAGGTCAAGTATCAGGTCGCCCGCCTGAAAAGCTCGGTCGCGATGGCGATCCGGCGTCAGGAGCGGGGCCTGGCGGTCGCCCAGCGCACCAACCACCTGGTCTTCGCCGGCCCGCCCGGCACGGGTAAGACCACGATTGCCCGCGTGGTCGCCAAGATCTACTGCGGTCTCGGCCTTCTGAAGAAGGAGACCGTGCGGGAGGTGCACCGCGCCGATCTCATCGGCCAGCACATCGGCGAGACCGAGGCCAAGACCAACGCCATCATCGACAGCGCCCTCGACGGCGTGCTGTTCCTCGACGAGGCCTACGCGCTGGTCTCCACCGGCGCCAAGAACGACTTCGGCCTGGTCGCCATCGACACGCTGCTGGCCCGGATGGAGAACGACCGTGACCGGCTGGTCGTCATCGTCGCCGGCTACCGCAAGGACCTCGACACCTTCCTCGACACCAACGAGGGTCTGCGGTCCCGTTTCACCCGCAGCATCGACTTCCCGTCGTACTCAGGCAAGGAGCTCGTCGAAATCGCCACACGCATGGCCGAGAAACGTGATTCACGTTTCGAGGACGCGGCCCGTAGGGACATGGAGCGCCTGTTCGAGTACCTGGCCCAGGCCACCACACCCGATGCCAACGGGGTGAACCGGCGCAGCCTCGACATCGCCGGCAACGGCCGCTTCGTGCGTAACCTCGTCGAGCGTTCCGAGGAGGAGCGTGAATACCGCCTCGACCACTCCGATGCCGAGGACTTCACCGACGACGAGTTGATGACGATCACCGCCACCGACGTGGCCAATTCGGCCGGTCCGCTACTACGAGGACTGGGACTGTCCATGCCACAACAGCTTTCGGAGCAGCAGTGAGCGCGCCCGAGGAGGAGCGCCGCTCGTTCGCCTCCCGCACACCGAACAACGAGAACCCCGACCGGGTCACCTACCGGCGCGGCTTCGTCACCCGCCACCAGGTCACCGGTTGGCGGTTCGTGATGCGCCGCATCGCATCCGGGGTCGCCCTGCACGACACCCGGATGCTGGTCGACCCGCTGCGGACGCAGTCCCGTTCGGTGCTCGTCGGCGCACTGATCCTGGTCACCGGGTTGATCGGCTGCTTCCTGTTCTCGTTGATCCGGCCCTCCGGCGCGGCGGGCACCGATGCGGTGCTCGCCGATCGCGACACCGCGGCGCTGTACGTCAGGCTGGGGGAGCAGTTGCATCCCGTGCTGAACCTGGCCTCGGCCCGGCTGATCACCGGCCGGCCCGACAACCCGGCCATGGTCAAGAGCAGCGAGCTCGACCAGTTCCCGCGCGGGAACATGATCGGCATCCCCGGGGCACCGGAACGCATGGTGGCCAACACGACCCGCGACGCGTACTGGACGGTGTGCGACGCGGCGACGGGACCGGCCACCGGTGTCACCGTCATCGCCGGCGAGCCGGCCGACGGTGGGGAGCGGGCCGCTCCGTTGCCGGCCGGGCATGCGGTGCTGGCCGAGAACGGCGGCCGCACCTGGCTGCTGTGGGACGGCAAGCGCAGCCCCATCGACCTGGCCGACCGCGCTGTCACCGGCGGCCTGGGCATCGGCGTGGATGCGGCTGCGCCGCAACCGATCGCGGCCGGGCTGTTCAACGCGATCCCCGAGGCGCCGCCTCTGGTCACCCCCGCGATCCCCGGTGCCGGGCTGCCGTCCGCGGCTCCGCTGCCCGAACCGCTCCCGGTCGGCGCCGTCGTCGTCGCCTACGACGCCGACAACGCGGTCCGTCACTACGTCGTCCTCGCCGACGGCCTGCAGCCGGTCTCGCCGGTGGTGGCCGCGATCCTGCGTAACTCGAACTCCTACGGGCTGGCACAGCCGCCGCGGCTGGACGCCGACGTGGTGGCCCGGATCCCGGAGGCCACCGGCGTCGACAACGCGGCCTACCCTGCCGAGAGAGTCACGCTCGTCGACGTCGCCGCCAAACCGGTCGTCTGTGCCACCTGGGCCAAACCCGAAGGAGCGCAGGGAAGTTCGTTGACACTACGGTCCGGCGCCGTGCTGCCCGTCGCCGACGGGGTGCGCACCGTCGAGCTGGTCAGTTCCGGGACTCCGGGCGGCCCGGCCGAGCGGGTCGCACTCCCGCCCGGCACCGGATACTTCGTCGACAGCGGCGGCTCGCTGTTCTGGGTCGGTGACACCGGTGTGCGCTACGGCATCGACACCGGCACCGAAGGAATCGACACCGTGGCCGCGCTCGGCCTGACCACCGCACCGCTGCCCATCCCGTGGTCGGTGCTGTCCCAGTTCGCCTCGGGCCCGACGCTGTCGCGTACGGACGCGTTGCTGGCCCACGACTCGTTGGCCCCCAACCCGGCACCGGCCCGGTTGGAGACCACCTCTGCGTTGGAGAATCCATGAGCAGGCTGATCTTCGAGCACCGCAAGCGGGTACCCGCGCCGGCCGTCCCGAAGGGCACCATCACAATCGAGCCGCCGCCGGAGCTGCCGCGGGTGATCCCCCCCTCGCTGCTGCGCCGGGCGCTGCCGTACCTGATCGTGATCCTGATCGTCGGCATGATCGTCGCGTTGGTCGCGACCGGGCTGCGGATGATCTCGCCGACCATGCTGTTCTTCCCGTTCGTGCTGCTGCTCGCCGCGACGGCGCTGTACCGCGGCACCGACAACAAGATGCGCACCGAGGAGGTCGACGCCGAACGCGCCGACTACCTGCGCTACCTGTCGGTGGTCCGCGACAACGTGCGCGCGCACGCCGACGAACAGCGCGCCGCGCTGGAGTGGTCGCATCCGGCGCCGGCCGCGCTGGTCGGCATCCCGGGCACCCGGCGGCAGTGGGAACGCGATCCGCACGACACCGACTTCCTGGTGCTGCGCGCCGGCCTGCACGACCAACCGCTGGCCACCACGTTGCGGGTGAAGGACACCGCCGACGAGATCGACCTGGAACCGGTGTCGCACAGCACGTTACGCAGCCTGCTCGACACCCAGCGCACGGTCCACGACGCGCCCGCCGGTATCGACCTGACCCGGGTGGCCCGGGTCACGGTGGTCGGTGACGACGCCGACGTCGTCGGTGCGGTGCGGGCCTGGATCGCCCAGGCGGTCACCTGGCACGATCCGTCGGTGCTCGGCGTCGCCTTCGCGGGCGAGCGGCTGGAGTCCGACTCGTGGTCATGGCTGAAGTGGCTGCCGCACACCGACGTGCGGGGACAGGTCGACGGGGTGGGCCCGGCCCGCTACCTGGCCACCGAACCGGCGGCGCTGCGCTCGCTGCTGGCGCCGGTGCTGGCCGAGCGGGGACCGTTCACCGGTGACGGGCCCACCGACGCCAGACATCTGCTCGTCGTGCTCGACGATCCCGACGCCGATCCCGGTCAGTTCATCGGCCGCGGGCTCGCCGGTGTCACGGTCATCCACCGCAGCGACAGAGCGCCCGACCGCGACCGGTATCCGGACCCCGAACGACCGATCCTGCGCATCGCCGCGGGCCGGATCGAGCGGTGGCAGAACGGAACATGGGCGCCGTACGTCGACGTCGCCGACCGGATGGGAGCCGACGACGCGCGGCACATCGCACGCCGGCTGGCCCGGTGGGACTCCAACCCCAACCACGGCCGGTCCGCGACCACCGGAGGCGCGGCGTTCACCACCCTGCTGGGGATCCCGGACGCATCGGCGCTCGACGTGGCGGCGCTGTGGGCGCCGCGCAACCGCGACGACGAACTGCGGGTGCCCATCGGCGTCACCGCGACCGGTGAACCGCTGATCTTCGACCTCAAGGACGAGGCCGAGGGCGGCATGGGCCCGCACGGTCTGATGATCGGTATGACGGGGTCGGGCAAATCGCAGACGCTGATGGCGATCCTGCTGTCGCTGTTGACCACGCACCCGGCCGACCGGCTGATCGTGATCTACGCCGACTTCAAGGGCGAGGCCGGCGCGGACATCTTCCGTAACTTCCCGCAGGTCGTGGCCGTGATCTCGAACATGGCCGAAAAACGTTCGCTGGCCGACCGGTTCGCCGACACCCTGCGCGGTGAGGTGGCCCGGCGAGAGCATCTGCTCAAGGAGAGCGGCCGCCGCGTGCAGGGCAGTGCGTTCAACTCCGTCACCGAATACGAGAACGCCATCGCCGAGGGGCATGACCTGCCCCCGCTGCCCACGCTGTTCGTGGTCGCCGACGAGTTCACCCTGATGCTGGCCGAGCACCCCGAATACGCCGATCTGTTCGATTACGTTGCGCGCAAAGGCCGTTCGTTCCGGATCCACCTGCTGTTCGCGTCCCAGACGCTGGACGTCGGCCGGATCAAGGACATCGACAAGAACACCTCGTACCGCATCGGTCTGAAGGTGGCCAGCCCCAGCGTGTCCCGCCAGATCATCGGTGTCGAGGACGCGTACCACATCGAGTCCGGCCGCGAGCACAAAGGCGAGGGCTTCCTGGTGCCCGCACCCGGCGCGCTGCCGATCAAGTTCCGCAGCACCTACGTCGACGGTATCTACGAGCCGCCCCGGGTGGACAGGTCGATCGTCGTGCACGCGATCCCGAAGCCCCAGTTGTTCAGTGCCGGCTGGGTCGATCCCGAACCCGACACCGTGATCGTCGAAGACGGTGCCGATGTCGAGGTGCTGCCGCCACGCAAGCTGATCACCACGATCGGCGAGCAACTCGCGCAGTACGGACCCCGGGCGCCCCAGCTGTGGCTGCCCCCGCTGGACGAGCCGATCCCGCTGCGGGACGTCCTGGAGCGCTCCGGTGTCGGTGCGCGGCAGTGGCGCTGGCCGCTCGGCGAGATCGACCGGCCGTTCGAGATGCGCCGCGACCCGCTGATCTTCGACGCGACGTCGGCGTCGGCCAACATGGTGATCCACGGCGGCCCGAAGTCCGGGAAGTCCAGTGCGCTGCAGACTTTCGTGCTGTCCGCGGCGGCCCTGCACGCCCCCGGCGACGTGAGCTTCTACTGCCTGGACTACGGCGGCGGACAGCTGCGTGCGCTGGAGAACCTGGCGCACGTCGGCAGCGTGGCCTCCCCGCTGGAACCCGAGCGGATCCGCCGCACGTTCGGCGAACTGGAGCAGCTGCTGCGGGCCCGTCAGCAGCACGGCGCCACCGCAGGCAACGGCGCATACCAGGACGGTTACGGCGAGGTCTTCCTGCTGATCGACAACCTCTACGCGTTCAGCCGGGACAACACCGACACCTTCAACGCGCGCAATCCGTTGCTGGCGAAGGTGACCGAACTCGTCAACGCCGGACTGTCGTACGGCATCCACGTCGTCATCACCACCCCGAACTGGCTCGAGGTGCCACTGGCCATGCGCGACGGGCTCGGACTGCGGCTGGAGCTGCGGCTGCACGACGCCCACGACAGCAACGTCCGTGTGGTGGGGGCGTTGCGCCGGCCGGCCGAGAGTGTGCCCGCCGACCAGCCCGGCCGCGGCCTCACCATGGCCGCCGAACACTTCCTGTTCGCCACCCCGGCGATGGAAGCCGTCCCGGCGCTCAACGCCCGCTATCCCGGCCAGAGCGCCCCGCCGATCCGGTTGCTGCCGACCGATCTCGCGCCGAGCGCGTTCCCGACGCTGTATCCCGCGCCGGAGCGGGTGGTGGTCGGCCAGCGCGAGGAGGATCTGGCGGCGGTCACCGTGAACTTCGGGGACAACCCGTTGATGATGGTGTTCGGTGACGCCAAGACCGGCAAGACGACCCTGCTGCGGCACCTGATCCGCACGATCCGGGAGAACTCACGACCCGACCAGGTCGCGTTCACGGTGATCGACCGGCGGCTGCAGCTCGTCGACGAGCCGATCTTCCCGGACAACGAGTACACCCCCAACATCGACCGGATCACCCCGGCGATGCTCGGGCTGTCGGCGTTGCTCGAAAAGCGCCGTCCCCCGGCGGGGCTGAGCCCGCAGGAACTGAGCCGGTGGGACTTCCGCGCCGGAGCCAACGGTTCGGGCAGCCACCTGCACTACCTGATCATCGACGACGTCGACCAGATCCCCGACGGGCCGGCGGTCAGCGGCCCGTTCGCCGGGCAGCGGCCCTGGACGGCGTTGATCGGACTGCTGGCCCAGGCCTCGGAGCTGGGTCTGCGCGTGATCGTGACCGCACGTGCGGCCGGTTCGGCCCACGCGGTGATGACCGCGCCGCTGCTGCGGCGCCTCAACGACCTGCAGGCCACCACGTTCCTTCTCTCGGGCAACCCGCAGGACAGCGGCAAGATCCGTGGTCACCGGTTCGCCCGGCTTCCGGTCGGTCGAGCGATGCTGCTCGACGACACGGACAGCCCGACGTTCGTCCAGCTCGTCAATCCCCACGCCGAACGCACGGCCGCCCGATCCGGCCACAGCGGAAAGGAATACAGCTGATGACCCTTCGCGTCGTCCCGGAAGGCCGCTGAATATCGGTTCTTTCACTGGCACTTGGAGTTTCCCCATATCTTCCCCATGGCAGCCGCTGGTGG
>NZ_LMVQ01000553.1 GCF_001545925.1 Mycobacterium sp. NAZ190054 | reverse complement strand
ACCGGCAACCGATTCGGCATCCAACAACTCAGGTTGATCATCAGAGTGCCCCTGCATTCATCCATCATCTCGAGGACGCGCCCACAAACCCCGCCCGCCACGCCGGATTAATCAGCAGAGTCCTAGTCGCGCGCGTGCCTGCCCGCGGCGCCGTGCGGTCCGTCGCTGCCGGACGGCACGTCATTCCCGTTGTGGCCGTTACCCGTCGATGTCCCCGACGGCTCGTCCGCGTCGAGCAGCTGATCCAAGATGCTGCGCCATTCCCGGTCGGTGTCGGCTTCGGTGACCGGTTGCCGCACGTCGGTGTGGGCCGGCGCGGGCCCGGTGTCGTCCCACGGCACCTCGTACTCGACGTACTCGTCTTCATCGTCGGCCCAGCCGTAATCGGGTTCATGGCCAGAGTCCGGTTCCGGCGTCTCCTGCCGCTGCGGCGATGACCGGATCAGGTCCAGCAGGAACAGTGCCGCGATGACGCCGAAGAGTGCGACGAACGCCGGCAGCAGCATCGACTGCGACATCGCCGCGGCGAACGGCGCGTGCAGGAACGACGGCAACTGAGCGACCTGCCCCTCGGCCTGCGCGGGCCCGCTCGCTTCGCCGGGGATCTTCGCCGAGAGCTCCGACGCCATCAGCGCCGCCATGCCCGCGCTGCCCAGCACCGAGCCCACCTGCCGGGTGGTGTTGTAGACACCCGAACCGGCGCCGGCCAGCTGCGGGGGCAGATTCCTGGTCGCGGTCGCCGCCAGCGGCGACCAGATGAACGCCATCGCCACACCCAGCGCCGTCAGCGGCAGCACCAGCCGCCAGATCGGGGTGGTCGGCGTCATCTCGATGGACAACCACGTCAGGCCGATCGCCATCAGCGAGAAGCCGAACCCGACGACCGGGCGGGGATGCGACCGGTCGACGACGCGGCCGACCACCGGTGCCAGCAGGCCTGTGGCCACCGCCATCGGCGCGGTCAGCAGCGCCGCCCGGGTCGGGGTGAGCCCGCACACCGCCTGGACGTAGAACATCAACGGCAGGATCATCCCGGTCGCGACGAACCCGATCGTCGCGACCCCGAGGTTGGCCATCGAGAAGTTGCGGTCCCGGAAGATGACCAGCGGTATCAGTGGTTCGCCGGTGTTGATCGACTGCCAGTAGACGAACGCGACCATGATCGCGACGCCGACGGCGATCGTGGCCCATATCCACCCCGCCCATTGGTAGGCCTGGCCTTCCTGCAGCGCGAACACGATCAGGAACATGCCGACGCCGGAGAGCACCACGCCGGGCAGGTCGAGACGCTTCCTGTGCTGTGTCGGCAGCGACGGCACCAGCCACACGGCCATTGCGAAGCCGACCAGCCCCACCGGCACGTTGACGATGAAGATCCACTGCCAGCCCAACGTGTCCACCAGCACACCGCCTGCCAGCGGCCCGGCCAGCGTCGCCACGCCGGCGGTGGCGCCCCACACGCTCATCGCCACCCCGCGGTTGTGCGCCGGGAAGGTACGGGTGATGACCGTCAGCGTCTGCGGGGTGAGCAGCGCGGCCCCCACCCCTTGCAGCACCCGGGCGGCGACCAGCATGCCGATGCTGTCGGACAGACCGCACCACAACGACGCCGCGGTGAACACCGCCAGCCCGATCAGGTACATGGTCTTGGGCCCGTACCGGTCGCCGAGCCGCCCGGACACCAGCAGCGGCACGGCGTAGGCCAGCAGATAGGCGCTGGTCACCCAGATCACCGCGTCGTAGTCGACGTTCAGCTGCGCCATGATCACCGGATTCGCGACGGGCACGATCGTCGCGTCGACCAGGATCATGAAGAACCCGACCAGCAGCGCCCACAGCGCGTGCCAGGGGTTGGCACCCCTGGCACGCGGGGTCAAGGTTTCGGACATGGTGCAGTCAGCCAGAATTCAGTCAAGGGGAGAACGTCCGGCCCGACGCTACGGTCCGGCGGTGGTCCCGACAAGTCCGCGGACGCGGCTGACGGTCACGCGGCTTCGGCGACCGCCTCCGGCACGGCGGCCGGAGCGCTCCTGCGGTGCGCGCCGGTCGCCAGAAGCGCGATCAGCGCGACGATCACCCCGGCGGCCATCACGACCGCCATCGCGAGTTCGTCGTTGCCGAGCACACCGACCACGGGCGCGATCACCGCTCCCATCCCGAACTGCACGGCGCCCAGCAACGCGGCCGCGGTGCCCGCGGCGTCGGGGTGACGCATCAGGGCCACCGCGGGGGCGTTGGGGATCACCAGGCCCATCGCGGCGAGGACCACCCACACCGGGATCACGAAGCCGAACACGCCACCGACCTGCGCGGCGGCCAGCGCGACGAACACCGCGCCGGACACCGACGCCGCGAGCAGCGCCCACACCATGATCTGCTGCGGCGCGAACCGTTTGAGCAGCACGACGTTGCACTGTGTGGTGCCGATGAGCGCGATCGCGCCGGCACCGAACACCAACGCGAACGCGGTCTGCCCGAGGCCGAAGCGGCCCTGCAGCACGAACGACGCACCGGCGATGTAGGCGAACAGGCCGGACATGCCCAGCGCACCGACCAGCATCAGGATCACGAAGCGGACGTCGCGCAACAGTTCCAGATAGGTCGCCACGATGCCGCGCACCCTCAGCGGACGGCGGTGTTCGGCCGGCAGCGTCTCGGGCAGGGCCAGCACCGCCATCACCAGCAGCGCCCCCGCGATGACCACGAGTGCGGCGAACACCCAGTGCCACGAGCCGTGCACCAGCACCGCGGCTCCCAGCGACGGCGCGAGAACCGGAGCCACGCCCAGGACCAGCATCAGCCGCGACATGACCGTCGCCGCGGCGTTGTCCTTGTACAGGTCGCCGACCACCGCGATCGCCACCACCATGCCGGCGGCCGCACCCATGCCCTGCAGGCCGCGGGCGATGCCGAGCACGGTGATGTTCGGCGCGAACAGGCACAGCAGCGACGCGAGCATGTGCAGCACGATGCCCGCGAACAGCGGCTTGCGGCGGCCCAGCGAGTCCGACAACGGTCCGAGGACCAACTGTCCGATCGCCAGGCCGGCGAGCGTGCCGGTCAACGTGAGCTGGGTGAGCGAGGAGGACACCGACAGTTCCTCGCCGATCTTCGGCAGGGCCGGTAGATACATGTCGATGGTCAGCGGGCCCAGCGCCACCAGCAGTCCGAGCACCACGATCATCCGGATGCGGTTCGGCGGAGCCTCACGCACGGGTTGCCTCACATCCACGACAGGGGATATTGCCACTAGTTGCTTAGCGACACTTCCCATCGATTTCTTCCCGGGACCGGCAACCGTGACCGCGATCACGTCCGGGCACGTGGCGCACGACGCCGTTCGTTGTCCACGCGATAGCCTGAGACCAGGTTCACAGGGAGGAAGCACCCATGCGTGGCAAGTCACGAGCCACCAGTCAGTCGCCTGCCGTCGTCGACGAGGATCCGTCCGTCGCCGCGAAGGTGCTCTCCCAGATCATCGAACGCGGCGCCCGCGTGCAGGGTCCGGCGGTGAAGGCCTACGTCGAACGGCTCCGCGAGGGCAATCCCGGGGCCACCCCCGCCGACATCGTCGGCAAGCTGGACAAGCAGTACATGGCCGCGGTGATGGCCAGTGGCGCGGCGGTGGGCTCGGCGGCCGCCTTCCCCGGCATCGGCACGCTGGTCGCGATGTCGGCCGTCGCGGGCGAGACCGTGGTGTTCCTGGAAGCGACGGCGCTGTATGTGCTCGCCATGGCCGAGGTGCACGGCATCCCGGCCGAGCACCGTGAGCGCCGCCGCGCGCTGGTGCTCTCGGTGCTCGTCGGCGAGGACGGCAAGCGCGCGGTGGCCGACCTGATCGGTCCCGGGCGCACCAGCGGCGCGTGGGTGTCCGAGGGCGCGGCCACACTGCCGCTGCCGGCGTTGTCCCAGCTGAACTCGCGGCTGCTGCGGTACTTCGTCAAGCGCTACACGCTCAAGCGCGGCGCGCTGGCGTTCGGCAAGATGCTGCCCGTCGGGGTCGGCGCGGTCGTCGGCGGTGTCGGCAACCGGTTGATGGGCAAGAAGATCGTCGCCAACGCGCACAAGGCGTTCGGCGCGCCGCCGGAGCGTTGGCCGTCTCCGCTGCATCTGCTGCCCGCCCCGCGCGGGTGACACCGCTCGGCCACCTCGTACGGCGGCCATCCGGCCGTCGCCGCATGTCCGCAATGACCATAAGCACGTCGCCTGGTCGGGCTGATGACGGAAGCGTTAGCCTTGATACGGCTGAACGCGGGTAACCGCACACCGGGTCGAAAAGGGGTGGCCGGCTGCCGCGGGGTGCTGGCCCGAAGCGAAGAATTGAGGCGAATAGCAGCCGTGAGCGCACCTTCACCATTCGGTCAGAACGAGTGGTTGGTCGAAGAGATGTACCGCAAGTTCCGGGAGGACCCGTCCTCGGTCGACCCGAGTTGGCACGAGTTCCTCGTCGACTACTCCCCCGAGCCGATGAACGACGGTCCCGTCGGCGGCAGCGTTCAGGCGGCCGGCGGCAACGGCCGGCCCGTCGCTCCCCCGGAACCCGCCCCCGCTCCCCAGCCCGCGACCGCCAACGGCGGTCGACCGGCGACGACGGACAAGCCCAAGCCCAGAGACGACAAGAAGGACCAGGACGAGGCGGCGGCCAAGACCGCGGACAAGGCTCCCGCGAAGTCCGATGCGAAAGCCTCACCCGAGCCGAAGCCGAAGGCCTCGCCGGTCGCCGCGTCCGACGGCGACGAGACCACGGTGCTGCGCGGCGCTGCCGCGGCCGTCGTCAAGAACATGAACGCCTCGCGGGAGGTCCCGACCGCGACGAGCGTGCGCGCCATCCCGGCCAAGGCGATGATCGACAACCGCATCGTCATCAACAACCACCTCAAGCGCACCCGCGGCGGCAAGATCTCGTTCACCCATCTGCTGGGTTACGCGATCGTGCAGGCGGTCAAGAAGTTCCCGAACATGAACCGGCACTTCGCCGAGATCGACGGGAAGCCGGCGGCGGTCACCCCCGCGCACACCAACCTGGGCCTGGCGATCGATCTGGCCGGCAAGGACGGCAAGCGGTCACTGGTCGTCGCGGCGATCAAGAACTGCGAGACCATGCATTTCGGGCAGTTCATCGCCGCCTACGAGGACATCGTGCGCCGTGCCCGCGACGGCAAGCTCACCGCCGAGGACTTCTCCGGCGTGACGATCTCGCTGACCAACCCGGGCACCATCGGCACCGTGCACTCGGTGCCGCGCCTGATGCAGGGGCAGGGCGCGATCATCGGCGCGGGCGCCATGGAGTACCCGGCGGAGTTCCAGGGCGCCAGTGAGGAGCGCATCGCCGAACTCGGGGTCGGCAAGCTGATGACGCTGACCTCGACCTACGACCACCGCATCATCCAGGGCGCCGAGTCGGGTGACTTCCTGCGCACGATCCACACCCTGCTGCTCGACGACGAGTTCTACGACGAGATCTTCCGCGAGCTGGGCATCCCGTACGAGCCGGTGCGCTGGCGCATCGACAACCCGGACTCCATCGAGGACAAGAACGCCCGCGTCATCGAGCTGATCGCGGCCTACCGCAACCGCGGTCACCTGATGGCCGACATCGACCCGCTGCGGCTGGACAAGACCCGGTTCCGCAGCCACCCCGACCTCGACGTCAACACCCACGGGCTGACGCTGTGGGATCTCGACCGCGAGTTCAAGGTCAACGGGTTCGCCGGTCAGAGCCACAAGAAGCTGCGCGACATCCTCGGTCTGCTGCGGGACGCGTACTGCCGCCACATCGGGGTGGAGTACACCCACATCCTCGAACCCGAACAGCAGCAGTGGCTGCAGGAGCGCATCGAGGTCAAGCACGAGAAACCCACGGTCGCCGAGCAGAAGTACATTCTGAGCAAGCTCAACGCCGCCGAAGCGTTCGAGACGTTCCTGCAGACCAAATACGTCGGGCAGAAGCGGTTCTCCCTCGAAGGCGCCGAGACCGTCATCCCGATGATGGACGCGGCGATCGACCAGTGCGCCGAGCACGGGCTCGACGAGGTCGTCATCGGCATGCCGCACCGCGGCCGGCTCAACGTGCTGGCCAACATCGTCGGCAAGCCGTACAGCCAGATCTTCACCGAGTTCGAGGGCAACCTGAACCCGTCGCAGGCGCACGGTTCCGGCGACGTGAAGTACCACCTGGGCGCCAACGGCACCTACATCCAGATGTTCGGCGACAACGACATCGATGTCTCGCTGGTCGCCAACCCCAGCCACCTCGAAGCCGTCGACCCGGTGCTGGAAGGCATCGTGCGCGCCAAGCAGGATCTGCTGGACACCGGCGAAGAGATCGACGGTTCCGAGCAGTTCACCGTGGTGCCGATGATGCTGCACGGCGACGCCGCGTTCGCCGGCCAGGGCGTGGTCGCCGAGACGTTGAACCTGGCGCTGCTGCGCGGCTACCGCACCGGTGGCACGATCCACATCATCGTCAACAACCAGATCGGCTTCACCACCTCGCCGAACGACTCCCGATCCTCGGAGTACTGCACCGACGTCGCGAAGATGATCGGTGCGCCGATCTTCCACGTCAACGGCGACGACCCCGAGGCGGCGGTGTGGGTGGCCAAACTCGCCGTCGACTTCCGGCAGAAGTTCAAGAAGGACGTCGTCATCGACATGTTGTGCTACCGCAGGCGCGGTCACAACGAGGGTGACGATCCGTCGATGACCCAGCCGAACATGTACGACGTCATCGACACCAAGCGCGGGGTGCGCAAGACCTACACCGAGGCGCTGATCGGCCGTGGCGACATCTCGATGAAGGAAGCCGAGGACGCGCTGCGCGACTACCAGGGCCAGCTCGAGCGGGTGTTCAACGAGGTGCGCGAGCTCGAGAAGCACGCGATCGCGCCGAGCGAGTCCGTCGAGGCCGACCAGATGGTTCCGGCAGGCATGAAGACCGCCGTGGACAAGTCGCTGCTGGCCCGCATCGGTGACGCGCACCTGGCCTTCGGCGACGACTTCAACGTGCACCCGCGGGTGAAGCCGGTGCTGGAGAAGCGCCGCGAGATGGCTTACGAGGGCAAGGTCGACTGGGCGTTCGCCGAGTTGCTGGCGCTCGGGTCGTTCCTGGCCGAGGGCAAGACCATCCGCATGACGGGTCAGGACACCCGCCGCGGCACGTTCACCCAGCGGCACTCGGTGATCATCGACCGCAAGACCGGCAGGGAGTTCACGCCGCTGGAGTTGTTGACCGTCGACAGCGACGGCAACCCGACCGGCGGCAAGTTCATGGTCTACGACTCGGCGCTGTCGGAGTTCGCCGCGGTGGGCTTCGAGTACGGCTACTCGGTGGGCAATCCGAACGCGCTGGTGCTGTGGGAGGCCCAGTTCGGCGACTTCGTCAACGGCGCGCAGTCGATCATCGACGAGTTCATCAGCTCCGGTGAGGCCAAATGGGGTCAGCTCTCCGACGTCGTGCTGCTGCTGCCGCACGGTCACGAGGGCCAGGGCCCGGACCACACGTCGGGCCGGATCGAACGGTTCCTGCTGTTGTGGGCGGAGGGGTCGATGACGATCGCGGTGCCGTCCACACCGGCGAACTACTTCCACCTGCTGCGCCGGCACGGCCTCGACGGGATCCACCGCCCGTTGATCGTGTTCACGCCGAAGTCGATGCTGCGCAACAAGGCGGCGGTCAGCGATCTGCGGGAGTTCACCGAGGCCAAGTTCCGGTCGGTGCTCGAGGAGCCCACCTACACCGAGGGCACCGGCGACCGGTCCAAGGCGAAACGCATCCTGCTGACCAGCGGCAAGCTCTACTACGAGCTGGCGGCCCGCAAGAACAAGGAAGAGCGTGACGACGTCGCGATCGTGCGCCTCGAACAGCTGGCCCCGCTGCCGAAGCGGCGCCTGGCCGAGACGCTGGACCAGTACCCGAACGCCGACCAGTACTTCTGGGTGCAGGAGGAGCCGGCCAACCAGGGCGCATGGCCGACGCTCGGCCTGACCTTGCCCGAGGTGCTGCCGGAGAAGCTGGCCGGTATCAAGCGGATCTCGCGGCGGGCGATGTCGGCGCCGTCCTCGGGCTCGTCCAAGGTGCACGCCGTCGAGCAGCAGGAGATCATCGACGAGGCGTTCGGCTGACCTTCCCGGCGCACGGTCACGGCCGTCCGCCGCGGTCGTTTACCGGAAGAACGAGAACGGCACGCCGTCGGTGAGCGCGTCGACGGCGCGCGGGCACAGGAATTGGATCGCCAGCCCGGTGAACATCGTGGCGGGACCGATCGGGCGGCCCAGCGCGTCGGCGACGTCGGCGGCCACGTTCGCGACGTCCTGACCCGGGGCCGCCAGCCTCGGGCAGACCGACTGCCCGACGCGCACGGCGGTCGCCGGATCGATGTCGCCGAGGCGGTAGTGCTGCAACGAGGACAGGAAGACATCGGTCGCCGTGTCGGCCCGAACCGGTGCCGCCGACATCGTCGCGGCCGCGGCGGCCGACGCGACGGCCACCGCGACGGCCGGGTACGTCAACTTCATGCTCTGACTGTCGCCGCGGGACCGTCTACCATTACCGGCCCCGCGACCCGGACCACCTCGGTACCCGCGGTACCGGGTAGGCTCGCACCAACTCAACACACGTAGAACACCACGAGGGAGTTGACATGGAGGGCTTCGCCGGGAAGGTGGCCGTCGTGACCGGCGCCGGATCAGGCATCGGTCAGGCGCTCGCGATCGAACTGGGCCGCTCGGGGGCCCACGTGGCGATCAGCGACGTCGACACCGAGGGGTTGGCCGTCACCGAAGAACGACTCAAGGCGATCGGCGCCCGGGTCAAAGCCGACCGGCTCGACGTCACCGAACGTGAGGCCTTCCTCCTCTACGCCGACAGCGTCGCCGAGCATTTCGGCAAGGTCAACCAGATCTACAACAACGCCGGTATCGCGTTCACCGGCGACATCGAGATCACCCAGTTCAAGGAGATGGAACGGGTGATGGACGTCGACTACTGGGGTGTCGTCAACGGCACCAAGGCCTTTCTGCCGCACCTGATCGCGTCCGGCGACGGCCACGTCGTCAACGTCTCCAGCGTCTTCGGCCTGTTCTCGGTGCCCGGCCAGGCCGCCTACAACTCGGCGAAGTTCGCCGTGCGCGGCTTCACCGAAGCCCTGCGTCAGGAGATGGGTCTGGCCGGCCATCCGGTGAAGGTGTCCTGCGTGCACCCCGGCGGCATCAAGACCGCGATCGCGCGCAACGCCAGCGCCGCCGAAGGCCTCGACGCCGAGGAACTGGCCAAGACGTTCGACAAGAAACTGGCCAGCACCACACCCGAGAAGGCCGCCAAGATCATCCTCGACGGCGTGCGCAAGAACAAAGCCCGCATCCTGGTCGGCGGCGACGCCAAGATGTTCGAGGTCGTGATCCGCGTCCTGGGCGCGGGATACCAGAGCCTGTTCCCGAAGGCGGTCGCCCGGCTGACGCCGAAGGAGAAGTAGCCCGCGTCAGTTCCCGACACCGAGCGGGTGCGCCTCGAGCCACTGCCCGGCCACCAGGCCGGGTTCGGTGCCCTCGGCGACCTTGCGTCGCATGTCGGCCAGCGAACCGGTGTCGAGCACCCCGGCGATCTCGTTGAGCGCCAGCACCTGTGACTCGGTCAGCTCATTCCGCCGGTACAGCGGCACCAGGTTCTCGGCGCGGATCAGCGACGTCTTGTCCGACAGCACCAGGGCCTCCGACGGAACGCCGGGGGCCGCGGTCGTCGTCCACGCGGCGTCGATCTGACCGGCGCGTAGCGCGGCCCACATCGCCTCGGCGTCGGCGAAGACGCGTGCCGCCGGCAACGTGCAGGTTCCGACCGCCGACGGGTGCGGCACCGAGGCGACCGACCCGAACGCGATACCGTCACACCGGCGCGCCATCGCGCTGACGTCCCGGCCGCCCCACTCGTCGGCGGTGCGTTCGGTCACCGCGACGGCCGGTTTGTCCTCCGCCGAGGTGGTGTAGTCACCCGCGGCGATTCCCTCGGGCAACACCGAGAGCAGAGTGCGGTAAACCTGCACGTCCGACCGGGCAGCAGAGTCCGGCGCGAACCGCGCCAGCAGCGTCCCGGTGAATCCCGGCGCGACCTGGATCTCTCCGGAGTCGAGGAGCCGGAGCGGTGCGTCCGTCACCGTCACATGCGCGGCATTGCCGTAGAAGCGCAACGCCGCCGCATAGAGATGGGCGACCAACTGCGATTCCGGATCCGCCGGTGACCCGACCGGAATCGACGGCGGCGGCGACTGACCGCCACATCCCGCGAGCACGGCCGCAGCCACCACCGCGGACACCAGCCGCAGCCAGCGGTCCCGAAAACACAAGCGGCTCAGGCGACTAACCCTCGGACGCGGCGGCGACCGCTGCTGCCACCGCGGGACCCACCCGGGGATCCAGCGCGCTCGGGACGATGTGGTCGACGGCGAGGTCGTCACCGACGACCGAGAAGATCGCCTCGGCCGCAGCGACCTTCATCTTCTCGGTGATGCGGCGGGCGCCGGCGTCCAACGCCCCGCGGAACACCCCGGGGAAGGCCAGTACGTTGTTGATCTGGTTCGGGAAGTCACTGCGCCCGGTGGCGACGACCGCCGCGTACTTGCGGGCCGCGTCGGGGTGGATCTCCGGATCGGGGTTCGACAGCGCGAACACGATGCCCTTGGGCGCCATCGTCGCGATGAACTCCTCCGGCACCACACCCGCGGACAGGCCCAGGAACATGTCCGCGCCGTCGAGCGCCTCGGCGACGCCGCCGGTGCGGCCCGCCGGATTGGTGCGCTCGGCCAGTTCGGCCTTGACCGAATTGAGGTCCTCGCGGCCGGTGTGGATGATGCCCTTGGAATCGAGCACGGTGACATCGGCGATGCCCTTGGCCAGCAGGATGTTGGCGCAGGCCACACCGGCCGCGCCGGCGCCGGAGATCACCACCCGCAACGTGTGCATGTCGCGGTCGAGCACCTTCGCCGCACCGTGCAGCGCCGCGAGCACCACGATCGCGGTGCCGTGCTGATCGTCGTGCATCACCGGGCAGTCCAGGGCTTCGATGACGCGCCGCTCGATCTCGAAGCAGCGAGGCGCGGAGATGTCCTCCAGGTTGACCGCGCCGAAGCTCGGCCGCAGCCGGACCAGCGTCTCGACGATCTCATCGGGATCATTGGTGTCCAGCACGATCGGGATCGAGTCCAGCCCACCGAACGTCTTGAACAGGGCGCTCTTGCCCTCCATGACAGGAAGCGACGCCGCGGCGCCGATGTCCCCGAGCCCCAGCACCGCACTGCCGTCGCTGACGACGGCGACGAGCCGATTCGCCCACGTGTACTTCGCCGCCAGCGTCTTGTCCGACGCGATCGCGCGGCTGACCTGCGCGACTCCGGGGGTGTAGGCGATCGACAACGCCCGCTGGGTGTCCAGTGGCGATTTCAATTCAACCGAGAGCTTGCCGCCCTCGTGAGCCTCGAAGATCTCGCTGTCCTCGATGACGACCTGCGGCGTGCGCTCTACCGATCCCACTGATTCCGACACGGGCGTCAGGGTAACCGACCATACAAACTCACAGGAATGGGTTCCCCGTCGGTGAGGAGAACAGCGCGATGCGGGCGCGTACGATTTCCCGGGTGCCCGAAGGGCATCTCCGAGCCCTACGCCTTGACGAGGGGAGGTGAGTCCATGCCCTCGTTTCGTGCGCTGCCGCCGTCGTCGACGGGCCGGCAGGTGGGCAGGATCCGCGCCGCGGGCCGGGCGAAGACCGCAGCTCCGGACGCGAAGCGGATCCACGTCCCGGTCTCGCAGGCGATGGTCGACTGCGGCGTCTACTGCGAAGGGCAGCGGCTACCCGGCCGATACACCCACGCCGCGGCGCTGGCCAAGGTTCACGAACTCGAAGCCGAGGGCCGAGACGCTTTCGTGTGGATCGGTCTGCACGAGCCCGACGAACAGCAGATGCAGGCCGTCGCCGACGTCTTCGGCCTGGACGCCCTCGCCGTCGAGGACGCCGTGCACGCCCACCAGCGGCCCAAGCTCGAGCGCTACGACGACATGTTGTTCCTGGTGCTCAAGACCGTCACCTACGTCGAACACGACTCGATGGCCAAGGCCCGCGAGATCGTCGAGACCGGCGAGGTGATGATCTTCGTCGGGCACGATTACGTCGTCACCGTGCGGCACGGCGAGCACGGCGGCCTGGCAGGGGTACGCAAACACCTGGAGAACTCACCGGAGAACCTGCGCCTCGGCCCCTACTCGGTGATGCACGCGATCGCCGATCAGGTCGTCGACACCTACCTCGACGTCACCGATCTGATCGAAACCGACATCGACGCCATGGAGGAGGACATCTTCTCCCCGCTGGCGCGGACCAACATCGAGAGCATCTACCTGCTCAAGCGCGAGGTCGTCGAACTGCGCCGGGCCGTCAGCCCACTGGCCACCGACCTGCAGGCCATCGGCACCGATCACGGGGACCTGATCAACCCCGAGATCCGCCGCTACATGCGCGACGTCCTCGACCACACCATCAAGGCCTCCGACCGCATCGCCAGCTACGACGAACTGCTCAGCTCGCTGGTGCAGGCCGCGCTCGGCAAGGTGGCGATGCAGCAGAACGTCGACATCCGCAAGATCTCGGCCTGGGTCGCGATCGCCGCCGTGCCCACCGCACTGGCAGGCATCTACGGCATGAACTTCGACGCGATGCCCGAATTGCACTGGGACTTCGGCTATCCCATGGTGTTGTTGGTGATGACCGCGGTGTGCGTGCTGCTGTACCGCAACTTCCGGCGCAACAACTGGCTCTGAGCTCAGGTGGGATTGGCGGCCCGCCGCTCAGGTTGGATTGGCGGCCCGCCGCTCAGGTTGGATTGGCGGCCCGCCGCCGTGGGTCCGTCGGATCCACCCCGTCCTGCCCCCACGCCTCCCTCATCGCCTCCGCCCCCTTGAGCCGCACCCACGCCGCCTCCGTCGCGGTGATGGGCACCGCCGAGAGAACCGTCACCGGCGACAGCGGATCAGGCAGCACCACATCATCGATGTCGCTGCCACCCAACAGGAAAGCGGTGAACGGCGCTCCCTCCCACAGCGGTGTCTCGAGGTCGATCAGCGCGTCCGGCGCCAGCACCAGTCCCTCGACCGCCGGTGCTGCGGCGACGATCGCGACCGACCGCGACAGCCCGGTCGGCGAGGGCCCCCGCAACGCGACGACGATCTCGGCTCGGGGGCCCTGCACCGGATCGGCCAGCATGTCCGTCGGGTCCCCCATCGGGTGCCGCGAACATCCCAGCGAAACATACTGCACTGCACCGTCTCCCGGCGCCGCGAACCGCAGCACGTCGATGCGTTCGGTACCGAGGAAGGTGACGCTCGCGACGCTCGGCTCAGCGGTGACGCCGCGGCGTGCGAAGTGATCCAGCAGGTGCGTACGCACCCGGTCGAGGACCTCGCTCACGTACCGGCCGCCGGCAGCGACAGGTTGACTCCGGTACGCGGATCGAAGAGTTGCACGTTGCCGGGATTCAACGCCAGTTGCAGTGTGGCGCCCGGCTTCGCGGTCGATTGCACGGGGACACGCGCGACGAACTCGTTCTCCCCCACCCCGGACTCCGCGGCGACCTCGGTGAGCTGTTCTGCCTGGGCACCGGGGCCGTCGACCCCGAAGTAGACGTACTTGTCGGCGCCGAGGGACTCCACCATCTCGACCGTGACGTCGAAGACCAGCGCGCTGATCCTGGCATAGGCGTCGATGACGGACGCGTCCTCCAGGTGCTCCGGGCGGATCCCCGCGATCAGGTCACCGGCACTGCGGTGGTCCCTCAGCCGCTCGTACACCTCACCGGTCAACGGGATCTCACCGAACGGCAGACGCACACCGAGCTCGGACTTGTCCGGACCGCCGACGATCACCAGCTCGGCGGTCGGCAGGTGCGTCATCGCCGCGATGACGGTGTCGAAACCCTTGCGCGGCACCAGCCTTCCGACCGAAACGATGCGGTGCAGTCGGCCGCGGGTGGCGGTCGGCCCGGCATCACCGAACTCGCCGGGGTCGACGCCGCACGGCACCACCGACACGCGTGTGCAGTCCCGCCCCATCCCGCTGAGCTCGGACACCTCGTCGGTGCAGGTCGCGGCGACCCAGTCGACGTCGCGGGCCAGGGCGGACTCCAGCCGGATCCGTTCGTCGGGGCTGGTGTCGTCGGCGCCTTGATGCCGCCGCTTGACCACACCGAGCGCGTGGAACGTCTGCACGACCGGAACGTGGTGGCGGCGCGCGGCCGCCGTGGTGGCCAGCCCGGACATCCAGAAATGCGCGTGCGCCACGTGCGGACGCCGGTGCTTCCAGCACGAGGCGAGATAGTCACCGAACTGCGGCATGTATTGCAGCAGAGCATCTTTCGGCATTGGCTCGGGCGGTCCGGCGGGGACGTGGATGACGGTGAACCCCTGTCCGGTGTCCACCCGGTCGGGCAGATCGGGATCGTCGCGGCGGGTGTAGACCACCACGCGGTGACCCTGCGCGGCCAGTGCCGAGGACAGTTCGGCGACGGCGACGTTCTGGCCGCCGGCGTCGACTCCGCCGAGGAAGGCCAGCGGGCTGGCGTGTTCGGAGACCATGGCGATCTCCAGCCGTCGGGTCGTGGCGTGCATCAACAAACCTCCTCGATCAACCGGTCCCAGTCGCCGAGGAAGCGTCGGAGCCCGAAGTGCGCCAGCACGAATTCACGTGCGGCCTTGCCTGCGATTTCAGCTGCCTCCCGGTCGGTGACGAAATGCCGTAGGGCGGACCCGAGTACCGCGGTATCGGCACTGACCACCCCCGCCTCGGCCGGGACGACCAGGGGCGCCATCGTCGCGGCCACCGCGACGACCGGCATTCCGGCGCACATGGCCTCCAACAACGAGAGCCCCAGCGAGGTCCAGCGAGCGGTGTGCAGGTAGGCGCTGCGGCGGGCCACCGCGTGCAGCACCGGCCGGCCCGGGACGTCGCCGTGTCCGGTGACCCGCCCGGTCACCCGGGGCTCGCTGTCCAGCGCGGTGGTGCCCATCCCCCACACCTCGACGGGCACGTAGCGGCTCAGCGGTGTGAGCAGGTCGGCGCCCACGGTGCGCCACCGCCGGACCGGTTCGTTGATCATCGTCGCGGCGGCGGGCACCTCGGCGGTGTAGAGCCGGCCGGGGTCGGCGACGCCGTGGTTGATGACCCGCGTCGGGGCCGACCCGTTGTCCCACATCAGTTGGTTGAACTCGGTGACGTGGACCAGTGGGATGTCGGTGCGCCCGGCGATCGGGTGCACGCTGTCGGCGGCGTACGGCCGGGGCGTGTTGTGCTCGACGTACACCGCGGGCACGTCGATTCCCGGCTGCCGGCCCAGCAGCCGCGCGGCGAGGTCGAGCTCGTGCGGGCGCTGCAGCACGACGAGGTCGACTTCGGCGTCGGACAGTTCACCGACGCCGATCTCGGTGGCGTGCGCCCAATCCCGTCCGGCCTTGCCCCGGCCATCCCCGTCGCGGGCGTCGTCGACCGGGATCAGGTAGTGGTGTCCGCCGGCCACGAAGGACTCCGTCCACGATCCGTGGACGTGCCAGATCAGCACCCTGCGGCGCCGAGAGCTCGGCGGCATGCGGCGCCAAATACCCTTAAGAGAATTCGCCAAACGTTTCGGGCGAAAAAGTTCCCCGGCCCCGGATCCGGGTCAAAATCGCTGGATTACAACAGCTTTCAAATATTCGCTGACCGCGCTGAGCCGCAGCTCAGCGCAGGGGTGCAGATTCGCGGTCCAGCACCGAGCCGTAGACGACCTCTGCGTCGGTGGCGATGCGGTCCCAGCTGTACCGTGATCGCGCCCTCGAGCGTCCGGCCAGGCCCATACCTTGGCGCAGCACCATCTGGCCGAGGATGGAGCGCAGCGCGCGGGCCAGCGCATCGGGTCTGCCGGCAGAGACCAGGAGGCCGGTGACGTCGGCGATGACCGCGTCACGGACGCCGCCGGCGGCGGTGGCGACGATCGGTGCGCCGCACGCCATCGCCTGCAGCACCGTGGCACAGGACGGTTCGTACAGCGCCGGGGCGACCACCACGTCCGCGGACCGGAACAGCGCGGTGAGGTCGTCGCCGCTCACGCCGGCGACCAGTCGTACCCGCTTGTCGATCTTGAGTTTCCGCGCCAGGTCCAGCAGCTGGTCCGAGCACTGTCCGTCATCGGCGTGCGTGGTGGTGAGCACGAGCTCCGCGGCACCCAGCGACGGAAGCACACGGAGCACCTGTGCGAGACCCTGCGCCGGGGTGAGGTCGCGCGCGACCGCCACGATCCGACGGGTCGGCTCCGTACCCCGCGAGACGATCTCCTCGGCGGTCACGTCGTCGACCTCGACGCCGGGGGCGAGCACCGACACTCTCGCGCGCGGGCACCCCAACCGGATGACGTCCCTCATGTCGTCATGGCACGGCACGGTCACCGCCGTCGCGTTGCGCACCAACAGGGACTGGATCCTCATCGCGGCGTCCATGCCGTCACCGTCCCGGCGGGCGGCCGCGGTCAGGCCGGGGAACGTCTGGACCGTCGGAACCGGGCAACGCTTCGCCGCCAACTGGGCCGCCATCCCGTAGCCCCAGCCGTGGCAGTGCACGACGTCGGGCCGCGCCGACTCCCATGCCCGGATCAGGTGCCGCGCGATGTCACCGATCAACGGCATCAGGTCCTCGGGCCGGGCGCCGTGGGCCACCTCGACCGGAATGCGGTCGATGGTGAAACCCCCGGCGGGAGCGGCGCCCTGTGGGCCCGCGGTGAGCATCCGCACCTCGGGTCCGCGCCGTGCCAGCGCATCGGCGAGGCTGACGACGTCGTAGCCACCGTCGGTCAGGTCACCTACCATCGCGATCTTCATACGGTCCTTCCTGACTTTCTGACGTAGACGTAGATGCGCCGATTCCGCGGAAAACCAAACGGCCGGTCGGCCCCCTCTTCGCGTGCTGTCCCGCCGTCTTCGCTGCCGGGATGACTCGGTCGGTTATCTGCGCCGGGTGCGGGTACCTGTTCGGGGTGACCGTGGAGCCGAAGGACGCGCGCATCCGGGGTGTGGTGGCGATAGGAGGTTCCGCCGGCGGTGTGGAAGCCCTGACCAGAGCGGCGGCAAGCCTGCCCGCGGACCTGCCGTTCGCGGTGTTGATGGCCCTGCACCTGCCCGCGCACGGTCCGAGCGTGCTGGCGCAGATCGTCGACCGCGCGGGTCCGCTGACCGCTGTCAGCGCCGAGGACGGGATGGCGCTGGAACCGGGCCGGATCCATGTCGCCGTACCGGGCCGTCACCTGCTCACCCAGGATCACCGGATCGTGCTGTCGCGGGGTCCGGGCGAGAACGGTCACCGTCCGGCGCTCAACGCGATGTTCCGGTCGGTGGCGGTGGCATTCGGCCCGCGCGCCATCGGGGTGCTGCTCTCGGGTGTCCTCGACGACGGGGTGCTGGGGCTGGCCGCGATCCGCGCCAGGGGCGGCGCGACGTTGTGCCAGTCCCCGGACGACGCGTTGTTTCCCGCCATGCCGTCGAACGCGCTGCGCGCCGGCGTGGTCGACCGGACCGTCCGCGCTTCCGACCTCGGAGCCGTGCTCGCCGAATTCGTCTCCCAGGACCTTTCCCGCCGTGGCGGACTGCCCGACCGCTACATGGAACTGGAGAACTACATCGCGATGAGCGAACCGGCGGCCGCTGAGGTGGACCCCGAATCCTTCGGTCCTCCTTCGGGTTTCACCTGCCCTGACTGCAACGGATCGCTACAGGTGGCCGGCGAGGGGCACTACAGGTGCCACATCGGCCACGGCTGGAGCGCCGACGCGTTGCTGTCGGCGCGCGACGGCGAGGTGCAGAGGGCACTGATGGCGGCGGTGCGCAGCCTGCAGGAGAAGTCCCGGCTGGCCCATCAGCTCGCCGGCAAGGCCGCATCAGCGGGAATTCGCGAACGGTATACGGCGCTGGCCGCCGAAACCGACAAGGCGCTGGCCGTGCTGCGGGAGCGGATCTCCCTCGTCGAGACCGGAGTGCCCGGCGCGGATGCATGAACGAAGTGCGGTCGACATCTCGGCGACACCGTCGCCGGGCGGCACCGTCACGCTGACGGTGTCAGGAACGCTGGACAGCACGACCTACCGCCGCGTCCGGGACAGCGTCATCAAGGCGGCGCTGGACGAGCCGACGGCGGTCCTGGTCGAGGTCAGCGCACTGCAGGTCCCCTCCGACAGCGCGTGGACCGTCTTCACCAGCGCACGGTGGCACGTCAGCACCTGGCCCGACGTGCCGGTGGTGCTGGTGTGCGGCCACGCCGCCGGGCGGGAGGCGATCCGGCGTTCCGGCGCGGCCCGCTACGTCCCGGTGTACCCCGAGGCGGGTGCTGCGGTCGCGTCGCTCGGCGCGGCACACCGCATCCGCAGGCGGGCCGCCGCCGACCTGGACGCGGAGCGGGCCAGCCTGCGACGGACCCGGGACCTGGTGGCAGTGGCTGACCGGGTGGGGTCACCAGGAGTTGATCCTGTCGGCCTCCACGGTGGCGTCGGTGTTCGTCGAGAACGTGCTGGAGCACACCTTCAGCCGCCCGGCACTCGTCCTGGAGAGCTGCAACGGCGACGTGACCGTCGCCGTCAGCGACGAGTCCCGCACTCCCGCTGCGCGACGCGAAGATCCGGTGTCCGGTGCCCACACCGTCTCCGGGCTGGCCATCGTCGCGACACTGAGCCGATCGTGGGGCTCGATGCCGACAGCCACCGGGAAGACGGTGTGGGCGGTACTCGGATCCGAGAACCGGCTGTGACGCTACGGCTTACCGCAGGTCGAACCGGTCGTTGTTCATCACCTTGACCCAGGCGGCGACGAAGTCCTCGACGAACTTGCCCTGGTTGTCGTCCTGGGCGTAGACCTCGGCCACCGCGCGCAGCACCGAGTTCGAGCCGAACACCAGGTCGGCCGCGGTCGCGGTCCACTTCGGCTGACCGGTGGCCCGGTCCTTGCCCTCGTAGACGTTCTCGGTGGCCACCGACGGCTTCCACTCCGTGCCCATGTCGAGCAGGTTCACGAAGAAGTCGGTGCTGAGCACGCCGGGCCGGTCGGTGAACACGCCGTGCTTGCTGCCCCCGTGGTTGGCGTTGAGGGTGCGCAGACCGCCGATCAGGGCCGTCATCTCGGGAGCGGTCAGGTCGAGGAAGTACGCCTTGTCGACCAGCAGCTGCTCGAGCGGGGTCTTCTCCCCCGGCTTCGCGTAGTTACGGAAGCCGTCGGCCTGCGGTTCGAGCACCGCGAACGAGTCCACGTCCGTCTGCTCCTGCGACGCGTCGGTGCGGCCGGGCGCGAAATGCACCGAGATCTCGTAGCCGCCGTCCTTGGCGGCCTTCTCGATCGCCGCCGAACCCGCCAGCACGATGAGGTCGGCCAGCGAGACCTTCTTGCCGCCGGTCGCCGAGGCGTTGAAGTCCTGCTGGATCTTCTCCAGCACGGGCAGCACCTTGTCGAGCTCGGACGGCTCGTTGGCCTCCCAGCTGCGCTGCGGCTCAAGACGCAGGCGCGCACCGTTGGCACCGCCGCGCTTGTCGGTGCCGCGGAAGCTGGACGCCGACGCCCAGGCCGTCTTCACCAACTGGGGCACCGACAGGCCCGACTGCAGCACCGAGTTCTTCAGCGCCGCGATGTCCGATTCGTCGATCAGCGCGTGATCCACCGCGGGCACCGGGTCCTGCCACAGCTGCGGCTCGGCCACCCACGGTCCGAGGTAGCGGGTGACCGGGCCCATGTCGCGGTGCATGAGCTTGTACCACGCCTTGGCGAACGCGGCGTTCATCTCCTCGGGATGCTCCAGCCAGCGCCGGGTGATCTGCCCGTAGATCGGGTCCACCCGCATGGAGACGTCGGTGACCAGCATGGTGGGCTTGCGCGGCGGGCCGCCGAACGGATCCGGGATGATGGCCTCGGCGTCCTTGGCCTCGAACTGCCAGGCGCCGGCCGGGCTCTTGGTCAGCTCCCACTCGTGGCCGTAGAGCAGCTCCAGGTAGGCGTTGCTCCACTTGGTCGGCGTGGTGCTCCACACCACCTCGAGACCGCTGGTGACGGTGTCATTGGCGTTACCGGTGCCGAACGGGCACTTCCAGCCCAGACCCTGCTGCTCGATCGGTGCGCCCTCCGGTTCCGGACCGACGTTCACATCGGCCGCGCCGTGCGTCTTGCCCAGGGTGTGGCCGCCGACGATCAGCGCGGCGGTCTCCTCGTCGTTCATCGCCATCCGGCCGAAGGTCTCGCGGATGTCGTGCGCGGCCGCCAGCGGATCCGGCTTGCCTTCGGGACCTTCGGGATTGACGTAGATCAGGCCCATCGTGGTGGCGCCGAACGGCTGCGCCAGCTGACGGTCGCTGTCGTTGGTTCCGCCGTAGCGCTTGTCGGTGCCCAGCCAGGTGTCCTCCTGGCCCCAGAGCATCTCCTCCGGCTCCCAGATGTCCTCGCGGCCGAACGCGAAGCCGAGCGTCTGGAATCCCGACGACTCCAGCGCGGCGTTGCCGGCGTAGGCGATCAGGTCGGCCCAGGAGATCTTGTTGCCGTACTTGCGCTTGATCGGCCACAGCAGCCGGCGCGCCTTGTCGAGGTTCGCGTTGTCCGGCCAGCTGTTGAGCGGGGCGAAGCGCTGGGAGCCCTGACCGGCGCCCCCGCGCCCGTCGAAGATGCGGTAGGTACCCGCGGCGTGCCAGCTCATCCGGATGAACAGGCCGGCGTAGCTGCCGTAGTCGGCGGGCCACCAGTCCTGCGAGGTGTTGATCAGTTCGATGACATCGCGCTTGAACGCCTCGACGTCGAGCTTGGCGAACTCGGTCGCGTAGTCGAAGTCCTCACCGAGCGGGTTGCCCTTCTCGTTCTGCTTGTGCAGCACGGACACGTCGACCTGTTCGGGCCACCAGTCCTTGTTGGTCAGCGGGGCGTGGACTTTCGGCTCCGGCGATTCGATCACCGGGTTCTCGGACTCGCTGTGGCTGCGGGTCTTGTCGTCGGAGTGCGGGGGGCGGGCGTCGGAGGTGTCGGTCACAGTGTTCCCTTTCGTAATCCGTACATCATTGCGGTGATGGGGCTGTCGAACAGTCGGGGCAGACGCCCCAGTAGATGACTTCGGCCTCGTCGACCTCGAAGCCGAGATCGTCTGATGCGGTGAGGCAGGGCGCCTCGCCGACCGCGCAGTCCACGTCGGCGATCACTCCGCAGGACCGGCACACCACGTGGTGGTGATTGTCACCGACCCGGGTCTCGTAGCGGGCCAGCGAACCGGCGGGCTGGATGCGGCGCACCAATCCCGTTGCGGCAAGAGCGTTCAGCGCGTCGTAGACGGTCTGCCGGGAGACGTCGGGCAGCAGTTCGCGCGCGGCGTTGATGATGAGTTCGGTGTCGGCGTGGGGGTGTTGTCCAACGGCGTGCAAGACCGCCATCCGCGGCCGCGTGACACGCAGTGCCGCCGACCTCAGCACCGCCGAGTAGTCGGGTTCTTCGGTCATCGGTTCCGATCCTTGTCCGTTTTTTGGATGGGATCAAGTTTTCCGCCGAACCTGTGCGCGGCCGGAGGCATTCTTTCGCATTCCGTCCCCGGCCATCCGGGAAGCGAAAGCCGCTTTTGCCGCATCCGCCCCCGGGTACGGGCTCGGGATGACAGAAGCACAACTCGCATTGATCACGGGAGCCTCCAGCGGAATCGGCCTGGAGTTGGCCCGCCAGTTCGCGAACCACGGCTATGACCTCGTGGTCGCCGCCGATGACGACGCCATTCACGCCATACCGGGCGAACTGTCCGGTTTCGGGGTCGCGGTGCAGTCGGTCCAGGTGGATCTGCGCACCCCGGACGGCGTGGAACACCTGTTCAACAGCACCGTCGAAGGGGGACGGGCGCTCTCGGCGGCCGCGCTCAACGCCGGCGTCGGGCGTGGCGACATGTTCCTCGAAAGCGAATTGGAGGACGACCTGAGCGTCGTCGACCTCAACGTGCGCTCCACGGTGCACCTGGCCAAGCTCGTGCTGCGCGAGATGGCCAATCGCGAGGCCGGCCGGGTCCTGTTCACCTCGTCGGTGGCGTCGATGATGCCCGGGTCGTACCAGCCGGTCTACAACGCGTCGAAATCGTTCGTACAGTCGTTCGCCAAGGCCCTTCAGGACGAGTTGCGCGATTCGCCGATCACGATCACCACACTGCTTCCCGGCCCCACCGACACCAACTTCTTCGCCAGGGCGAAGATGCTGAACACGCCGGTGGGCCGCGGCCCCAAGGACGATCCGGCCGACGTCGCCCGCCAGGGGTTCGACGCGCTGATGCGCGGCGACCGGCAGGTCGTGGCGTCGTCCCCGATGTCGAAGGTGATGGGCACCGCCCTGCGGGTCCTGCCCGACCCGGTCAAGGCCGCGGCGAGCCGACTGTTCTCGGTGCCGACGGGACGCTGAGCCCGGCCGGCGCAACGGCGCAGACCCGGGCGACGGCGATCAGTGTCAGGAAGGCGGCCAGCGCCGACCAGCCCGCCGGGTCCCCGAGCCCGAACTTGGCCGTCACCACCAGCACGACGCCCGAGACGCAGATCAGTGCGCCCACCACCGCGGCGCGGGCGCCGGTGCACGTCGCGGGACGGTCCCACCACGGCAGCGGGCGGCGTTCCAGCGGTGCCAGCAGCCGGAACAACCCGAACATCACCACGGCGAACGCGACCTCGCGCAGCGCCAGCAGCCCCCAGAACCCGGGCGCTGAGACGTCGTAGGCGTCCAGCCCCACCGCGTGCAGGGCGAACGCGGCGATCGCGATGGCCACGATGTGCCAGAGGTACAGCGTCATCGCGCCGGCATTGCCCGCGCTGACGATCCGCCACACCCGCGGGCGGCGGGCCCAGCGGCCGACGGCACCGGCGACACAGAGGAACGCGCACGACATCCAGATGCAGTGCAGCGCCAGCACCAGCGTGGGCGGGGCGACGTTGGAGAACTCCTCGACGCCCGTCACCACGAGCGAGACCTCGTACCGGCCGGGTCCGACGAGCGCCAGTGCAGCCCCGAACGCGGCGATCGCCGCGACGGCGGCGCAGCGGCGATCGGTCAGGCCGCGCGCGTAGCCGACACCCAGGACGACCGGGATCAACCAGACGATCAGGAAGTTCAGGACCCCGCCGGCCGGGGAACCGGTGGCCGCGACATCGGCGCCGCCCCCGGCCAGGGTCGCGAACTGCTCGGCCGACCCGGCGACCATCACCGAGATCTCGCGCCGCCAGTGCGGGCCCCAGAACGCCGTGA